>NZ_LKAJ02000001.1:1862679-2173125 GCF_001431295.2 Candidatus Berkiella aquae | reverse complement strand
GCAATATAATGAAAAATTACAGAGTTTAAGAGGGTTACCCAAAGAAGTCGCTGATTTGCTTAAACGAATTCCTGCGCAAGCCAATCCGATGGATGTATTACGAACGGTTTGTTCTTTTGTGGGCACACTGGAACCTGAAGGTGCTAATCGCAGCGGACAAGAAGTCGCCGATAGATTGCTATCATTATTTCCTGGCGCTTTATTGTATTGGTACCATTATCATTTAAATGGCAATTCCATTGCATTAGATATTGAAGCAAAGAGTACCGCTGAATATTTTTTAAAATTATTGCATGGCCCTACGTGGGATATGAATAGTGAGCTTGGCAAGCTCATGGTGAAAACACTCGATCTGTCGTTGATTTTATACGCAGAGCATGAATTTAATGCTTCTACCTTTGCAGCAAGAGTTTGTGCTGCGACCTTATCAGATTTTTATTCTGCTATTACCGCCGCAATTGGCACGTTACGTGGCCCATTACATGGGGGTGCTAATGAAGCCGCGATGATGTTAATCCAACAATATGCAACGCCAGAGGCAGCTGAAAAAGGCCTTTTAACAAAACTACAAGAGAAAGCCTTAATCATGGGATTTGGTCATCGGGTGTATACGACCTCCGATCCTCGTTCTGAAGTGATCAAAAAACAAGCAAAAGCCTTAAGTGAGGCATTAGGTGATAAAACCTTATTTGCCGTTTCTGAGAAGATTGAAAAAATAATGTGGGATGAGAAAAAGTTATTCCCTAATTTAGATTTTTATAGCGCCAGCGCTTATCATTTTTGTGGTATTCCTACCTCTTTATTTACTCCAATTTTTGTGATTGCAAGATTAACCGGATGGGCAGCACACGTGTTGGAACAACGTGCTAATAATAAACTGATTCGTCCTTCTGCAGAATATATTGGACCTGAACCTGTTGCCTTTGTTTCACTTAAGGATCGATCATAATGCATGCTGGTGATATTCGGGATAATACAAGACCTTCATTTGATGAACTGCTTGTTACATTAGCGGATTATATTTGTGATGTTGAAATTCAAAGCGAATTAGCATTCGAAACCGCTAAAAACTGCCTCATCGATAGTATGGGGTGCGCAATGTTGGCGTTGACTTTCCCCGCATGCACCAAATTATTAGGGCCTTGGATAAAAGACACTCAAATTAAAAATGGGGTTAAAATTCCTGGAACGCATGATGAACTCGATCCCATTAAAGCCGCTTTTGATATAGGGACGATGATTCGTTGGTTAGATTACAATGATACTTGGCTTGCCCAAGAATGGGGGCATCCTTCTGATAATTTAGGTGGGATATTAAGTGTCATGGATTTTGTTAGTCGAAGGACGGCAGACTTTCAAAATAAAAAATACTCTGTTCGAGATATCTTGGAAGCCATGATCAAAACCTATGAGATCCAAGGTGTGCTTGCCCTTGAAAACAGCTTTAATGCTGTCGGGCTCGATCATGTCATTTTAGTTAAAGTTGCGACTTGCGGTGTGGTAACCAAACTTTTAGGAGGCTCTAAAAATGATGTACTCAATGCATTATCACAAGCATGGGTAGATGGTCAGAGCTTACGTACTTATCGACATGCGCCTAATACAGGGAGTCGAAAATCTTGGGCGGCAGGCGATGCAACCAGTCGCGGGGTGCGGTTAGCCATGTTAACGTTACAAGGTGAAACAGGTTATCCAAGTGCGGTGAGTGCACCACGTTGGGGATTTGGTGATGTTTTATTTAAAGGAAAACCGGTTCAATTAGCACGTCCATTAGGCAGTTACGTGATGGAAAATATTTTATTTAAAATTGCTTATCCTGCAGAATTTCATGCGCAAACAGCCGTAGAATGTGCAATAAAATTACATGATAAATTAAAAGACAGGTTGCAAGAAATTAGCAAAATTTCCATCAAAACCCATAATGCGGCAATGCGCATTATTAATAAAACAGGAAAATTATACAATCCAGCTGATCGTGACCATTGTTTGCAATATATGGTTGCTGTTGCTTTACTCAAAGGTGATTTGCAAGCTTTTCATTATGAAGATGAAACTGCTCATGACCCCGCCATCGATATCTTGCGTGATAAAATGGTGGTGGAAGAGAATTCACAATATAGCCAAGATTATTTAGATCCGAAAAAGCGCTCTATCGCCAATGAATTGACCATTACTTTAACCGATGGTAGTCAATTTATACAAACTTGTGAATATCCTTTAGGTCATCGTCGAAGACGTGAAGAAGGGATCCCATTAATGTGGCAAAAATTTGAGAGAAATTGCCAAGCATTTTTAGGTGAAGCAAAATCAACAGATATCAAACAATTGCTTCAACAAGAAGCTTGGTTAGATTGGACTGTCCCTGAGTTTATGGCTTTATTTTAAATTACGCTGTAAAGGTTTATCGGGTAGATCTGGAACCTTTAACTGGTCTTTAAGGTAAGTTTCTGGATATTTTGCTTGTAAAGCTTTATCTAAAGCAGCTTCTGTCATTGCTTGTTGTTGGGGATCTTTAGTTGGTATTTTAAATACTGTGCCTGGTTTCGCACTGTCAACGGCTAATTTGCAAATTCTTTCTATCGCTTGTTCTTTTTCTGATATTGGCATGGTTTTTTTGATTGCATAAGTAATGCCTTCCGTCCCTGGTTTATGTTCGACTGTGACATCGGTTGTTTTACCTGTTGCAGATACATCTTTTGTACAGAATATATCTAGTTTGAGATAACTTGAACCTTTGGGTGTTGCAGGCTCAATCACTTTGAAATTTTTAATTCCAGCGGCAACTAATTCTTCCTTAGTTTTTGATTTTAAACTACTATGGAGTTCTGCGATTGAAAGTTGTTTATCATTAATAACTTGAGTTTTTTGTTTTCCATCACGCTGAGGAGTAATCGCTTTATTTTTATTAAATAAATCATCATTAAGAGCTGTTGAACTAGTCTTTTTAGATTGTTTTTTGGTGACGGCCGTCGTTTTTTGAACTTCTACAGTAGCGGCTTTCTCAGGCGTAACAAACGCTTTTTCTACTTCAATAGGAGTAGGCTGTTTTTCAGGAGTTACTATTGGCTTTTTATCTTCAGAGGTATTCGGTTTTTTGGAAACGGTAGTAGTCTTTTTTGCTGCGTCAGTTGCAACTTTTAATTGTTCTGCTTCAAATGCAGATTGGAATTCATTGTTCTTGGGCCCGCCAAAATTACCAAACTTTAAATTCACTTCTGCATTTGGGTTAGCTTGCCGAAATTCTTGAATTGCATCAAATGCTGCTTTAGCTGAAACTTTTGGATCATTGCCATAAATTCCGATACCTAAAGGAGCACAAGCAACTGTTAAAGACTTAGCAGTGTTTTGTTGTTGTAGTTGATGAGCTTCATCTAATATTCCTCGGTAGGCGCTTTTCAATGTATTTATCAGTAAGGGATCATGTTTATTCGTGCCTGCTATTGGAGCACTTGCATGTATCAAAAAAGCACTTTTTCCATTCTTCAAATCTAATTTTGCTGGAACACCTTTTTGATCGGTGACAATGGTTGCTTTTCCTGCATCAATTTTTTTGCCATGTTTCTGCCAGTCTTCACTCACAATTTTTTGGGAGGGTGTCGAAAGATTATCTCTAATTTGGCCAGCGATACCAGCCCAAGCATTCATTTCTAAAGTAGTTGCACTTGAAGCATTAACATATATGTCTGCTGGAATATCCAGAGCACTTCCTTGAACGAAGGTAGCTATTGCATTGGTATTTTTGGGAGATAAATCTGGGGTTGGTAAAGGAGGAGTTGCTGTATTTTCAGGAAGCGGTGAGGTTAAACCTTGTTGTATTCTTTGCATATTGTTAGCAGTTATTGCTACTTTATAAGGGCCGTTAATGTTATTTTTAGTTGCAGGAAAGGGAACTTTAGGTCCGCCCTGGGCATTCAATATTTTTTCTCCAAACATACCATTTGCCATAGCTTGGCAAAATGCATTGGCTGCTGCTGAATCCTTAAATTGAAAAGTAAGATCTCCTTGAGAATTGGGTGTTGAAATAAGGATTCTTCCTTGAAGGTTTGGGCCAAATCTATTTTTAATCGCCATTGCCGTTTGTCTAGCCTGATTGATTTGAGTAGCTTGTTCGATATCGTCAGCAGTTTTCATTTGTGAAGGTGCGTTTAGTTTTAAAGTTTTAACTTTACTAGCATCTAGCATTTGTGGGTTTAATTCATGGGCTTGAGCAACTAAATAGCACCCTAAATGTTTAGTGCCAGTTTCTTCTTGAGCACCAGCTCCCGTGCCATCTTTATTAACAGCCCAGCCATTTCCTGGACGTCGGATAGGATGGTCGGCTATCACATAGCCAGGTATTTCACCATTTTCTCCCAATGCAAGTGCGATAGCGGTCATTTCTTTATTGGTAACTGCAACAGGTGGGATACCATCATAGCCATCAAAAACGCTTTGGTATGCTTGATAATTGACGCCATTTGGTCCGTCAATCATGGATAATGCAACCCCTTTAAAGTGGGGATATTTACCGGAAGCTAATTCTTCTTTAATAGCTTGCGCGATAATAGTGCTTACTTCTTTAGCAAATCCTCCAGCGAAATCGCCCGCGCCTAAACCGGGAATGACAGGGTAAGTTACACCTTCTTCATGCATTGCTCTTAACATAAGTTCTACTCGGCTTTGCATTTCTTTTTTATATTTTTCACTATTTAATGTTCCATCAATGTTGATAAAATAGTCTCTTTGAGTGTCTTTTCCCTGACGCAAATTGGGTGCGCTAACTGCAATGGTTTTAACCGCGACGGGTGCTACAGGCATGAAGTTATGATCATTGACGATATAATCAGAAGAGATGATTACTCGTCTACCTGCGTCAAATGAGCATTGCTTTTTATCTAAATTAGCAGTTGTGCCATCCGTATTTTTAATGGCTAAGGAATTTTGTAGTCTTTTGGAATCAAGGGTGTTATCTGCATAGATCTTCACAGAGTTTTGTGTGGCAATCACTTCATCTCTTGTGAGAGTTGCTTTAGAATTAATTTGCACGCTTGGAATTTTATTCGTTAATAATTGTTCTAACGGAGAATCGACTAAAAATTTCCCAGCACCACTATCGCCTTCATATCCTATAAATTTTTTTAGATCGTCTACGGCACTTTTAGCGGCTGGTGTTAATATCTTATTTTTATCTCTAGGGTTCTGATAGCGTCCATCTAGCTTATCAATTTTGTTTGAAAAAGTAGTTGAGATAGGACCTTTATTCATAGCTTCTCCCTATTCATTTAATTTTTTGAATTAGTGCCCTAAATTTGCGCTTGGCCTTTTATTGTCCGGAACTTTAAATTTGCCTTCGACATAATCTGGGTATTTTGCTTTTAACGCCTTATTTAAAGCGGCTTCCGTAGCCGCTTTACGCTCTGGATCTTGGGACGGCACTTTAAATTCAGTGCCTGGTTTTGCCGTTTCTACTGCTAATTTACAGATTTGTTCTATGGTTTGAAGTTTCTCTTCTGCAGACATGTCTTTTTTCATAGAATAAGTGATCCCTTCTGTTCCCGGTTTATGCTCAACGGTGACATCGGTAGTTTTTCCTGTGGGAGAAGTATCAGATGTAGAATACATGCTCAATTTGATGGTAGAAGAGGCATCAGGACTTATCGCTTCAAATTTCTTAATCCCTAATTCAGCTAATTGCTCACTCTTAAGGGATTTTAGCTTCTCATGAAATTCCTTGATGGAAAGTTGAGTATCATTAACAATAGGTGATCGTTCTGTGCTTCGATGTTGCGGCACTATTGGTGGTGAACGGGTATCTAATAAATCATCCAGTGGACCAAGCGGATCTGGCTCAGTTTTTATTTGAGGGCCAGTACTGGTTGTTGAAAAAAGAATTTGATTGGTACCTTCAGGTTTGTGGACAGTGTTGCCTTGCTGAAGGCTAGGCGTGGTAGTGGTAGAAAACAGTATTTCGTCTTCTGGTTTTGGTTCATCAGGAGCGCTATCTAAAGTTACCGTTTGCTCATTAGGATTTTCTAGTTTTTTGAGTTCGGTAATTCTAGCATCAGTTTTTTCTTTGGCTTCAACCAGCATCTTTAATTTCTCATTTTCAAATGCTAATTGACGCTCTAATCTTGCTGCTTTTCCAGTGCCACCTTCTTGTTGTATTCTTGCTTTTAAATCAGCTATTTTATTAGACGATTGTTCAATTAATTCAACTAGCTTGTTGAGTCTCGATTCCTGGTGTTCAATATCACTGTATTTTTCACCTTGAAGATCAGCTTGTCTTTGATGATAGGATTCTTTCATTTGGGCCCAAGCTTTTTCCCCCGCCGCATTTAATGCTTGTGTCGCAGGACTGGAGGCAAATGCAAATAATTGCAAAAGATACTGTAGTAATTGGGCAAAGGCCTCATATTCATCTTTGGCAACTTCTGCATTACTAAAAGTTTGTTTCGTTTGCTCCCACATACTTTTCATGTCATCTTTATAGTGTTCAACGTAACTTTTAGTATTAGCGGTATCTGCTTTTTCTTGAGCGGCCTTTTGTTTGTCGAGATTATTTTGTAAAGTTTTTTGAAATGCTTTTAATTTTTCTTGTTCTTTTTCAGACAAAGTAGGATCAATAGGCTCTATAGGGGGTAAGCTTGAGTCGTCAGTACCAGTAAGACTCATTATTTCACCATTATGTATTCAATATTACTTTGTGTGACTTAATAAT
Organism: Candidatus Berkiella aquae; assembly: GCF_001431295.2. Lineage (NCBI taxonomy): Bacteria > Pseudomonadati > Pseudomonadota > Gammaproteobacteria > Candidatus Berkiellales > Candidatus Berkiellaceae > Candidatus Berkiella > Candidatus Berkiella aquae. The sequence continues at coordinate 2,166,428 of NZ_LKAJ02000001.1, read as the reverse complement.
GTCCTATTTGGTTCAAATTAAGTGTAAATACATTAGGTTCTTAATGCCTTTTCTTGCTTTGGTGCTTCTGGCACTTTAAGTTGTCCTTTCACGTAAGATTCTGGATATTGAGTTTGTAAGGCTTTTTCAAGAGCGGCTTCGGTTGCCGCTTTTCGTACTGGATCTTGATTGGGTATTTTAAATTCAGTGCCTGGCTTGGCTGTTGCAACGGCTAATTTGCAGATTTTTTCAATGCTTTGTTGTCTTTCACTCTCATTCATCTCTTTCTTTATCATATAGGTAACACCTTCCGTTCCCGGTTTGTGTTCAGCTTTCACTTCTGTTGTTTTACCATTTACGGAGGTATCTTCAGTGCAGTAAACATTCATTTTAATTTGAGCGGGTGAAGAAGGTGTCATTGGTTCAAGCATTTCAAAATTTTTAATTCCTAAAGCATTTAATTCACTGTCATTTGCAGAGGATAATTTATCAGCTAGATCGTTAATCGACGACGGTGAAGCAGTTGCTACCGGTGTTTGAATAGTGGATTGAAGTTGATGGGTAATAGATTGAACTCGAGTTTGACCCTCTGCTTTTGTTTGAGTAAACAAATTAACATTACTTTCTGCATTGGGTTTTATTGCAGGTTGCCATTGCCGCGTTCTTTCAAGCGTAGTTGAGGGTAAGGATGTGACGGCTTCAGAACTTTGTGGTGGCATAACATCAGCAGACTGTGGGATAGGTTGCTGGGAGCTGACTTGTTTAGCTTCTGTTCTTATAAGGGATGTAAAGAAATTTTTTATGGAAGCAAAGAAATTTCCTATTCTTGAAAAAATGCTTTTTGAAGTTTTGGGTTTTTTTGATTCAGCAATACTTTGTGGTGTCTCATTAACTTCTTTTTCTGAAACAAGAGGAAGCGGAGGCGCCTTGCTTGCTGATGAAGATAATTCGCTTGCTTGGGTTACCGATGGAGATGTGCCTAAATATGAAGGCGTTGTTAGTGTCGGTTTAAGAATATCAATTTTACTGATAGTGTCTTTAGCTTTTTTTTCAGCACTGTCAAGATCAATTATAAAAGAGGGATGTACTAAACCAAGTTCATGAATATTTTGCGGATGGATATCATGAGCACGGTCTGCGCCTAATTCTTGTACTTCAGGCTGCCTATTAGTAAACCATTTTTTAACGGTTACCTTTACTTCTTTTTTTTCGTCGGCTGATTTGTTCTTGTTTTTTTGAATATGTAAATGCCTATTTAACAAGGCTAATGCACCTAATTCTTGTACCATCATTTTGGTCAGAGAAGAAGTGCCTACTATTGAAGCTTTTTTTACCTCATCATTCTCTTTATGTTTTTTTAAGGTTAATTCTCTTTCTTGTTTAATTTGTTCGATAGCCTCATTTTTGGTTATTGTTCCATTAGCAACATTTGTAGAAATTTCATTACATCTTTTATTATATTCATCGAGATGGATTTGAGCTATTGGTTTATAAATAGCATCTGCTCTTTTAACATAGATATCATTTATTTCTTCAACCAGTTTGCTTATGGTCTTTTTACGTTCTTCATCGTTGTCATTGCGAAGCATTGCTTTTAATTCAGTTGAGTTATAATTAAGCCCTGTTCTTTTGATAAATTCTCCCAGCATTTTGTCGATTTTTATTTCAGTAATGCTAGTTATTTTGGCTTCAAATATTTTGTTTAGATATTTTATATACTCAAGATTACCAGCATAGCTTTCAAGTTTATGTGCTTGTTCTGATATTGTTTGGAGTGCTTGTTTATTAGAATCCACAGTCGGTGTTGAAGAAGTTACCGTAATGGATGAATCCTGTGTTAATGGGCTTGTTTCTGGCGTGTTAAGTACTTGTGCCTCAACTGTTTCAGGCACAGGTGTTTCAGGCACGGGTGTTTCAGGCACGGGTGTTTCAGGCACAGGTGTTTCAGGCACAGGTGTTTCAAGTACGGGTGTTTCAAGTACGGGTGTTTCAAGTACGGGTGTTTCAAGTACGGGTGTTTCAAGTACGGGTGTTTCAAGTACGGGTGTTTCAAGTACGGGTGTTTCAAGTACAGGTGTTTTTGTAGTTGGTGTTTGAGGTAAGGGTGGCATTGTGGGTATTTCAGGTATACCGGTTGCCGTTTTTTCAGGCGGTACTCTTTTTTTGAATAACTCAGCAACAGGGCTTGCCTCAAATTTTTTCATATCAATTTTATTGCTTGTAGAGGAGGGTGGTAGCGTTTGAGTTGTTTTTTGTGTATTCGATGTTAATTCTTCTTCTTGCCATTCTCTTTCTCTTGCTTCTTCGTTATCATCATCTCTCTCAATAGCGCCTCTTCGATCCAAAATCGCTTTTAAAACAGAATCATCAGGTTGTATGACGGGCTGCACTGGAGGTGGTAAAGGTGGTGGATTTTTGAGAGTGATAGCACTGTCTTGCTCGCTTTTTTTGATAACAGGGGAAGGTGTATGCACATCAAAATCATTCGTGATGCCTTTTCTTGCATTATTAATTTGGTTTATCAATGCAGCTTGCATCTCTTTATTTTGCATTAGTGCATTGATTTTTTCTTGGTCAAGCACTTGTTTGTTTTTTATGCCATATTCACTTAAAACGCGACTCATTCTCAGTGCAACAAAATTCGTAGCTTCATAACCGAGGTTTAGTTTCTGATCCTGATTGAAACTGGCATTAATATTTACCTTTTTTAATAAATCAATAATAAACTCAATGGTTTCATTCGGCAAAGTATTCAGTGGATTTTGCAAGGGCGGTGATTCTGCTTTTACTTTTGCTGCTGGTTCATTTGTGTATTGATGAACGAATCCTTTTGCTAATTTATCCATCTCCTCTCGAGATAGCGTATCCTCTTCCTCGTTTTCATCTTCATCCTCACTCCAATCTTCATCATCGTCTATGGCCATTTCAATACCTGATAAATTGTATATACATCGTAAATTTTATCGCATAACAATCTACTTGCAAATGCAAGGTGTATGTATGGTAGACCTTTTGGAAAAGACAATAGTTCTTAAGTAGCGATAATTCGTGTAACACAAAGAAACTGGATATTAAATAAATGAAACTAATCCTTGTGTAAAAGTGTCTTTTTTACATTACCGTTATAATATTTGAGGCTATGTCAATGAGTAGTTGTAGCATCAACCGTCGATAGTTCAATTAAAACTTTTAAACGTGATGAATTAGTGGATGATTCTGGTATAAAAGCCATTCTTGCCAGAAGAGAAGCTATTAAGAGAAGCTATTAAAGGAAATGACGATGTAGATGCAGATGAAGAGTGGGACGACGATGAAGAGTTAACAGCCGATAAGAAACAAACAGCCACACCTCAACAAAACCCTCCTTCTAAAAAAATTGACATGCAAATACATGAGAAAGGTGCAGTTGCAAATCTTTTGGCTAAAAAACTAGCATCTAAAGTTGTACCCACTGCACCAACAGATACCAATGCACAAGAACAGGCGGCTACAGAACGAGCTGCGCAAGAAAAAATATCAGCAGAAAAAGTGACTGAAGAAAAAGTGGAGCAAGAAAAACCGGCCTCAACCCAGACCTTACCCACCGTTGTGATACCTGTGTCAATGGATCTAGTCGTTACCCAAGAGGTTACTCCGCGATCTCCAAAGGTTGGACTTTAATTACGGTGTAATATGGTTTTTATTTGAGCAGTGGATGATGAATTATCTTAATCGACGCTCAATGCCAGAAATAACCATTAACTTAGTGGCTAATTCCTCAATCGATAAATTAGTTGAACTGAGGTAAGGGATATTTTCCTGATGAAACATGGCTTCAACGGTTTTAACTTCATTTTCACATTGTGCAAGCTGCGCATATTGGCTATTAGGGCGTCGGCTAGAGCGAATTGCATGCAAGCGTTTTGGATCGATAGTGAGTCCAAATAATTTATGCTGATAAGGGCGCAATGCTTTAGGTAATTGGGTAGAATGTAAATCTTCTTCTGTGATGGGGTAATTAGCAGCCCGAATACCAAATTGCATTGCAAGATAAAGGCTCGTAGGCGTTTTACCGCAGCGCGAAACGCCAACCAAAATGACATCGGCGGTATCATAGCCATTGGTTCTGGCGCCATCATCATAATTTAAAGCGTAATTAACAGCCTCGATACGGGTATTATAAACATTGCTATCCCCAACACCATGAATTCGTCCCATGACATTGGCAGATGCCATTTTAAGCTCATTTTCTAAACCAGGAATAAAGGTTTTGAAAAAATCGATGTAAAAGCCGTCACATTTTTCAAGCAGCGAACGAATTTCAGGATCGACGATGGTCGCAAAAACAAGTGGTTGGGCTCCATCTTGTTGGTAAGCTTGATTGATTCGTTGGGTGGTCTCACGAGCCTTTTCTGCGGAATCTACAAATGGCAGTGTTACGTGAATAAACGGAATGCCTTCGAATTGAGAAATTAAACTCAATCCTAATGTTTCAGCCGTAATACCGGTTCGGTCAGAAATAAAAAAGACGGTACGTTGAGCCACAGAGCTATCTTTCAAAAAGAAAATATAGCGTTAGTTTAGCATAGTTATTTCAACAAGGGTTACACTTCAAGTCATGCTTCGCTCTGGGTATAATAAGCTTCAACTTATGCCAGGTCGGGGGTCATATGTCATTACAATCGCACGTCATTCCTTTAAATAAGCTAGGTATCAAAGATGTAGATAAAGTGGGTGGTAAAAATGCCTCCTTGGGTGAAATGATTTGCCATTTAACGCAAGCCGGCGTTAAGGTACCCGATGGCTTTGCAACCACCGCAGATGCTTTTCGTGCCTTTTTACAACAAGATGGCTTAGCAGAAAAAATTTATGAGCAGCTTGATAAGCTCGATGTAGAAAATGTTAATGAATTACGAAAAGTCGGGCAAAAAATCCGTCATTGGATAGTCGAAACTCCCTTTCAAGCTGAATTTATCGATGCCATTCATCAATCTTATGAAAGCCTTTGTAATGGTGATCCACTTTGTGCGGTTGCAGTACGATCTTCTGCCACAGCTGAAGATTTACCAGAGGCTTCATTTGCAGGTCAACAAGAAACGTTTCTCAATATTCGTGGCTTAGACAACATATTAAGCGCGATGAAAGAAGTATTTGCTTCATTATTTAATGATAGAGCCATTGCCTATAGAGTTCATCATGGTTTCGTGCACCAAGATATTGCACTATCTGCCGGTGTACAAAAAATGGTTCGCAGTGACCTTGCTGCAAGCGGTGTTATGTTTAGTATGGATACCGAATCTGGCTTTACCGATGTGGTCTTTATTACTTCTTCTTATGGTTTGGGTGAAATGGTGGTGCAAGGTGCCGTTAATCCTGATGAGTTTTATGTCCACAAACCGACCTTAGCCGCAAAACGCCCCGCTATTGTGAGACGCAACTTAGGTAGTAAACAACTCAAAATGATCTACCAAGAAGACACGGTTATCGAAGGCAATCATGCTTGTGTCACCAAAGTCGAAGTTGAAGCAGAAGAACGTACTGCCTTTTCATTATCAGATGATGAAATTCAACAACTCGCAGAACAGGCCGTCATTATAGAAAAGCATTATAATCGCCCAATGGATATTGAATGGGCTAAAGATGGCATCGATGGACAACTTTATATTGTACAAGCACGACCTGAAACAGTAAAAAGTCGTATTCGTTCAAAAATTATTGAGCGTTATCATCTATTGCAACGTGGCTCTATTTTAGTGGAAGGCCGTAGTATTGGTCAGCGCATTGGTAGTGGTGTTGCAAGAATTTTGCGTGATCCTAGCGAGATGGATAAGCTAAAGCCGGGTGATGTGCTCGTTGCTGATATGACCGATCCCGATTGGGAACCTATCATGAAGCGTGCTAGTGCGATAGTCACTAATCGAGGAGGACGTACTTGCCATGCAGCTATTATTGCCAGAGAACTTGGGATCCCGGCGGTAGTGGGCAGCCATGATGCAACTAAACAAATCAAAGAAGGCCAGATGGTAACAATAAGTTGCGCTGAAGGTGATGTTGGTTATGTTTATGAAGGTCAACTCCCATTTGAAGTGAAAAAAATTGAATTAGACAAAATGCCGGCATTACCTTTCAAAGTCATGATGAATGTTGCTAATCCTGATCGTGCTTTTGATTTTCAATCATTGCCTAATGCCGGTATTGGTTTAGCGCGTTTAGAATTTATTATCAGTCAAATGATTGGAGTACATCCAAATGCATGTCTTGCATTTGAGACATTGCCTGCTGAGGTAAAAGCTAAAATAGCCCATAAAATGGCTGGATATTCTGATCCAAAATCATTTTATGTTAAAAAATTATCAGAGGGTATTGCAACGCTAGCAGCTGCTTTTTATCCACAGAAAGTGATTGTTCGATTCTCTGATTTTAAATCAAATGAATATGCCAATTTAGTGGGAGGTAAAACATTTGAACCACTTGAAGAAAATCCGATGATTGGTTTTCGAGGGGCATCTCGTTATATTGCTGCAAATTTTAAGCCTTGTTTTGCATTAGAATGTGAAGCCATTCGGTATGTGCGTGATACGATGGGATTAACCAATGTTGAAGTTATGATCCCCTTTGTTCGTACTATTGCTGAAGGAAAACAAGTCTTAGCAACAATGGCTGAAAATGGTTTACGTCGAGGCGAAAATGGTTTACGGGTGATAATGATGTGCGAATTGCCATCTAATGCGATTTTAGCAGAAGGCTTTTTAGAGCATTTTGATGGATTTTCTATTGGTTCAAATGATTTAACTCAGCTTACATTAGGCCTTGACCGCGACTCTGGCATTATCGCAGGACAATTTGATGAGCGTGATGAAGCGGTCAAATATTTGATGAGCAAAGCAATTCAAGCTTGTAAGAAGCAAGGGAAATACGTTGGGATCTGTGGTCAAGGGCCTTCTGATCATCCAGACTTAGCAAAGTGGTTAGTTGAAAAAGGGATCGATAGCGTTTCGCTTAATCCTGATACCGTATTAGAGACTTGGTTATTTCTCGCTGGCAAGCAATTAGAAACTGCAGCAATGGAGCAGCCTCACTAATCCCATTGCAGCGAACCTAGAACCCTTCTACCGCTACTTCAAAATGAGGTAGCGTTGTTGGGGTGGGTGTTGCGGTATAATTTGCTACATCGTCAGCATGATGCGTTTCTTGAGCATTGCTGGTTTCAAGATTTTTATGTAAAGCTTTGAACTGTGCAATCGCTTCATTTAGATGTGTATCTGCGACTTTACCTGATATGCCACCTTTTTCAGTGAGATCTAATCCATAGCCTGAAAAGAGTGCCTTAAGCTGAAGGCCTTTAGTTGAAGAGCCATCATTTTGCAGCCAATGTTTAAATTCAGCTGTGTATTGTGGTGAAGTTAATGCATTGAGAATGGTTTTTGCATAACTCTTTTCATGTTCAGTAAATTGGCCTTGTTGAGTTTTTTGATGAACTTCACTAAAAATATCAATCAATGCTTTGGCTGGTAAAACCAGATCGCCATTTAAGTATTCGTTTAATTGATATTGGCCATGGAAGTGATCCCATCCTTGAAAATATCGATGTGCAATGTCTTTTGCTGCGCTTGGTGACGTATTGAGATTGAGTAACTCAATCAAAAGCATTCCTTCAATGGCATCTCGATGGCTTTCCCAGGTGCAATTACCATATTTCTGTTCGGTGACAGAGATAGAACCAATTTTTTCAAGCAGGCCATAGTCATACATTTTATCAAACTCAAAATGCTTCTTATTTTGATTAAAGGCTAATTCTTTTATAAAGGCAGGATCTAATTGGTCAGTCGTTTTATAAAATGAGATCCCGGGTTGAATATTCATGTAACGTTCACCACTATTACCCACACCGACTACTTTTTGGGCTTGAGATGCAAAAATAGTTACAAAGTGTCCTTCCCATCCTGAGGGGATAAGAATTGTTTTACCTTGTTCATACAAAGATAAATAGTGTTCGATGGTTGAAGATTGTCCTGTTTTAGAAACAAATTCATGAGCATTGGTATATATTTCTTTCAAACGTGTAAAAGCGGCAATTTCTACAGGATCAGCATGTTCGGTGGTTAATTTTTGCAGATACGCAGTTAAAGAGTTTTTTGCTAATTCTGTTGTAAAGAGCTTGAAGTGCCCATCTGATTTCATGATGATTTTGTTACCATCACCGATTTTAATGTAATATAACTGGCCGGTAGGGAAAACATTTAATAGATTTTTAGCGCTTAAAAAGGCATCTTCTGATTTGTCAGTGGCGTAAATTTTTTCTGCAAGTTTTAGAATTTTTTCTCTTAATGCTTCAGTGGGCGCAAAGCCTGAATAAATTTTTAACTGCATACTAATTGGGAATTTGTAAAATTGATTTGAAGTCCCGCCCGATTTAGTATTTTCCGCAACAAAAGGAACCACATAATGGCAATATTTTCCACCGTGGGCAGCAAAAGTCTCAAGTGCCTCTAACATTTCATGAACTTCTTTAATTGCTTTTGGTGTTTGAGCTTCAATTTCATGGCTCTTCATTTTGGCAATAAACGCATCAAATAGCATATTAAGAGGTGTTTCGCCTTTAGCAGAAATTTGGCTTGGATTAACTTTGCCTTGTGCAACTAAAACTTGTGCAGCACTGTAATGCCCTTTATGAATTGCCAATTGTATGGCACTAAACCCTTCATAGCTGAGATCATGAACATTTGCACCATATTGTAATAAGAGCTTAACAGCTTCCGTTCGACCATAATTGGCAGCGATATGCAGTGGCGTGCTAGAAAGGAAGTCTTCTGCATTGACTTTAAATCCCTGGCCAATCAATTTTTTAATTTCAGCCAAATCCCCATTTCGTGCAGCAAGATGTAGTGCTATTGGAGAGGATGAATGGATAACATGTTTGCCAGTTTGAAATCCTTGTTTAAATACTTCTTCGCCCATTGCTGGGGCATTGTCGTAAAATTCTGCGATAGCTTTTGCTAAAATAACGAGACGATCGTCATCAGTTTCAGTTGATTCTTCGTCATTATCGAATAGGTCTTCATTTTTTTGTGTATGCTCGAAAAGCGCTGTCAGATCAAGAGGGCTTGAGGCTTCTTTTTTAAATGGATTAGGTGGCACTAATTCTGATAAGGGAATAACAAGGCTAACCGTAGGCAAAAGGGGCATTTGCCATTCATTTAGCAGGTCCATTTTAATTTCAGATTGATCGGTCATACGAAGCTCAAAATTATTCCTATAAACAAGAATCGGTATTGTCTAACATTGAGATATCTGAGCAACTAAATATCGACAAAAGGTCATCTTCTACGAGTAAATGGTATGCAGGACAGCCATTTTTGAAGCTCTAAGGAAGAGGGTATGTAGGACAGCCATTTTTGCGGTTCTAGAGAAGAGAGAGGGCATGTAGAAGAGGGTATGTAGGACATCCACTTTGCATGGGCAATGAGGACATCCTTTTCCATGAATTATTCATTCAGAACATCTACTTTAAGCCATAAAGAGCGTTGATTTTGGTCTTTAGGTTGGGTGCGAATAGTTTGCAAAGTAGGATCATCTTCAGTTCGATTGCCACCAAAATAGACCCATTGGTTTAGAGGAACGGTTAATGAAGTTTCTGTTTTTAAGCCAGAATACGTTGGTTGTTGGGTATCTTGATAATTATTGTAAGCTTGTTGAACTTGCGATAATAAATCAAGTTTCACTTGATTACCTAGCACTTGAGGTCTAACGAGTAGTCCGCTATTTAAATTTTGATAATCAACAGTCTGGCCATAGGCATGAGCTATTTCATTTGCTGTTCCTTGCCCTGAAATGATTCCGGCTGGGCCTGCTCCTGCAAAAGATCCTTCTGCATGATAATTATCACTGCCCGCAAACTGGCTGGTAATTAATGGTATGGTAACACTGGTATTAATAAATGCGACTTGTCCGTTACTGACACGAATATGATCAATATTGGTATCTGCTTCTCGAGTAGTAGTGATAGTCTGCATGCTGGCAGTGACATCGCTTGGTCTATCATAACCATTTGAAACACTAATCATCAATTGTTTAGTAGGTATATCTAATTTCTGAATGATGCTTTTAATAGCAGCAAGGTTGCTTGGGCTTGTTTGTAAAATAATTTGATTCTCAAAAGCTTTGGCGTTTGCACCTTTATCTAAAAATGGCGTTATTGCAGGTAAAATTTCATCTGGCGTGCGGTAGTTAAGTTGAATTACCGTAGTTTGCTCATTAGTTGTATTAACTGGCTCATCAGCGAATAAGATTTGTTGTTCGCTAAAAAAGAAAAAAACTATAAAAATGAGACGTCTTAAAGTATTACTCACTAAATTAGCCACCTATATACTTAGAGATTATTTGAAATATAGCGCAAGGTGTAAAATATTTACGCTTCATCCTACATAAAATACCACTCATTATTATCACAGTTAAAACTTCAAAGGTGTTCTCTAAGGTTTCTAAAGGACATCCAAAAATTGATTTGAAAAGTGTACATGTAATCTGTATATTATGCATATTGCAGTAATTGAGGTTATAAATGACCATCGCACGTTCATCTCAAATCGATTTGAGCTCAACATCTTACTATCATTGTATGGCTCGTTGTGTCCGGCGTTCTTTTCTATGCGGATTAGATTTTGAAACAGGTCGTGATTATTCACATCGCAAATCATGGATAGTGTCTAGAATAAAATATTTAGCTAGCGTTTTTGCGATTAAGATTTGTGCTTATGCAGTGATGAGTAATCATTATCATCTCGTGTTATATGTCGATAGCTCAGCTATAAATCACTGGGGTGACGATGAAGTTCATGCTCGCTGGTCACAAATTTATCGTCAAGATGCACAATTACTAAGTATGTATTCCGCAAAAGAAGCAGAACATAAATTAGCGTTGTGGCGACAAAGATTAGGAGATATCAGCTGGTTTATGAGATGCTTGAATGAGCCCATCGCACGCCATGCTAATAAAGAAGATGCTAAAAAAGGGCGTTTTTGGGAAGGGCGCTTTAAATCACAAGCTTTATTAGATGAAGGTGCTGTTTTAAGTGCTATGGTATATGTTGATTTAAATCCTGTCAGAGCAAAAGTAGCACAAACCCCAGAAATGTCAGATTTCACTTCGATTCAAGAGCGAATAAAAAAGCTGTCAATGGAGTTGGAAAATAAGGAATTTGATAAATCTCTTGAAAAACAGTGTGATGAAACAAAACAGCCTGCTGATTTAATGGCCTTTGCCAATGGAGGGAAAAGTAGTAAAGCAAAAATTGACTTTCATTTAAGTGATTATCTTGAATTGATTGATACAACATCTCGTGTAATAAGAGAAGGCAAACGTGGTGCCGTTCCAGAAAAAATTGCCCCCATTCTCACTCGATTATATCTCAATCCTCAAACTTGGTTTAATATGATAAAGTGCTTACAAAGCGGGTTCTCATCTGCAGTAGGTAAAGCCAGTGCCTTATTAGCGTTTAGCATGAAATCTGGTGCTAAAATTCCAAAAAGGATTTTTTTTTCAAAGCAGTCCTATCTTGCAACAGCTTAGAATTTGGATTTTAATTAAAAGCACAACGATATTCTTATTATCGACCTTCCGCGCTGTATAATTTATATCACTGAGTTTTTTTGAATTAAAATTCACTAAAATTTGAACTATTTTAATTGAATAGAATAGAAGGAGCATAATCATGTCACAATTAGCAGAGCAATTAAAAAATTATCAAAACAATCTATATAAACTGGAAATATTTACTACAGACGATAAAACATATAATTTTGACAAAGGATGGTCGATTACTGAAACAGATGATGTTTCATGGGCAATTCATAATGATAAAAATGAAACAATTACTTATGTCAATTTAGCAAATGCAGTTTCGTTTGTTCTTAAAAAGTAATTTACGTAATCAAGTGCTTATAACCTTAAGCACTTGATTCTCTAAGCTCTTTCAAAACGCACATATTTAATCACGATTATTATATATGACTGTCCTCTAGCGATCGCTGAGTTTTGTGATGGGTCATTCATTCGAGTTATTATTCAAAAATGAGTGTCCTTTATCTCTAACATGAGTGTCTTTTGTCTCAAATTTGAATGTCCTTTGTTCCTAGCAAATGTATTCAGTGAACTCTTCATCAATATAATGGTCATATAAAAATAAGGTTTATTTCATTCAATATGCTTACATACAAGATTTAGGGGTGAGTATGCAAGGTCAAAGAGAACTTCAATTGCAAGTTGCAGAACCAGCCGAAAAAGCAGATTTGGATAAATTAAACGCGCAAGCCTTTGAACAATGGATGCGCCAATGCGTGACTGCATTTATCAAAAACAATGCGGATTACATTGCTGATTTAGCTAAAAATGATCCTGGTGCTATGGGCGCTGGCGGTTATCCTAGCGGTGTTACAGCAGAACAAATATTTGGGATTGAGGAACAATATTTGAAAGATAAAATTGCGGAGTTTTTAAAAAATAATGAGATAAAGCTACAGCATGCGACTACTGAGGAATTGAAACGTAAATTTACTAAAGTTAATAAAGCTAATAAAAACGCAGATAAACCAGTCCTTAAAATAATTACTGGCGTTAGGGCAAATGAAATCCAAAACGGAAAATTGGAAAATGATATCGTTGTTGTGGCAAGTCAGCTTAATCATGAAGAATCCCAAAGCGCACTGCGAACGGAATCAATATTAGGATGGGTTAAAGATAGAACACAAGGACCAGATGCTTGTCTTGCAGCATTAGTTGACTCCTACATACGAGCAATGGCTAACCGTACCCAAAAGGTACCGGATTCTTTAGAAAACATATTAATACAAGGTGGTTTTGCGGTAGAGAAAAATGGAAAACCAGAAATACCCTTTTATAAAAATGGTTATTTGATGGCTGATAGGATCCCCAAAGATAAGAAATCAAGAGAGAAGCTATTAAAAGTTTTAGATAAAATGGATATGCCATTTTTAGCACAAAATTGTCAATGTGAGCGCACAGGACATAATCAAATTCAAATGTTTGTAGGTGCTGTGTCCTACCAATCTGTCACAACTAATCAACTAGCAAAAAATCCGGTGGGTGGTCCAGAACGAAAGTTAGATTGGGATTTACTAAAACAGAAATACCCAGATGACTATAAATTTCATTTGGAACTTCAACGTAGGGTCCTTTTCCCACAATTTAAAGCGATAGCACACCAGGCTGCACTATTAGCTGAACAAAAGCCTAATGAGATGATCAATCTTAATTTGAACGCTGTTGGTAGAGGTTCTTTTAATAATCAACCAGAAATTATTATAGAAGCCTATCAAGAAGCTTTAAATATTTTGAAAGGCTATCCTAATGTAAACGTGATTGTTCATGCCTTTGATGAAAATGCAAAAAAACATTTTGAAAAGGATTTTAATGACAAGGGAATTCAATATACTACAGTTAAAGACTTTGATGCATTAAAAGCACTACCTAAACCAGACCAATCAACTACAAAAGCAGTGCCAGAAAAAGAGAAAAAGACGAAGCAATCAAGAAGGAAGCAAGCTGTTGAAACATTTTCAAGTGGACTTGAGGAAGCAAGAAAGAGAATTTCAAGAATTTCTGTTCCAAATTTATCAATCAATAGCGTTTTGGCAGGTCTGAACCTACAGAAAAAGAAAACGCCAGATGTAGATATAGAAGCTGAACGTAAAAGAAAGGTGGAAAATACAATACAAAACATTCAAAAGGCCATTGATAATAATCAAATTACTGCAGCTGAAAGTGGTAATGACGAACTTAAACGTTTGCGACAACAATTGTATGGTAAAGAACTTACTGAAGTTAATGTAAAGATAATCGATTTTGATAAGAGAATAGAGAAGCTAAATAATGAAATAAATAAACCGCCTTCGAATCAACTACCGCCTTTGCCACCTGAAGCAACGCTGTCAAGCAAACCTCTCACAATGCCTGCTGCATTAAAACCAATACCACCGAAACAAAGTCCAACGATTACATTACATAATGAACAATCCAATCAACCAAGCAATTTTCTAATCCATTTAAATCAATTTGTAAAAGCGAATAATTTTGAACACATTTCTGCTTTACTAAATTTGGCTGCATTTCATAAAGAGGCTGGTGCCCACCAAAATAAACATTGGATGCCAAAGAATAGCGAATTGCCCATGATCAATAGTCTGCTTGCTAAAGCGGCTATCAATGCTGCTATGTATGATCTTGCTAATCTTACTGCAGCTAAGCCAATTTTAGAAGATTTAAAAGCAAAATGCGCTCATTACGAGAAAGCGTATCCTGAAAAACAAGAAAAAGAAGATGCTGAAATAAATAAAATTTTGAATGAGCATAAAATGCAAGATTTGAATAGCTTTGAGAGTGCTGTTAGGTTGCAAAAATCTACTGAAAAAACTAAATCCGAAACTCCTCAAGAAGTAAGCCCTACTGTAAAAACAAAACCAACAACATAGAGGCAAAATGCGATGTCAACAAATAATAATTATGCTGAAAGCGAATTGATATTAAAATCATTATGCCCGTATGTGAGAAAAATTTGCCAACCCATGTTCGATTATTTATCCATTAGTTTTTTTAGATATGTTCGTTCTTATCCTAATAATGAAAAATATATCATGTGCACCGATGAAAATTGGATCGCTGCTTATTTTGAAAATGAAGTTTATGATCTTGAATACGCAAATTACTATAAAATACCAAAAATAGGTAGTGGAATTAGTATCCATGCCGTTTGTACTAGTGATGATCCTATTTGTGTATTTTGGAATAAAATGAGTGATGAAACCAATTATAATTTTATCCTTGCTTTATATGAAAAATATGATGCTTATCTAGAATTTTATAATTTTGGCCTGAGCAAAGAAATTCATGCTGGCAATAATATTTTTCTCAATAATCATAATTTGTTCCATCATTTTATCACTTATTTTAGAGAGAATGCCCAAGAGCTTTTTTTGCAAGCAGAAAAAGTAAAATTTAAATGTAAAGAAACCAATTATGAAGAAGACGTCAGTAACAATTGGATGCTAGGTTTATCTGAAGACTATGAAAAGATGGTGATAGAGCAAATGCCGGTAACAAAGGTTTATCTTGATGGTTATTTAGATAATGTACACTTGACAAAAGATGAAGCTATTTTTGCTAAACATCTATTAAGTGGTCATCATGCTGAACAAATAAAAGAAAAAATGCATTTGTCATTAGAAAAGCTTAAAGCACTTGAAGATAATCTTTTATTGAAATTGAAAGTGGGTACCGAAAAAGATTTGCGGTCAATTTTAACTAATAATCGGATACAAAAGAAATTAGCCTTTATTAGATAATATACTCGTTTCAAGGCAAGCTAGGGTACAAAGTTCGTGGAACCTTCTATTTTTTTGCCAGTCTATATTTATGTGTAAGTTTACAGTAAGGTCTGTTTTATGGCAGCATTTTTAAATGAAGAGGCATTTTTAAGTGCCGCCGAGTATGCGCACAAAAACTTTCTCGCTACGCCATACCAAGGTGGATCTGAGGGGCATAAATATTCAGAAAAAGCCATTTGTCTTTTAACGGATGGTAGTATGGTCTATTTGCCTGAACAACTTATGGGTGCCTTAAATATCGATACAGGTGAAATAGATAAGCAGAAAATAGCACAAGCTTTTGGTAGTCCTGTAGCCAAAATAATCCATAGACCAAACCATGAGCTATTACACTCATTAAGACAAGCAGCTCTTATCCCCGCTATCAAAAGTTTTTTAGACCATAATGCCTCCAGTCCCGCTTATCAAGCATTAGATGCTAAACATCTTGAAAGGCTACAGCTGATGATGCTTTTTTGTGTAACGGGGAGAGAAGATGAAACCGGATTTGGGATTAAAAGTGGTGAAGATAGAGATCGTTATTTAAGATATAGAGGAAATTCTGCTCAGAATTTTTTTGAGTATATAAAAAATGAAAGGCCTGACTTGTATGCAGGGGATAAGGAAGCACTATACCATGATGCTTGGGTAGTAGAGCTAATGGGGGCACCCACTATACCGCTTAAAGAGCTAGATAACACCTCTTACGTTATGATACAGAAAATGCAAAAAGATGGGATCCATTTTCCTGATAAAGATACCAATACCTTTCCACAAACTTATTTGGAAATGATGAATATGGCACATGGCCTTGATTTATTAAGGGTATATAGCCCTTTAAGTAGCGGTCATGATAACTCAGCAAAAAATATTGCCGCTCTTATGGGGAAAAATTTAGACTTTTTAAAAGAAAATGGTTCACTGACACAAGACCATATTTTGTCTGCGGTAAGAGATAGTATTGCTATGATGCAATATTCTAGAAGAATGCTGAATGGATCGGGTGAAAAATCTACCACGTTGGTGGAAATGGACCCGCATAAAATTGAAGCACTTTTACAATCAGCCACTTTGCGTGGTGTGGTGGGAAAAGTAGAAGAATTAGGGAAAGAACTAAAAAGATTAGAAGCATTGAAAAGCAGCCTGCAAAATGGCGCAGAAGCGCCTGAAGGAGTAACCATTCCTAAGCTTGCAAAGGAGATAAAGGAGAAAGAAAGCGAATTAGTGAAACTCAGAGATGAAATAACAAATGTGGTGGGAAGAGGGATTTTGCAACAAGGGCATTACGCGTACGATCCTAAGAGATTTGACTATTGTCATTATAAAGATGGCAAAGTAGAAGAAAATAATAGAGACTTTGAAAGAGAAGTGGGTAGTGGTGTAACGATGTTAGCGAAAGTCGTACAGCCCACATTTAGGGGAAAAGCACAAGCGATGAAAGCGAGTGCAACAGTTGCCGCAGTGTCCCCATCACAGCCCCTGCCCCAACCCAAAATGCAGGCACAGATCTTTCCCTCAACCCAGCCTATTGCGGGGAAAGTACCGCCACCCCCACTACAGCCGATGGGAAAGATACCGCCACCACCTATGGGGAAGGCATCTGCTGTGGGATCGTCACCACAGGTAATGAAAGCGCCGACAATGCCAGCGCAACCACCAATGAAACCGCCGACAATGCCAGTACAACCGCTAGTAATGCAATCTTCCCAATCAATTAGCCCTCCAATGCCTATGAGTGAATTACAACTACTCTTTAATGTGCTTTCAAGATATAACATGATAGAAAAAGGATTTGGATGGAAAACGATTGAGGGTGATTGGGAAATTGGACGCTCTGCGCACTCTAAAAATGTTGCTCTAACGAATAATCAATATCACTTTGAGTTGAATAATGGGATTATTATTTGT
Source organism: Candidatus Berkiella aquae (assembly GCF_001431295.2). Taxonomy (NCBI): domain Bacteria; kingdom Pseudomonadati; phylum Pseudomonadota; class Gammaproteobacteria; order Candidatus Berkiellales; family Candidatus Berkiellaceae; genus Candidatus Berkiella; species Candidatus Berkiella aquae. The sequence goes on along the minus strand of NZ_LKAJ02000001.1, from coordinate 2,149,184 downwards.
TTAGACAAAGCCAATGGATATGCACCTCTTAAACCATTGCCTTCTGTTGAATTCCCAAGAGAGCAGATACATAAATTTTTAAATGAAGCAACAAAACCTCCAATACAACCTCAGGTAATGAAACCGGTAATGCCTGTGCATTCTCAACCTATGAAACCGGTAATGCCAGTGCAGCATCAACCCATGAAACCGGTAATGCCAGTGCAGCATCAACCCATGAAACCGGTAATGCCAGTGCAGCATCAACCCATGAAACCGGTAATGCCAGTGCAATCCCCAGTTATGAAACCGGTAATGCCAGTACAACCTCAGCCAGTGCAACTCCAACCAATCCAACCTGTGATTCAGCTTACTTCTGCTCACTATGATCGTCAATTTATTAATACTTTGTATGAACAAAGCGGTAAAACTTATCCATCATCCAATGACGGACAAACAAACTTAAAACAATTAATGATAGATACGTTGCAAACACAAGGTGTTGTGGATCAGAAAATCTTGCAACAAGTTAATGTTGTGGGTGCTGGCGGAAAAAATGGCTATGACGGTTATATCGTAAGTCTTCCTGCTGTCTCTGATCAAGTATTACAAAAAATTGTGCGTGAAGCGGTAGAACGTAAAGAACAGGCAGCTGTACAAGCTGAGAAAAGTCAAGCTGTCACTAATTCAGGATTAGTCGCACAATATCTCAAGAATATAAAACCTTCTGCGGATATTCAAGATAAAGGAGGTAGCGTTTTGATTTCGCATAATGACTTTGCTGCAATAAGAGACGCTGTGGCGCGTAAAAACCCTCAAATGTCTATCCATTTGGAAAGTGTAAAAGCGGGCGCAAACGGCATTGAACTTGATGCAACCAAATGTCAGAATATCTTAAATGCTCAGTTACAACAAATTGAACTCATTCATAAATTCTATGATAAAAATATTGCTAAAAACTATCACGATCTTGAACATAAAAGCGACAATCAAACGTTAAACTTTATGATTAATGAAGTAAGGGATCTTGGAAAATCACTCACAGGAAAAGGTAAAGAGCGAGCACAGCAGCATCAAAATATTCAAGCTCTCATGGATTACTATAAAAAAAATCCACCACAAAATGCGGCAGAAGGATTAAAAGCTGTTAAAAATACGATTGCTTATTTAGATTCTATTCGTCAGGAAATTAGTAAAGAGAGCAATGTTTTTTCATCAAATACCAAAAAGCTGTGCGATAGTTATATTAATCAACTGATTAAGATGAATCCTGAGGCCGATGTGGTGCTAAATAAAAATAATAAAAAAGAAATAGAGGATGCTAGAAAGGCAAGTGAAGATATTATTAATGATGCTAAGCCTACTGTTAAAGACAATAATGAAAAGAAGTCGAAAAAATATTAGTGATGAGACTGTTAGCCCATCACTTTCTTACTGATGCTTTGTGTTCATTAGTACTGTCAGATAAAGTCCAAGGAACAATTTCATCGCCAATAATTTCTTCAATTATTGCCGCAAGCCTTCCTTTGCTTGCTTTAGAACTTTCAAATGCATGCACTAAAGGTATCGATTTGACACCAAAATAAATCATTGTTAGGAAATCAGAATCATCCGCCTCATCTGCTTCGTTATGAGTTGTTAATGCAGACTCCATTTGAAACTTTGGAACAACTTCACTGGTAATCGAAAACTTTCTTTTGAACAACGATGTTCGTTTCATTAATTCATTAAATTTTTTCTCATTTGCAACATCACAGATCTTCCAAGTATTCCCTTTGGCAAAATAGACATTGTTTTGTGCTAAATAATCTGGATTTACTTTTTGTGTAATAGGCTGCGAGGCAAGTAAGGGTTTAACGACTTCAGCTAAGACATCTTTGAAACATAAAACATAACCAACTTTATCCCCATTCAAGCGCATGACTCGGCCAATCATTTGTTCAATATTAGAACGGCTTGCATGCTCTTTCGCTTTTGCATTTTGTGCAATGATGGTCCAACCTAAATCTTTTGCGTTAAAACCGATTCTTAGCATTTTTACTGCCAACAAAACGCCTGGATCATCGTTTTCCAGAAAGGCTTCTAATTCTGCTTTGTGTTTGGTATTTTTACTATGGATGCAAAATGCGGTTATACCCGCTTCTTTGAGAACAGCTAAGGCTTGCTCACAATCGGCAATCGATGGAAGGTAAATAATCCCCTTTGAGTCTTTAAGTTTTTGTTTTTCTCTAAAATTAGGATGATTTTGTGTTTGCAAAATCGTTGGCAATGCAGGAATAAGTATTGCAACATTTTCCTTGGAAAATGACATGCTCAAGCTATCAGCAATGACGGGAGCCAAATATTTTTCTTTAACGCCTTGGGCTCTAGTATAACGGTATGCTGTGATTAAGCGATCCGATTCAGGTGGTGTTGCAGTCGCTCCAATAATTAAAGATCCAGCGCTTAAGTTATTAATCAAATCTTCTACGGTTGAAGGATAATAATGGTATTCATCCAAGAGAATTAAAGGTACGTGAGGTAATTGATAATTCATTTCTTCGACAAATTTTTCTAAACTATCTGAGCAAAAAATAAGAACACTTTTCTGATTATCGATATTATCGTTCATTAAAATGGTTTTAACATGACAACTTTGCTTATGGCTGCATACTTTAATGATCGCTTCTTGTGGGATCTGTAATTCTCTATTTGTGGATGAATTATTTTTATTGAATTCAATGAAATCATTGTAAAATTGATTAACCAATTCAATATGTGGAGTGACAACGATAATATGTTCACCAGCCTTAGCCGTATGATAAGCCATGCGCATTAGTTCACATTGCAAATAAGTTTTTCCAGCACCGGTGGCTAGAATCAAGCGGTTATGATTGTTAGTTACTTTGCTAATGGCTCCCATGGCGGATAATTGGTAATGCCTAAAAACCCCACGCTTAAAGCGAGTTGTTTTAATGAATGATTGATAACGTTGAATAAACTCACCTTCCACATCTTGAGGTTCATTTGATTGTATTGGTAATTGTGTGATCTGATTGGCAAGTGCATGCTTTATCTGTAAATCGGCTTTTTCAATTTCTTTTTTACGTTTCTGATAACGATTTATATTTTCGGAAATAATATCGTTAAGAAGGGAATGCGTCACTTCTACCCATCGGCCTTCATCTAATCCCATTTTCTGCAAGGCTTGGATATCAATGCTGTCAAAAAGACGTGCTCTTGCTCCCGTGTTTGCAAAAGCGTTTTGATTCGATTTTGAGCGTTGTAAAGTGATTAATGCTTTATCAAGTATTTCATAACCTTGGGATTCAAAATTAGCAATAACATAAAATGCTAGTTGCATCCAATAGTCTTCTCCCCAATGGCATTCATTGGCAGCAATGGGAAAAAGGGCAAAAATATTCTTCAAGTTAGGAATTCGTTCTTTTAATGCTTGCATATCGATCATGAACATTTTAGATCCTAATTCACCGGGTTTGGGTGTTTTATTAAAATCGGTTCTGACGGATACACAATAGAGTTTATCTAATTGATTTTTCATTAATTCATAGAAATTGTCCCAACCTGGGTTACGGCAATTGGCTTTAATTTTCTTGATATTGTCGTCGATCATCATAAATGTTAGAAGATTCATATGATGTGCAAATAGAAATAATCCTAATCTTCGTGCGGTTGGTTTGTGCAAATGTTGGTATCGACCATGGGAATCGCTTTGAATAGCTTTAATGACTAATGCGTCGTACCCTTGAGGCAGCTTATTTTCAAAATGTTGATGCTCTTCTTGTGTCAATACTAAGATACAACGGCCCCGAATAGGACGAGGCAGTAATGCTTCTTCTTTGCGGCCTGCTAAGACAAATGTTACCTGTTCATTATCACCTAGTAAACGTTCAGAATAGAATTCTGCATGAAATTCAGGCAAGTTTAAGGAAATCTGGAGCGAATTGGCATCTTCTTTAGATTTGGTTAATAGCTTAAATGGGGTTAATTCATACTCATGCAGGTAAGTGATCGCCGATGCATCATTTTCTATTGTTTGATCGTTTGTCTCAGGTTGGGGTAATGCTGGAAGTACGCCTCCAAGGTATTTGGGATCAATACCAGCACAGGGTGAGACGATGGCTTCGTTCTGGTTGAGTTGAACATCCTCGCTGTCATCTATTTCATCATCCACATCTATTTCTGGCATTTCTTCAATCTGATGATGTTTATTTTTAAGATTTGACAGATCTTCTGAATCATTTTCATGGTCTATAACCATTTCTTTTTCATCATCGCTTGAAAGTTTGGCTTGATCAAATTCAGGAAGACGATTCTCGGAATTGACTATCACATTTTCGACCTCTACTGTTGGGCTTAAAGAAGTTTCGACTTGTTCTAGTCGCCAAGGAAGTGAGGGCGCAATAGGAGTCTGAGCTAAGTCTTCGTTATGCTTTCTTATACTTGAGTCAGCTCCTTTCTCATGTGCTTTTTTATTAGAATCAAGCCTTTGTTTAATATAACCATGCAGTGCTTTATAATCATGTTCTTTGCGAAATTTGTTACGAGAATTCATGAGAGAATCTAGTGTTTTAGAAGCTTCATTACCAAAAGCATCTATAATTGAATCTACTAATCTTTGCGCAACTTGTATATTGCAAAAATTGGTAGCATGATGAAGACAATTATGTCCGCTATGTGTGGTATCTTTTAATCTTCGCTTCCAAGCCTCTCGATCCATATATTTTTCAGAATGTTCGATTATAAGATTAACGTTTTCAACATTTCCTGATTTTAATACATCGGTCAGTAACGTAAACCCATGGCCTGTCTGATTTCTTAAATTAACATCTAGTAATGCGTGAAATGGTGGCCTGGTTAAAACACTCAAAAGGTTTTTTAGAATAGGGGTGAAACCGCCACGTACAGCTTCATGAACCGGCATATACCCTTCAGTTGAAACATTCCCTAGATTTTTGCTTAGTGCTTCTGGAAATTTTTCTAAGAGTTTCAGTATTGCTTCTACATTAGCATTTGATTGAGAGATAATAGTAGATTGCAGTATCCTCAATCCTAACAAAGATTTTGACACCAAGGTCTCTTTTAGCAAAGTTTCTCGACCCTGTTGAGAGTAGACTTCTATTAAGAATTTTACAATATCTTCAAAGGGTAGACCTACTGCGTGACACAACAGATTTCTTCCATCTTCTTTCTTGGCACTTAAAATGATCTCTATTTTTTCAGGGAAACGTTGATTTGTTTCTTCCCATAAGAGGTTAAATAATTCGTTAACTATTTTGGCCGCAAATAATTTATCGTGTTGACCTTTACTAACGTGCATCAAGACCATATTAAAATGAGACCAATTTTTATCTTGACTAAAACTTACCAATTCTTGAGGATTTTTGGCGATTTCCTTCTTTATATTAGATAAGATTTGTTTATATTCTTTTTCGGACTCCGCTTTGCAAGCATCGTTGAAAAGTCTAGGTAATCTGAGTGTTGGGCGAACATAGACTGGCGTTCTTTCTATATTTTGAACTCTGCTGTTATTGAAATAAGGTTTTATTATGTCCATCGCTTTAATCGTTCTTGGGGTAAAGGCCACAGTCATCTCATTCGTCATCTTTCGAAGAATGTTAACAGATTCTTCACCAAAAGCTCGATGAATAGCTTGGACATAAAGTTCAACGAGGAGGGGATTCCCAACAAAGACTGCTAATTGAAGATAATTGGCATCTTTTTCTGTTTGTACTAACAATAATTCCTGCCATTTTTTTTGTGATAAATGTTTTTCACTTAATTTGATATATGCCTCAAGAACTTCAGGGGCATCTGACTTAATGGCATCGTTCATGCAGTAAAAACCGCTATTGATTTTATTAGTGAGATTTTCAGCAAGTATTTTTTCTAATTTCGGGCGTAATAATAAATTTGTGACAAGGGTCATGATAGACTGATTGCCAGTTCGGATAGCGTCTTGTAATATCATATAACCTTTATTCGTTCGATTACTTAAACATCTTGTAAGAAAGTCATCATCTTGTTCATTTAATACATCGATAGCTATTTGCACGATGGTAGGATTTTTAGTATAAATTGCTAATTGTAAAAAATTATCATTTTGTGTATTAGTACATTCAATATTAACTTTGATTAAATCTTCATTTCCTGATTGGTTAAAAAGTTCAATTACTTTTTTAATAATTTCTGGCGAATCGCTAGCAAATGAACATAGTAACGTTGTGAAAGAATCAGCGGTTTTATTCTTTAGTGTCGTTCTAAGAATGTCTTTGTTTTCTGGTCTTAATAAGAGTTTTATCACACTCTCAACTTTTATTAGTGATCCTGAACGTATGGCAACTTGCAATATGCTAAATTTATCATAGGTTAAATTCTGTAAATTACATTTCAATGCGTCTTGATACTCAGATGTCGATAAAATATGGATCATTTCATCAACGTCTTCAGTTGTGCCAGCTTTAATGATCGTGGCTAATATTGAAAAACCTGAAAATGTAATATTTTTTAAATTTTCATTTAAAAAATTTGGATATTGGTTGAGCAATTCATGAATCATTTTAATGATGACACGATTCCCCGTTAAATAAGCTTGCTGTAGTGGTAAAAATCCGTCAAAAGTAGGAGTTGATAGATTATCAAGCAAAATGCTTTCTCTATTTTTTTCAGTTAACAGTGCTATCACTTTACTAACAACATGTTGCGAACCGGATGAGATGGCGCGTTGTAAAATACCAAATTGATCGGGATTTTTTTGTGCCAGAATCGTATTGAATTGCCTTTCGCTGAATGTTGCCTTCATTCTTACAATGAGACAATCAAATAATATTTCACTAATCTGCACTGCTAACTGTTTATCCTCATTGCACAAAATGGGATAAGTCAAAGCGTTATCTAAGAATGTATGACCTGACGTTATTTCTGCAAGATTTTGAGGATAATGACGAATGGTATCTAATAATTCAGGGATTAATCTATTCGCTGAAGTTCTACTGGGTACTATACTGATTTTCTTAATCATATTAAAAATAGCATAGCCACCCTTAGAGCGATTAATTTGCTGCTTGGGTTTCTTGTCTCGCTGATTGCTAGGTTGTCTGTCAGTTTCAGGTAAATAGCGTTTGTGATTTGATGGGCCATTATTTGACATGGTAACCTCAGCATTGAAATGTTCGAATGTCAGGAATGTTACCATACCCGTTTAATGACTAAGGTACCGTTTAGCGTCTAAAAATAGCCGTCTATCTTTTTTTGATAAGATAATTACAAGGATTGATATACACGCTAGATCTGCGTATGAAATACAAAGTCTTCAGGCATGGAACATGAACAGCCCATGCCTGCGATTATTTTAATTTTAAAGATATTTGATTAAACTTTCCGCCAATCCCGTATAGCGACTCGGTGTTAACGTTTTAAGATCTTGTTTAACCTCATTAGGTAAATTGAGGCTATCAATAAACTCTGCTAAACCTTTTGCGTCCACTTTCTTGCCGCGAGTTAATGCTTTCAGTTTTTCATAGGGTTCTTCAATGTGATAACGACGCATCACGGTTTGTAATGCCTCGCCAAGCACTTCCCAGTTGTTGTCTAAATCGGCATCTAGCGCTTGGTTATTCACTTCAAGCTTTTTAAAGCCTTTTTGTAGGGACTTGAAAGCAATCATCATATGGCCAATCGCAACCCCAATGTTACGCAGTACGGTTGAGTCAGAGAGATCGCGCTGCCAACGAGAAATAGGAAGCTTTTCACTAAAATGGGCTAACAACGCATTGGCAATCCCTAAATTGCCTTCTGCATTTTCAAAATCAATCGGATTGACTTTGTGCGGCATGGTGGAGGAGCCAACTTCGTTAGCAATTAATTTTTGTTTAAAGTAACCAATCGAAATATAACCCCAAATATCACGGCTTAAATCAATCAGTAACGTATTTGCGCGCATCAAGCAGTGAAAATATTCGGCAATCGCATCATGGGGTTCAATTTGCGTGGAAAAGGGAAGCCAGGTTAACCCTAACGATTCAACGAAACGTTTACCAAAAACATCCCAGGCGACATCAGGATAAGCCACACTATGTGCATTGAAATTGCCTACGGCACCATTGATTTTACCTAAAACTTCTGTTTGTGCTAATTGAGCAATTTGTCGTTTGAGCCTATAAGCCACATTAGCCATTTCTTTACCCAAGGTGGTCGGTGTTGCACTTTGACCATGGGTACGGCTTAGCATGGGGGTTGCCGCATAGGTTGTGGCAAAGGTGGTGAGTTGGGTTAAAAGTTCATCTAATCGTGGCATTAGAATGCGTTGACGCATTTCCAGCAACATTAAGGCATAAGCTAAATTGTTGATGTCTTCTGAGGTGCAAGCAAAATGCACAAATTCTTGCACTTGCTTTAATTCAGGTAACAGTGAAAATTTTTCTTTAATAAAATATTCCAGTGCTTTGACATCGTGATTGGTCGTTGCTTCAATGGCTTTAATTTTTTGCGCATCTTCGACATTAAATTGGGAGATTAACTGCTCTAAAAATTGATTTGCATCGTATGAAAAAACAGGCACTTCTTTAATGGCAGGCTCATTGGCCAAGGCTTGCAACCAACGGATCTCAACGATAAGACGGTAATAGATTAAACCAAATTCGCTGGCAATGGGTTGTAAGCTTTCGCAAGCCTGATGATAGCGACCATCTAAGGGAGAAATGGCAAGAATAGGGTTCATAATGCTGCTTTTTCCTTTTCCATTAGTTGGGGAGGCTGTAAACCGCCCAAAGAATCAGTTTGGTGAATAATCCCGCCGCCTAGGCAAATATTGTCATGATATAAAACCACCGATTGGCCAGGGGTAACCGCGCGTTGCGGTTCATCGAAAATAACCTCAATCTCACCGGTATGGGTTTGTTTGACGATGCAAGGTTGATCCTGTTGACGATAGCGAATTTTAGCGGTGGCTTTAAATGAGTCGGCACAGGGATTAATTAAATGGACATCTTTAGCCATTAACGAACGGCTAAAATGCCAGGGATGTTCTGTTTCTTGGGTGACATATAAAATATTGCGAGCAACGTCTTTAGCCACCACATACCAGGGCATTTCTTTTGCCCCTTTACGTCCGCCAATAAATAATCCTTGGCGCTGGCCAAGGGTATAGTACATTAATCCATCATGTTGCCCGATGATGGTGCCTTCAGGTGTTTGCATTTCACCTTGGCGGTTTAATAGGTAATCTTGCAAAAAGGTTTTAAATTTGCGCTCGCCAATAAAACAGATCCCGGTGCTGTCTTTTTTACTGTGATTAATTAAATCTGCTGCTTTGGCTAATTCTCTTACCACTGGTTTTTCAAGGTGACCAATGGGGAAAAGGCTTTTGCTAAGCGCATGCTGAGTGATGGTATATAAAAAATAGCTTTGATCTTTATTATTATCCGCGCCCTTCAAGAGTTGTTGCTGCTCAGCTTGGAGGTTTTTTTGCACATAATGCCCTGTGGCAATATAATCGGCACCGAGTTTTAAAGCATGCTCTAAGAAGGCTTTAAATTTAATTTCTTTATTACATAAAATATCGGGATTGGGTGTTCTACCGGCTTTATATTCGCTTAAAAAATCACTAAAAACATTCTCCCAATATTCTTGAGAGAAATTAGCAGTGTGTAAGGGAATATCTATTTTTTTGCAAACCGCACGAACATCAGCAAGATCAGCCTTAGCAGAGCAATATTCGGACGTATCGTCCTCTTCCCAATTTTTCATAAAAAGGCCTTGCACATCATAGCCTTGTTCTTTGAGTAAAAGGGCGCTCACCGCGGAATCAACGCCGCCAGATAAGCCAACGATAATGGTTTTCTTCATAGAGTATTAGTGTGTTAGTCAACTATGTGCAATGAATATGCATTCTAACATATTTTGAAATATTTTGCGGCCAAAACACGCTTTGGGCTACACTAATCGTCTCTACGCAAAAACAATCAGAGGGCATTGATGATGGCTTATCAAAAATTAGTAATCCCCAAAGAAGGCAGCAAGATCCAAGTGAATAAAGACGCTTCATTAAGCGTTCCTGACAACCCTATTATTCCCTTTGTTGAAGGTGATGGTATTGGGGTTGATATTACCCCCGTGATGCGAAAAGTGGTCGATGCCGCTGTGATGAAAGCGTATCAACGTGAACGTAACATTGCTTGGATGGAAATTTATGCGGGTGAAAAAGCTACCCAAGTCTATGGCCAAGATCAATGGTTGCCCGATGAAACTTTAACCGCAATGAATGAATTCGCGGTTTCAATTAAAGGACCTTTAACAACCCCAGTGGGTGGTGGTATTCGCTCTTTGAATGTGGCGATACGGCAGAAATTGGATTTGTATGTATGCTTACGCCCGGTACGTTATTTTAAAGGCACACCAAGCCCTGTAAAGCATCCTGAACGAACCGATATGGTTATCTTTCGTGAAAACTCCGAAGACATTTATGCAGGCATTGAGTGGAAAGCCGATTCTGTGCAAGCAAAACAATTAATCGCCTATTTACGTGATACCATGGATGTGCAGCAAATTCGTTTCCCAGAGCATTGTGGTATTGGGATTAAGCCTGTTTCTGAAGAGGGTACTAAACGCTTAGTTCGTCGCGCTTTTCAATATGCCATCGATAATGACAAACCTTCTGTAACCTTGGTTCACAAAGGTAACATTATGAAATTTACGGAAGGGGCATTTAAAGATTGGGGCTATGAACTGGCTAAAACCGAGTTTGGTGGAAAACCTTATGAAGGTGGACCTTGGCAAACGATTAAAAACCCTAAAACAGGCAAAGACATCATTATCAAAGATGTGATTGCAGATGCTTTTTTACAACAAATTCTGCTCAGGCCCGAAGACTATAGCGTGATAGCGACATTGAATCTTAATGGTGATTATATTTCTGACGCTTTAGCGGCACAAGTGGGGGGTATTGGGATTGCGCCTGGAGCGAATATCAGTGATAAGGTTGCCGTTTTTGAAGCAACCCATGGCACTGCACCCAAATATGCAGGCCAAGATAAAGTGAATCCAGGTTCATTAATTTTGTCGGCTGAAATGATGCTGCGCCACATGGGGTGGTTTGAAGCTGCCGATTTGATTATTCATGGTATGGAAGGTGCGATTGCAGCTAAGCAAGTCACTTATGATTTTGGACGTCTAATGCAAGATGCAAAAACGATTAGCTGTTCAGCTTTTGGTGATGAAATCATTCGGCATATGAATTAGGGGTTTAGATGTGGCGGATTTGATCCGCCTCTATACTCACAGCAGTTGATTTTAGGTTGTTAGCCTTAGGCTACAACACCTAAAATTCAACTGCGAAGAGTATATTCCATTTAGGAGAAAATGGTTAATAGCGTTAAGCTTCAGCGATATCCATTTGATGTAACCTCGAGGGATCCACTTCAGCTCCGACTGCGCGGATATCTGATGCATGTAACCCTTTAGGCCCTTCATTCACTTCATAGGCTACTGCTTGCCCAGCTTTTAGGCATTTGTAACCTTCCATGACAATGGCAGAGAAATGTGCAAATACATCCTGTCCACCACCTTCAGGGCAAATAAATCCATAACCTTTTGCACTATTAAACCACTTTACTATCCCAGTTGGCATACTCAAAATCCTTTTTTAACCAAGTGAACTTCTTAAAATACAACCTTAGATACTAAACTAAAAATTAGCCTAGCAGCTCTCCTTCTCGCAATAGATAAGGAGAACCATAACTGTTGTACATAAACGGTTATTCAGTCAAGACTTATAAATACTTTAGGTATAGTTAGTTGGTTATATATAAATAAAAACATTTGTGCCACAATAAAAATGAAACATTTTTTTCATGATGAAGGCGAGGTAGCCAATAGTTGGCTAATATCAGAGTATGGGCACAGCATTTGAACGCAGGGCGGTTACGCCTGCTATCAAGACTGATAAAAAAAGTAAGCGAGAATGGCCCTCTCAGTATCAGGTGTTCTTGTTGAACGACGACTATACGCCAATGGATTTTGTGGTGGTCGTGTTACAACAGTTCTTTGGGATGGGTTATCCACAAGCTGTTAAGGTGATGCTTGAAGTTCATCGCCATAATAAGGGAGTCTGCGGTATCTATACAAGAGATATTGCTGAGACAAAAGTAGCACAAGTAAACGAATTTGCAAGGATCAATGAACATCCATTGCTTTGCAAAATGGAAAAAATCTAACCCAACAAAGACGCTAGGAGGTTGGTGCCATGTTGAGCAAAGAACTAGAGACCACGCTCAACCTTGCATTTAAGGAAGCTAGGGATAAGCGTCATGAATTCATGACGGTTGAGCACTTGCTACTTGCATTGCTTGATAATTCTGCTGCTTCTAATGTGCTACGTTCGTGCGGTGCAGACGTTGAAAGGTTGCGCCAAGATTTACAAACGTTTGTTGATGAAACCACGCCATTGATCCCATCGACAGAGTCGCATCGGGAAACACAGCCCACATTGGGTTTTCAGCGAGTTCTGCAACGAGCTGTGTTTCATGTGCAATCTGCTGGACGAGAAGAAGTCACGGGGGCGAATGTGCTTGCTGCGATATTTAGCGAGCAAGAAAGCCAAGCGGTTTATTTCTTAAAGCAAGAAAATATTACCCGCTTAGATGTGGTGAATTTCATTTCGCATGGCATTTCTAAGGTTGAAGAACCTCGAGAAATGGATGAACCTGAAATGGATCAGCCGCTTGAACAAGAAAGCGGACATGAAACCGTTGCAAAGAGTCCTTTAGAGAGCTATGCCATCAATCTTAATGTACAGGCAAAACAAGGGAAAATCGATCCTTTGATTGGGCGTTCGACCGAGTTGGAACGCACAGTGCAAATCCTTTGCCGTCGTCGTAAAAATAATCCGTTATATGTGGGTGAAGCTGGGGTTGGTAAAACAGCGATTGCAGAAGGTTTAGCAAAAGCCATTGTTGAAGGTAAAGTACCCAAAGCATTACATCATTGCACAGTGTATTCATTAGATTTAGGTTCCCTATTGGCAGGGACTAAATATCGCGGTGATTTTGAAAAGCGTTTTAAATCCTTACTTCTACATTTGAAACGTGATTCAGGTGCTGTACTATTTATTGATGAAATTCATACCATCATTGGTGCAGGTGCTGCATCCGGTGGGGTGATGGATGCATCGAACCTCATTAAACCGATGCTTGCTACCGGTGAGCTGCGCTGCATTGGCTCAACAACTTATCAAGAATATCGTGGTATCTTTGAAAAAGATCGTGCCTTAGCAAGACGCTTCCAAAAGATAGATATCAAAGAACCTTCTATTGAAGAAACGATTCGGATCTTAAAAGGTATTAAAACGCATTTTGAGCAACATCATCAAATTCGTTATACCGGTGCTGCATTGCGTGCTGCAGCAGAACTCGCAGGTCGCTATATTCAAGATCGTTTCTTGCCGGATAAAGCCATTGACGTTGTCGATGAAGCGGGTGCTTATCAGCGCCTAATGCCAGAGAGACGTCGTAAGAAAGTGATTGGTGTAAAAGAAGTTGAACAAATTGTTGCTCGTATGGCGAGGATCCCTTCTAAAACGGTTTCTACGAGCGATAGAGCGTTATTAGGGAACTTAGCAGAAGAATTACGTGGCAAAGTGTTTGGTCAAGATAAAGCCATTCAGGTGCTTGCTGCTGCTGTCAAAATGGGTCGCTCAGGTTTGAGTGACCCAGAAAAACCTGTCGGTTGCTTTTTATTTGCAGGACCAACCGGGGTTGGTAAAACGGAAGTGTCAAAGCAACTAGCTAACAGCTTAGGGGTTGAGCTCATTCGGTTTGATATGTCCGAATATATGGAAAGCCATACGGTTTCACGCTTGATTGGTGCGCCTCCAGGTTATGTTGGTTACGATCATGGTGGTTTGTTAACGGAAGCTGTTAATAAAAATCCGCACTCGGTTGTTTTGCTTGATGAAATTGAAAAAGCGCATCCCGATGTTTTCAACTTGTTGTTACAAGTGATGGATCATGGCTCTTTAACCGATACCAATGGGCGTAAGGCAGATTTTCGTCATGTCACCTTAATCATGACGACCAATGCCGGTGCGACCATGATGGAGCGCAATTCAATCGGGTTTAAAGAACAGTCACATCAAACGGATGGCATGGCTGCGATTCAAAAAACCTTTACACCGGAATTCCGCAATCGCTTGGATGCTATCATTCAGTTCGAAGCTTTAAGTGAAGAAACGATTACCAGGGTAGTTGATAAGTTCTTACATGATTTAGAAAAACGTTTAGCAGAGAAAGAAGTGACCTTCTTTGCAGATGCGGCAGCTCGCCAATGGTTATCGGAAAAAGGTTACGACAAGAAAATGGGCGCAAGGCCGATGGCAAGGTTAATTCAAGAGCATTTGAAGAAGCCCCTTGCAGATGAGCTCTTATTTGGCAAACTTTCCATGGGAGGTCATGTTGAAGTGACAGCCGATGCGCAAGGGATCCAATTGACAGTTACTGAAATGAGTAAAGAGGTAGATTAATCTTCCTCTTTACTCACGATTACAGGTTCTTTGCTACCTTTTTCGTCGGGTTTACCATCCCGATTACGGAAAATAATGCGACCTTTGGTTAAGTCATAAGGGGTAAGCTGCACGGTTACGCGATCCCCAGTTAAGATCCGGATATAATTTTTACGCATTCTACCGGAAATATGCGCAGTCACGACGTGTTTATTATCTAATTCTACTCTGAACATTGTGTTCGGTAATGTTTCAGTTACCGTTCCTTCCATTTCGATATGGTCTTCTTTTGCCATGGAGCTCCCCTAATTAAAATAAGCTTGGGCCCAGATCCTACCAAATTACGGCGTCTCACGGAACTCCTTGCCTTGAACTATGAAAATGACCATTTTAAAATTTTGCTGTCAAACTTATTATTCTCAGCAAGAATCTCCATAAATTGCTGTCTGGGGATTTGCTTTGCGCCCAGGCTAAACAGATGTGAGGAGGCTACTTGGCAATCAATCAGCAAAAAGTCCCACATTTTCAGCTGTTTAGTGAGAGCGACCAGTGCGACTTTAGAAGCGTTGGTCTTTAAGCTAAACATCGATTCACCAAAAAAGAGCCGTCCCATGCTGATACCATATAGTCCACCAACTAAAATATTGTTTTCATAAACCTCGATTGAATGGGCATAGCCCATCTCATGCAAAGCAAGGTATGCAGATTGCATTGGTGGATTAAGCCAGGTACCGGTTAATTTTGCTTCTCGAACACGTGGGGCAGCGCAATGCTGTAAAACACCAGCAAAATTTTCATCGGTTTTAATGGTAAAAGGGTTTTTGTTGAGAAATTTTTGTAAGCTGTGAGAAATATGTAAATCTTTTAAAAAGAGTACCGTGCGAGGATCGGGGCTCCACCATAAAATAGGCTCTTCGTCATACCAAGGGAAGATCCCTAAACGATAGGCATTTAATAATCTTGAAGTGCTAAGATCTCCCCCCAACGCTAAAAGGCCATTAGGCTCTTTTAAAGCCAATGACGGCGAAGGAAAATCAATCGAGTCATTGGCTAACCAGAAGGGGGGAAATATGTTTATGGCGTGAGTCCATCCAGATATTTTTCAGCATCTAATGCTGCCATACATCCTGTACCTGCAGAGGTTACCGCTTGACGATAAACGTGATCTGCAACATCGCCTGCAGCAAATACCCCAGGCACACTTGTTGCAGTGGCATTGCCTTTTAAGCCGGTATTAACCGAAATATAACCGTCTTTCATGGCAACTTGATGCTCAAATATTTGAGTATTAGGGGTGTGGCCAATTGCAATAAAGACACCATCAACAGGTAAAGTTTCAACGTTGTGGTTTTGGGTATGTTTGATACGTACACCTGTCACACCGTGATTGTCGCCCACAATTTCATCAACCGTATGATCCCAGACTAAAGTCACGTTCCCATGCTGCGCTTTTTCAAAGAGTTTTTGTTGCATGATTTTTTCTGCGCGTAAGCTATCACGACGATGAATAAGGGTGACATGAGAGGCAATATTGGCAAGGTAAAGCGCTTCTTCTACGGCGGTATTACCGCCACCAACCACGGCTACTTTTTTACCTCGATAGAAAAAGCCATCACAGGTTGCACACGCAGAGACGCCTTTGCCCATGAAAGCTTGTTCTGATGGGAGTCCGATATAACGCGCTGAGGCACCTGTAGCAATGATAAGCGCATCACAACTATATTCATCACCTGAATCGCCAATTAACTTAAAAGGCTTTGTTTTGACATCGGCAGAAATAATATGATCAAAGATAATTTGGGTATCAAAGCGAGCAGCATGTTGTTCCATCCGCTCCATTAAAGCCGGGCCTTGTAAGCCTTCAACATCACCAGGCCAATTATCAACGTCGGTGGTGGTGGTGAGTTGCCCCCCTTTTTGTAAACCCGTGATCATGACCGGCTTAAGATTTGCGCGCGCTGCATAGATAGCTGCGGTATAACCTGCAGGACCCGAGCCAAGGATAATAAGAGGAAAATGTTGCTTAGTCGCCATAACTTACCTTTAAATATTCTTTTACATAGATTAGGTACGAGTATACATTACGCAGAGACTCCCAAGAAGTCATGCTACACTAATAGGCAAATTTTGACTAAAAGCTTAAAGATGAAACAGAATGAAGCAAGCCACCACACGCAATGATACCGCCAATTTGTCGTTTTTATCGCTGCAAGTTAACCGACGCATGCGAGAAGGCGCGTTTATTTTGCTTTGTTCATTTGGGATTTATTTACTGATTGCTTTGATTACCTATCATGATGGTGATTCTGCTTGGTCACATTCTGGTATGTCTAATGACATTCGAAACTCAGCTGGAAAAACCGGTGCTTGGTTCTCTGATGTCCTTTTCTCATTGTTTGGATACATGGCTTACCTATTTCCAGCGGCTTTAGGCATTTCAGGCCTATTTATTTATCGCGATCTTCCGCAAAAAACCGAATCAAACCCGCTCATTTGGTCGGTGCGTTTATTAGGATTATTAGTCGCTTTGGCAGCCAGTTGTGGCTTAATAGCGCTACATATTTCTATGTTGCCTAGCTTGCCAATGAGTACAGGGGGATTGTTGGGGGCAGCAGTCAAAGCCGTAACAGTTACTTACATGAATCCTGTGGGATCGACGGTTATTTTGTTGGCTTTGTTACTCAGCGGTGTAACGCTGTTTACAGGAATGTCATGGTTACTCTTTTTGGAGTTAATAGGTCACCACACCCTGGTGATGCTAGGAAAGCTAACAAAATACTTACCAGGTATTGTGAAAAAAGGCTCTGAACAAATGAGCCAGATTAAGTTACCTGCTTTACCCGATTTTTCAGCCATTAATTTGGGAGGTCGCTCTAGCAAGCAGTCTCCTGCAGATTTTGAAGATGTGGCTTTTGAGCCCGAAGAATCATCAATGAAATCCAGTTCAAAAGATTCATTAGATTCGTTCATCGATGAAGATGATGTCTTTTCGGAACCCTTACCATCATTGCGTCCAAAAGCTAAAAAACAAACGCAAGCAGCAGTCCCCGCATCTGCTCCTCTTGCACTTAAAAAACCACGCGTTGTCGTGAAACCCAAGGCCGTCGTGGAAGAAGAAGAAGTATTACCCTCGATTACAGCGCGCCCAAAACGTCGTCCTAAACAGGATGAAGAACATGCTTTGCCTGATTTATCCTTGCTAGAAATGCCAGAAAAGTCTGCTAGACAAGGTTTTAGTTCACAACAAAGGCAAGATCTCTCCCGATTAGTTGAAACCCGGCTCATGGAGTTTGGGGTTGATGCCAAAGTGGTTGGTGTTTTGCCAGGCCCTGTGATCACCCGTTTTGAATTAGATTTAGCGGCAGGGATCAAAGTGAATAAAATCACGGGACTTGCCAAAGATTTAGCTCGAAGCTTATCGGTGGTCAGCGTGCGTGTGGTTGAAGTGATTCCAGGTAAATCAGTCGTTGGTTTAGAAATACCTAACCCTAATCGAGAGCTGGTACGGTTAAAAGAAGTATTAGAAGATAGCTGTTATCAAGATGCAGAATCTCCAATCACCTTAGCATTAGGTAAAGATATTGCAGGCAGACCCGTTGCCGTTGATCTGGCGAAAATGCCCCATTTGTTGGTCGCTGGTACCACAGGTTCCGGTAAATCAGTGGGGGTGAATGCCATGTTACTTAGTATTTTATACAAAGCTTCACCCGAAGATGTCCGCCTCATCATGATCGATCCCAAAATGCTTGAATTGGCGGTCTATGACAATATCCCTCATCTGTTGACTCCCGTTGTAACCGATATGAAAGATGCAGCAAATGCATTGCGTTGGTGTGTCGCGGAAATGGAAAGACGATATCAGCTAATGGCTGCGATCGGCGTGCGTAACCTAACAGGTTATAACCAAAAAGTGGTTGCGGCAGCAAAAGAAGGACAACCCCTGTTAGATCCTTTTTGGCAGCCCATGCCAGGGGATAAACCAGAACCGTTAGAAAAATTGCCTTATATCGTTGTGGTCGTCGATGAATTTGCTGACATGATGATGGTCGTGGGTAAAAAAGTGGAAGAACTCATTGCCAGAATTGCCCAAAAAGCCCGTGCTGCGGGTATACACCTGATTTTAGCGACACAACGGCCTTCAGTTGATGTGATTACAGGGCTTATTAAAGCCAATATACCGACCCGTATCGCTTTCCAAGTGTCTTCTCGTATTGATTCCAGGACTATTATCGATCAATCCGGTGCAGAGCAGTTATTAGGACATGGGGATATGCTCTATTTACCTCCGGGAGTGGGTATACCTCATCGTATTCACGGGGCGTTTGTTAGCGATGATGAAGTTCATAAGGTGACCAAAGAATTAAGAAAATTAGGGCAGCCAGCTTATATTGAAAGCGTGATACAATCTTCACCCAGTTCAACGACATCAGCGTCGGATGGTGAATTAGATGAGTTATATGACCAAGCATTGGCAATCGTCACTGAATCGCGTAAAGCATCCATCTCGTTAGTCCAACGCCGATTAAAAATTGGTTATAACCGTGCAGCACGCCTCATAGAACAGATGGAAAGTGAAGGAGTGGTTAGCTCAGTCCTTTCTAACGGAACCCGAGAAGTGCTCGCACCCGCACCGATTGAAAGAGGTTAATATGCGAAGCGTTTTAAAAAGTGTGCTACTGACATTCGGCCTTTGTTGTGTCGTGACACAAGCCATTGCAGAAGATTCTGCTGCTGAACAATTAATGGCTTCCTTAAAAAAGATTTCAACCTTTAAAGCGAATTTTTCTCAAAAAATTCAAGGTTCACAAGGTGAGTCATTATCGAATACTCAAGGCGAAGTCGTGATTTCACGCCCTGGTAAATTTTATTGGAAAAGCAAAAAACCCGATCCCATTCTAGTTGTTGCGGATGGCAAATTCGTTTGGACTTATGATCTTGATTTAGAGCAAGTGACCAAACAAGATTTAGGTCAAGCCCTACAAAATTCTCCAGCCACCTTATTAGCAGGAGATGCTTCTAAATTGGGGGATACATTTACGATTTCATTTGCTAAAAAGTGTGATAACAACCAAACCTGTTATCAATTAAAACCAAAGCAAAAAGACAGTACTTTTTCAACGATTAATATCCGTTTTACTCAAGAAAAGCTTAATGAAATTCGTATGCGTGATCCCTTAGGGCAAAATGTGAAAACCATTTTCACTAATGTAGAAGTAAATCAATCAGTTAATCAAAAATTATTTGCTTTTACGCCTCCTAAAGGTGTCGATGTGATTCAAGCAGGCAGCTAACGATGAACGTCCCTTTTTGGCCAAGTTTGAACGTTCGCTATTGAGTGAGAACGCATTATGGTTTTACCGCTTGCTGCTAGATTAAGGCCCACCACGTTTGCTCAATTTGCTGGCCAAGCACATTTAGTTGGCCCTAATCGACCATTGCGTTTAGCAATCGAAAGGGGCAACTTGCATTCAATGCTATTTTGGGGGCCACCCGGCGTTGGTAAAACGACATTGGCTCAGATTATTGCGAATTCAAGTAAAGCCCATTTTTGTGCTTTATCGGCTGTGATGGCTGGTGTTAAAGAAATAAGAGAAGCCGTCGCGGCTGCGGCAACGCGTTTGCAGGAAGAACAGCGTGAAACGGTTTTATTTATTGACGAAATTCATCGCTTTAATAAAAATCAACAAGACGCTTTATTACCCTTTGTTGAAGACGGAACCGTTCACTTAATTGGTGCAACCACTGAAAACCCTTCTTTTCAGGTAAATCATGCTTTGCTTTCTCGTTGTCGAGTTTATGTTTTAAAACCCTTAACCAATGCTGATCTGCTACAAGTTTTACAGCAAGGGTTAGTACAAGAGAAAATGGAATTCACCCAAGCAATGCAAGAAAGGTTAGTGAGTAGCGCTGATGGCGATGCCAGAAGATTATTAAATATTCTAGAAATTATCATTGAACGCTATCATGGATTAGCTGATCCAACAACATTTTCAATGGAAATAATTGAAGATGTTCTGCAACAAGATTATCGTCATTTTGATAAACAAGGCGATGTCTTCTACGAACAGATCTCTGCTTTACACAAAGCAGTTCGCGGAAGTTCGCCAGATGGCGCGCTTTATTGGCTTTGTCGTATGCTAGATGGTGGCTGTGATCCGGCTTATATCGCAAGACGCATCGTCAGAATGGCGAGCGAAGACATTGGTAATGCGGATCCCAGAGGTTTAGGTTTAGCCATGGATGCATGGCAAGCATTAGAGCGATTAGGTTCGCCTGAGGGAGAATTGGCGCTTGCTCAAGCCGTTGTTTATCTTGCTTGCGCCCCTAAAAGTACGGCTGTCTATAACGGTTATAATCAAGCCATGGCACAAATCAAGCATTCTCCATCTTATGGGGTACCGGATCATTTACGAAATGCGCCGACCAAATTCATGAAAAAGATGGGATATGGAAAATCTTATCGCTATGATCCGAATGAACCTGGTGGATTTGCACAAGGCCAGACGTACTTCCCAGATGAGATGGGAGAGCAACAATATTATTACCCCGTTCAGCAGGGGCTTGAAATAAAAATAGCTGAAAAATTAGCATTTCTTCGTCCCAAAGAACGTGAGAGTTAGAACATGATTGATCCAAATTTACTCCGAACAAAATTAGAAGACGTAGTGGCAAATTTAGCAAAGCGTGGCACAACCTTGGATGTTGCTAAGTTCACCTCACTTGAAGAATCTCGCAAATCATTGCAGATGAAAACACAGCAATTGCAAAGTCAGCGTAATGCTCTTTCTAAAGCAATTGGTCAAGCAAAAGCCAAAAAAGAAGATACAACGGCTTTAATGCAAGAAGTCGAAGGCGTTACGACAGAACTTGCAACAACTGAACAAGCTTTTGATGCGATTCATAAAGAACAAACTGAATTTTTGTCTTATCTACCCAATTTAATCCATGACAGTGTTCCAGTTGGGAAAGATGAGGATGCGAATGTCGAAGTGCGTAAATGGGGAGAGCCCAAAACGTTTGATTTTGTTCCCAAAGATCATGTGGATTTAACGGCTTCACAACATGCTATTGATTTTGATGCTGCTAGTAAAATATCAGGATCACGTTTTGCCGTATTGCGCGGCGAGGTTGCTAAATTACACAGAGCATTAGCGCAATTTATGCTATCGGTGCACACCACCGAACATGGTTATCAAGAAGTCTATGTGCCTTATTTAGTTGAGCGTGAAGCTTTATATGGTGTTGGACAATTACCTAAATTTGAGCAAGATTTGTTTCATATTAAGGGAGAGCGAGGGTTGTGCTTGATCCCAACCTCAGAAGCTTCATTAGCCAACTTGGTGCGAGACAGCATATTAACGGCCACTGAATTACCACTCAAATTTGTAAGCCACTCGCCTTGTTTTAGGAGTGAAGCAGGCTCATATGGTAAAGATACGCGCGGTATGATTCGTCAACATCAGTTTGATAAAGTAGAACTCGTACAAATCGTCACGCCAGAATCTTCTTATGAGGCGCTTGAGTCTTTGACAGGGCATGCTGAATCCATATTACAACGCTTAGAGCTTCCTTATCGTGTTATGGCGCTTTGCAGTGGAGATATTGGTGCTGCAGCGGCTAAAACTTACGATTTAGAAGTCTGGTTACCAAGCCAACAAAAATATCGTGAGATTTCTTCTTGCTCTAATACAGAAGCTTATCAAGCACGTCGGATGCAAGCGCGTTTTAGGCCAACAGCGAGTGCAAAGCCCGAGTTAGTTCATACATTAAATGGTTCAGGACTCGCAGTAGGTCGTACTTTAGTTGCTATTTTAGAAAACTATCAAGATGAGCAAGGTAACGTTCATGTACCAAAAGCATTGTATCCGTTTATGGGAGAGACACGAGTTATACAATTAGCGGTTGCGTGAATATTCGCCGTATCATAGTATAAGTTCATCGCAGTTAGTGGGTACAAGGAATTGGTCCCGAAGGTTGGCAATGAAAAAGAGTTTAACAGCCCTCCTTGCAAGCATGGTAGCAACGAATGCCTTTGCAATGGTTGGGGATATTCAAATCAATGGATTTTTGTCTGCAGCCGTTGCCTGGTCAACTGTTGATTATCTCAACACAGGTGTTGAGCCGATTTACGTTTCTTACATAGGTAAGAGACCGAGCTGGGAAAAAGATACTAACATTGGTATACAATTAACCAAATATTTACGTGAAGATGTTAGCATCACGACCCAATTCTTTGCTGAAGGGTCACGCGATTTTGATGTGGTCGCACCTTGGGCATTTATTAAGTGGGAACCCAACGATCGTTGGCAATTTCGTGCAGGCCGAATGCGCACCCAAACTTATATGCTGTCTGATTATGTGAATGTTGGATACGCTTACCCTTGGATCCGTCCACCACAAGAAGTTTATTCACAAATCCCTGCCTCTTTTAGTAACGTCACCGGGGTTGATGCACGTTACCGAATGGAATTATGGGGACAAGATTTAACCCTCACTGGTTTTTATGGCGCAACTAACGCTGAATTAACGTTCCCCATTCCTCCGGGAAATACCATTCTTGATTTAATTAGAGTTCGTTTACGCGATCTGTACGTTATTAATCTTCGTTACGGAGATGAAACTTTTAGCATTCGTGCAGGGTATGAAGGCACTCGAGTGACGTTAACCCCTAATGCAGGGACTGTGATGGAGGGCCTGAATGTTGCGATGGATACGTTGGTGGGTTTTGGCATATTAGGGCCCGATTATATTAATTATTTTTCTGCTTACGGTATTGATGCAAGCTTCAAAGGAATTGGTTATCAATTCGATTGGAATAATTTCGTCAGCATGGGTGAATTGGTTAAACGACATGCTGGTACGCCGATTATTGCCGACGTTATTGGTTGGTATTTAATGGGTGGTTACCGTTTTAACGAATTATTACCTCATATTACTTTTGCGCGAGAAAGACTCGCAGATAATTACACGCGACGATTTAACAGCACGGCAAATATGATAGCAACCTTACCTCCCGCTTTTGGTGGCCTGGGGCTAAGTAGTAACTTCAATCAAATTGCTCAAGCATTGATTGGCACTAGCGTATTTTTTGATGGGGGCGCTGGTGAACAAACATCCGTTACTATCGGTTTACGTTGGGACGTTTATGAAGGGATTGCGATAAAAGGTGAATACTGTCACGTCCATCCTGATCGTTATAGTCCGGGTCTGTTTGATGCGCTTCCGCATAAATCAGTCAACATTTATTCCTTAGCAGTAGATGCGGTGATGTAATGAAAACGGTCTTATTGCCAATTAAAATCAGTGCTACAACCTTAATATCGCTTTGGATAGGATTTGTCTCTCCTGCGGTTCAAGCTGAGATTGTCGTAATAAGTAATCATCAATTACCGGTGACAAGTTTGTCACGCGATGAGGTCTATCGCATTTATTTAGGTAAAACTAAATTTTTGCCGAATGGCACCAAAGTGATCCCTATCGATCAGAAAATGGGAGCTGTTTCTCGATGCCAGTTTTATAAATCAATTATTCACAAAACGGAAACAGAAATAAAATCTTATTGGTCACGAGTTATTTTTACTGGGCAGGGTAATCCACCTTTGCAACAAGACGATGATTTAGCAGTGAAAGAAATGGTAGCCAAAGATACACATTGTCTTGGTTACATTGACAAATCTTTAGTCGACCAATCGGTTAAGGTGGTTTATAGCCAACCCTCTTTTGGGAAAACGATTGGAAACGTTACATTGGCACTTAATGCCATGATGCAAAAGGGATAGTCATGGTAAGAAAAACAACAACAAACTTACTGACGTTATTGTGCTTAGCGCTTGCTCCGCTTGTTTCAGCAGCAGAAATTGCAGTCATTACGAATCCACAATTACCTGTGACTTCAATGTCTCGTGAAGAAATTTATCGAATTTATTTAGGTAAAACCAAATTTTTACCCAGTGGCGTAAAAATAACGCCAGTCGACCAAAGACCGGGTGCTTCAGCTAGAGCCCAATTTTATGCGAATGTGATCCGTAAAAGTGAAACGGAAATGAAATCCTATTGGTCACGCGTCATCTTTACAGGGCAGGGCCAGCCTCCTGTCCAGGAATCGGATGATCAAGCTGTTAAAGAATATGTAGCTAAGAATCCCAATGCTTTGGGTTACATCGATAGATCAGCTGTAGATGATTCAGTGAAAATCGTTTATAGCCAGTAGTGCTTTTTTTCTTCTTCTGAGATTGCCGCGGCAATTGTCCGCGGTGTCATACTCCTTGATTCTTCTATTTGACTGTCCTTTGGCTTATGGCTCTTTGAGAAATGGCTGTCCTAAAATGATGGGGGCAAAAAAAAGCCTCCGGAAGGAGGCTTTTTTGAGAAGCTTGATTATTCTCGATTGCCGCTGAAAGCGGAGAGAATATTCAGTAATGAGATAAACAAATTATATAAGGCAACGAAGATAGAGACGGTTGCCATAATGTAGTTTGTTTCACCACCATGGATGATGGAGCTAGTTTCAAATAAAATAATTGCAGAGCTGAATAACATAAAGCCAGCAGACAGTGCTAATTGTAAAACTGGCATTGGGAAAAAGATCTGCACAAGAACGCCAAGCAAAAGCACAATAGCACCCGACATTAAAAATCCAGACATATAGCTGAAATCTTTACGGGTTGTTAATGCGTAGCCTGAGAGTCCAAAGAAGATCACTCCTGTACCACCTAATGCGGTAAAAATTAGTTGGTGACCGTTCACAAAATTATGCACGTAATAGTTCAGCATGGGTCCTAGTGTATAACCAAGTAAACCAGTTAACGCAAAGACGCCAACGATGCCTAATACGCTATTTTTTGTTGCATTAATGAAAAAAAGCAGCCCAAAGTATAGTAGCAAGGAGAATAAGCCTAATGACGGTGCATTTGTCGCCATTGCTACACCTGCCATTGCTGCACTGAACAACAATGATGAACCCAATAAGATATAAGTGTTTCTTATCACTGAGTTCGTTTGTAAGATCGATGCGCTGCTCGTTCGTGTAACTGCAGGGATTTGAGTAGCCATTAAAACAACTCCTTTCAGCAGGTTATATAGCTATTGTAGATTATACCATAGTATAGGTGATGGTAGTAAAGAGTATGCTCTTACACCTTATGTTTGGGCAGTATGTTAAAAATTCAAGGTTGATTTGCTGTACCTACCTGGGTAGACTGGCGCACGGAAGCTTGGCAGAGTGGTCGATTGCACTGGTCTTGAAAACCAGCAAACCGAAAGGTTTCCAGGGTTCGAATCCCTGAGCTTCCGCCAATAAACAAGAACTTAGGTTCTTCGTTCCTTTAATCTTCTTATTAAAGCCTTATTATGCTCATTAACTCACAAGGAACAGGGCTATGGCTTGGATCTTATTACTCTTTGCTGGTCTGCTTGAAATCGTTTGGGCTTTCACCATGAAGCAGTCAGAGGGCTTCACACAAATAGTGCCTAGCATTATTACGTTAGTGACAATGATTGGTAGTTTTGCCCTTCTTTCTATCTCAATGCGAACCCTACCGCTTGGAACAGCTTATACCGTTTGGACAGGGATTGGGGCCGTGGGCGCCTTTATTGTTGGGATTGCTTTTTTAGGCGAACAGCTTAGCGCCGTTCGCATTTTAGCTGCCGTGCTTATTGTGTCCGGACTCATCCTAATGAAAATTTCTAGCACCCATTGATTGAGTTTGATTTAGTATACGTACTTTTTCGTCAAATAGATGCAATGTAAGCCAAAGCGGGTGCTGGTAAAGTCCATGTGCCTAGGTTATTCTGCGTTAAAAGCTGACACTAGCCCTTGGGGATAGCAAACATTGATCACTGTACTTATCGTTGATGACCATGAATTAGTCCGAGCAGGGATTCGTAGCCTGTTGTCTAGCGTTTCTGGGCTTAAAGTGATTGGTGAAGCCTCAACCGGTGAAGAGGCCATCAAGCTAGCCCGTGAGAAACATCCCAATGTCGTTCTGATGGACGTCAGAATGCCGGGTATTGGTGGGTTGGAAGCAACGCGTAAATTACTCAGAACCGATCCGGATTTAAAAGTCATTGCGTTGACGGTCTGTGGTGAAGAACCTTTCCCATCTAAATTATTACAAGCGGGCGCTGCAGGTTATTTAACTAAAGGCTCTGGTCTAGATGAAATGGTACAAGCCATTCATTCTGTGCACCATGGCAAGCGTTATATTAGCCCAGAAGTGGCTCAGCAATTGGCGTTAAAACATTTATCAGATGAAAAAGCGTCTCCTTTTGAAACACTGTCTGAACGTGAATTACAAGTTATGTTAATGATAACTAGCGGTCAGAAAGTTCAGGAAATTTCCGATAAACTTTGTTTAAGCCCAAAGACAGTCAACAGTTATCGTTATCGTCTCTTTGAGAAACTGGGTGTGAATAGTGATGTTGAGCTAACCCATTTAGCGATTCGTCATGGTATTTTAGATACTGAAACCTCAACTGCTTAACTTTTTATGTTCAATCCGCAGGATTTTGTAAATGCGTTAAGTTCGCATCCTGGCGTTTATTGTATGCGCGATCGCGCCAATAAACCGCTCTATGTTGGCAAAGCAAAAAATCTTAAAAATCGTGTCGGTAGTTACTTCAAAGAGCACGACGATCCTCGAATTAATCAGCTCGTTAGTCAAATTGCCAATATTGATATAACCATTACCTCGAGTGAAAAAGAAGCACTTCTTCTTGAAAACTCTCTGATTAAAGCACTTAAACCGCGTTATAACGTTATTTTCCGCGATGATAAATCTTATCCCTATCTATTTCTTTCTGAGCATCCTTTCCCACGGCTTGTTTATTTTCGGGGAAAGCAAAAATTAGCAGGGCAGTATTATGGGCCCTACCCAAGCAGTATTGCGGTTAAAGAAACGCTGACGGTATTGCAGAAGCTTTTCAAGATCCGTCAATGTGATGATCTCTTTTTTAGCAATCGCTCAAGGCCGTGTTTGCAGTATCAGATTGGTCGTTGTAGCGCGCCCTGCGTCAAGTATGTTACTCAAGAGGATTATCACCTTCAGGTGAATAATGTTGAGCTCTTTCTAAAAGGTAAAGAAACATCGATTATTAACGATCTTGTCAAAAAGATGGAATTAGCTTCGCAGACACAGGAATTTGAAGAAGCGGCTGCTTTACGCGATCAGATCATGCGATTACGTGTCATTCATGAGCAACAGGTGATTTACCGTCAGCAAGGTAATGCCGATGTCATTGCCGTTGGAGAACATAAGGGGCATTTTTGCATTCAGCTCCTCTATATTCGCCAAGGTCGCATTTTAGACACCCAAACGTATTTTCCTAAACAAGTCGGTGAAGGAACGCGTGTAGGCGTTTTACGTGGCTTTTTGACACAACTCTATTTAAACCAAGAGGATAAGCTAGATTATCCCCATGAGATTTTATTAAATGAAAATATTGAAGATGAATCTGTCATTGCTGAAGCCATGTCTTCAGTGGCTAAACATCGCATTAAGATTTATGTCCCGCAAAAAGGTGAGAAGGTTAAGTGGTTAACCTTGGCATCTGAAAATGCAGCCCAAGCACTGAATCGAAAAATTAGCCAATCAACTGTCATGACGCAGCGTTGGTTTGAATTAAAGAAAGTACTAGGGCTGAATCAAAATCTCACGCGTATTGAATGCTTTGATATTAGTCATACCCAAGGAGAAGCGACGATTGCTTCTTGTGTGGTTTTTGATGTGAATGGTCCCACCAAAGCGGAATATCGTCGCTATAACATGGATGTCCCAGCGAATGATGACTATGCGGCGATGGAACAAGCTTTAACCAAACGATACTTAAAACGTAAAGCAGAAGAGCTTCCCTTGCCTGATTTAATTTTAATTGATGGTGGGAAGGGGCAGCTGCATCGGGCGAAGAAGGCGTTATTAGAGTGCCAGATTTTGGATGTCCTCATGATAGGGATAGCCAAAGGAGAGGGGCGAAAGCCTGGCCTTGAAACGCTTTATCTCACACGCAGTCAAAGTGATGAAGAATTTATTATCAACTTACCACCGACATCCAGTGCGTTGCATCTTTTGCAACAGATCCGCGATGAAGCCCATCGCTTTGCCATC
This sequence comes from Candidatus Berkiella aquae, assembly GCF_001431295.2. Taxonomy (NCBI): domain Bacteria; kingdom Pseudomonadati; phylum Pseudomonadota; class Gammaproteobacteria; order Candidatus Berkiellales; family Candidatus Berkiellaceae; genus Candidatus Berkiella; species Candidatus Berkiella aquae. The sequence continues at coordinate 2,120,609 of NZ_LKAJ02000001.1, read as the reverse complement.
ACAGGGCATCGACAGAAGCGAGCCAAAGCGCGTAAACATTCTCCATTAGAGGAAATTCCAGGGATTGGCTTAAAGCGTCGTCAAGCTTTAATCAATTATTTTGGTGGCTACCAGGCATTAGTTGGTGCAAGTCAGGAAGCAATTGCGAAAGTGCCTGGTATTAGTGCGCAATTAGCTGCTAAGATTTACATAGCTTTACACCCCTGAGAACATGCTAGCTAGGTAAATTATGCAAGGCATTATGAGTATTCCAAATTTACTCACAGCAGCAAGGATTGCGTTAATTCCTTGTTTTGTGGTCGCCTTTTATTTGCCAACAAAACATGCTGGCATGATCACCGCAGCTATCTTCTGCTTAGCAGGGGCTACCGATTGGCTAGATGGTTATCTTGCCCGAAAGTTAAATCAAACTTCTCGATTTGGTGCTTTTTTAGATCCTGTTGCTGATAAGTTAATTGTGGCGGTAGCCTTAGTGTTGCTGGTAGGGGAATATGGTTCAGTTTGGATGACCATTCCTGCGGTGGTGATCGTCAGTCGTGAAATTACTATTTCAGCATTACGTGAGTGGATGGCAGAAATTGGTCAACGTACCACTGTGTCAGTTAGTTATGTTGGAAAGTTGAAAACATTTATTCAAATTATTGCGATCATTATTTTATTATCTCAGCCAGCAGACTGGAATCTGAAATCTGTTATAGTTGGCACAATTTTCATGTATTTGGCAGCAATTTTAACACTTTGGTCGATGATTGCTTATTTGAAAGCGGCATGGGCTGCGTTAACGGAAAAGTAACTTGCTGTTTTTGTTGAGCTTTAGGCTTGACACAGAGGGTGAAATCTTTAACAATGCACAGCGCGTTTGATGCGGGAATAGCTCAGTTGGTAGAGCACAACCTTGCCAAGGTTGGGGTCGCGAGTTCGAGTCTCGTTTCCCGCTCCAGAATTTTTAATTGCTCTTATTTTTAAAATTGATTTAATTTTCTTTTAAGCGGTTCTAGTACTATTCTAGAATCTTAAGAAAAGTGTTTGGGGCACCGGCTGGGTGGCAGAGTGGCTATGCAGCGGCCTGCAAAGCCGTGTACGCCGGTTCGATTCCGGCCTCAGCCTCCAAAGAATCAATTCTCTTTCTGATACTCGCGTTAGATAAACGCCGAGTTCTTGAATGCCCGGGTGGCGAAATAGGTAGACGCAAGGGACTTAAAATCCCTCGGAGGTTAAACTCCGTGCCGGTTCGATTCCGGCCCCGGGCACCATTAGTTATTGTTAAATCGCCTTCGGCGATTGTTACAATAACTTATGTCCGCCGAAGCTAACCATTCCATAAAGAACTCTGTACCTAAAGCAACCTCAATTTATTTAAGTATAAATTTACCTAAATGTATTCGCGTAGGCGGACTTCTGGCACGCCACGTAAATTCAAAATAAATAAATGTATAAATTCCCCATATTGCAATAATTCCCTGCGTAAGGCGCATTCCGGCGTAGCTCGAAGAGCGAAGACGGAAGTGAATGGGTCGCAATGTGGGGAAATGAGCATTCCCACCACCCAAGCCCCGTAGGGGGCGCAGGAAAAATTCTAAAATATTCTCAAGAAATTGTTTGCAGGAAATAGTCTTCTGTTGTATTTAAGAGGCTTATAAACTCGTTGGACTTTTGATACAGGATGTAAAAATATGAATTTGATTGTCACAACATATCCCATCCTCGTTTTTATATTATTAGGGCTAAAACGAAAACCGTGGTTTTATGGTTTTACTAATCAAAATCCAAAGCTTAAATCATCTAAAATGCGTATGACGTTGATAGGATTATTTAGCATTCATACTCTTGTTGCTCTTTGGTATTCAACCCAGTTTTATTGGCAAGCACTGACTTAATCGTAAATGTTTCAAAAGATATGTTTTTAAGCTAGGTGATCATGTAGCAAGAAGGCTGCTACATGATCATTAGAAAACAACATTATTTATTTTGACGCTGAATTTTCTATAACAATGTTTGCTGGATAAACCATCTGCCCAAGTTGATCTGGCTGAGTTGCATTAAAAATTTGTTCACCAAGGGCATGACCAAACTGATTTAAAGTTTGTGTTGCATTAATTATTGTAGCGGTACCTACATAAGTTGAAACACCCGCACCAATAGCTATAAAGATAGCATTGCCAGCTGAGACCATAGAAAGTAAATCTTGATCGAGAATGTCCATATTTTCCTCAGGATTTTTCAGATTAATAAATAGAGTTAAGAATTATGCCATATCTTTGAGTGATGATTCTAATGGCAACTGTGAAATTAAGTAAAAATAATGAATATATGTCAATGGTGTTTATTATTGAGAAAACATTGTGCTTTGATGATGAATGGTGTAAATCTATTTTCGCTATATGTTTATATGGAGATATCATGATGCAAAGTAAGATTTCTGAGTGTTCTATCATTTCAACAGATTTGCTTTCATTAATCTGTGGTGGCTACAATGAAACCACACAAGATCCACAATTCACACCCCCTTCTGGGCCAGTTATCATTAGCGGCAATGGAAACGTAGCTGGCGGTGCAGTTATTGGATCATTCCCTATCACAAACAATACAACAGCGGGTACTTACGTAACTGCTGATACGATCAATGGAGTGACTGGGATGGGAGCTTCGATTACTCATCGGTTTTAATTTAGACTGGAGAAAATCTTGAAAATTAACTGGATGTTAAGATCTTTAATCATAGGGATTATTCTCCACTCTCCAATTGGCTATACAAAAACAAGCCAAATCCATGATCTTATTTATAAAATAAACTATTTAGGTGGGGCGCAATCAAATTGTCTTGATATATCAGCTGGTATAAGAGGCAATCAAAATGAAACCATTAAAATTAAGTTTCCCGAATATGTAAATAATTTTTCACTCAAAGCAAATGAAGGCAATATTTCTTATACATTGCTTGAAAATAGAACTATTTTAGTCTCATTAAAACCCAATGTGGACATGGAAGCAAATTATCAAATATGCGTAGATAATCCCATCAGAGATAATGAACGTCCTATTATAGAAGAGGAATTTTTTCATTTTGCAGCAGAAAAATTATTAGCTGTCCCTGATGTTGATTTAGAAACAGTTTATAAAATTAAGATTCAGCTGAATAATTTTCCAAAGAATTTTTCAATCGCAACCAATCACAATATAAATAAAAGAGAATATGAAATAGAAACCTCTGTCGAACAGCTAAGCCGATCGATTATAGCAGGTGGAAATATAGATATTAGAACCATATTCATAAAAGAAAAACCTGTCCATATTCTTATGAATGGAAAATGGGCTATGTTTGATGTAAATGAACTGATAGATTATTTGCATAAAATTATTAGTCTTCAAAGAGATGTTTTAGAAGATCACCATTTCCCTCATTTTGTTTTAATTTTCTATGACAATAAATTACCTGAGGGAGAATCTGGTGTTGTAGGCTCTTTATATGAAAATGTATTGAGCATGGTTATCACAGATGGTAAACCAAAGAATAAACCTATTTTATTTGGGTTAATTTCACATGAGTTATTCCATGCGTGGTTAGGTAATAAAATTAGAATTTCCAGACCTCAAGGTGATAAACAATGGTTCTTTGAAGGTGTGAATGATTTTTATGGATGGCAACTTGCACTTGAGACCGGAATGATTTCAAAGCAGGATTATCTTGAATATTATAATAAATTGTTAAAAGAATATATGACATCTCCCTTCAGGGAATCTAACAATCAAGAGATTGCTGCAGCATTTAAATTGAGAAATCCAGCAGGAAGATTGGTTATGTTTAGAGGGCATATTTTATTTATGGAAATGCTTAATAAGCTAGATCATCGAGGTCAATTTAGAAAACCAATAGATACTGCACTGCAGGAAATTCTTGAGAATGCTTCAGATGTGAATTTAGATGCCATATTTAGAAAACATGTTGGTAAGGATATTTGGGATGAAACGGCTGCCATGATCCAGTCGGGTAAGATAATCTCACTTTCTCCTACTTTATTTTCAAATGAGGTAAAGTTAAAAAATCAAACCATCGAAATTCCTGATGTTGGTTTTAATTTGAAATCCCTTGTCAAAGAAAAAAGAATTCGCTCACTTGTGAAGAATAGCCCAGCATCAAAAGCTGGACTAAAAGAAAATGTAAAGATCATCGATTATGGTTTAGATTTAGCTAATCCTCAAAGCAATGTATATATAACACTTGAAGACAAGGGAAATGCAAAAACAGTAAGCTTTAAGCCAGAAACCGCCAAAAGAATAATTCCGCAATATGAGAATAAAAGCAGTCAACAGAATACTTGATCCTTTTTTCTTCTAGCAGGGTTAAAAATAAAACCTTTTATGTAACTACACTATTATTTGTGCAAGCCAATGAGTTTGACAAAAACAAGTTGTTTACTTATGCAAAACAGTATGGGCACGTATTTACTAAGAAGTTTTTTAGTGCTCTAGAGCTTTACACGAGATAGAAAATGAATTCAGTGCAGGAAATTAACGTAGATAAAGCAGAAGAATTTTGGGATATATTATCTCCTACTAAACCAATGTTTCCAGAACCTTATAATTTAATATACAGAGGACAAAGAGATGCCGGCTGGCCGCTTGAACCCTCTGTATTTAGAGAGCATAACAATCCTATAATTGAATTTAATTCGAAGATCCCTACTGCTTATCAGCAAATATCTTCAGAGCTTGATAGTTTTAGAAAATTCTTGGAATACTGCGACAAAATAGGCATTCCCTTGCCGGGTGATTCACATCAATTCAGAGAAATCCATTTTAACTCTAGTAGAATGTTAAATAATTATCTACATAATGCTTACCTGTGGCCTCATCCTGATCTCTATGAGTTAATGGCGATAGCTCAACATTATGGATTACCTACGAAACTTCTTGATTGGAGCAAATATTCATATGTTGCAATTTATTTTGCTGCTTCAGATGCTATAGATAACATTAACAAAATTACCAGCCCTGGCAATTTTGATGAATTGAAAAAGAAAAGATTAGCTGTTTGGATTTTAAATATTGAGAATAAAATTCATTTTCCTGCATTGGAAATAGTTAGAGTTCCAAGTGGTTATAACAAAAATATTGCGAATCAAGAAGGATGTTTTACTCTCCTTAGGCAATCGGCAGAAGTTAATAAACCTTTTAATGGAAGTAGATTTCATGATGAATTTCCGAGAATGTTACCTGACAATTACATAAAGAAAGTAACAGTTCCTGTCATGGAGGCTGTAAAATTGTTGGAATTATGTGAATCGCATTTTATATCAGCTTCAACTTTATTTCGTGATTTTCAAGGAGCAGCCAGAGCAGTTAAAGATGATTTGAATAAAAGCAAATTTCTTCAATTAATGAAACCTGATGCTAATATGGTGAATAAAATTCTCATGCCACAAGAAGCTTAAAGTGCCTAAGTATATTAGCGAAGGACAGGCTGTTTTGATGATGACGTAGCTCTTTCTTATTTATGGCCACTTCAGCTTACGAACACAGCACATTATTAATAGAGGTAAAAATGAAAATACTGAGTGCAAATGAAATCAAGGAAATCGCTGGCGGTATAAACAATCCTGGTTACAATCATTTAGATATTGCTGTCAAAGAAGGTGCCTTAACCTCTTTATTGGTAGTACCACCCACTTTATTGATTGCCTATGGGATAGGTGTTACGAGCCCTTACTTAGCATTAGGAGCTGGTATCGGATTTTTAGCTTGTATATATTGTGAAACTGCTCTGGCTTATTTCGATGTTCCAGCCACTTATATTTTTTATCCGAATGATATTGCGGATTCAATATAAAACTTATCCAAGATTCTATTCGAGAGACGGGTTTGGCGTCTCTCGATTAAGTTAATCATTTACAACAATCTTATGTCTTATTTATACACCAGTTATTCTATCCATCTATAGAGTATAGCGGGGCAATGTTCTTCATTGCCCGAGCCATCATCAAAATCGATTGCTAAAAATCCGTGTTTTTCATAAAAACGTTTTGCACCAATATTTTTCTCAAACGTATAGAGGTAAATTGGAGAACCTAAAATGGATTTTGCTTTTTTTATCATTAATGTGCCGACACCTTGACCAACTGAATCAGGATGAATATAGAGTTGCTTAATCCATTTTTTTTCATCTTCACTAGTTAAAGACATCATTCCAATGATGATGACATTTTTTTCGGCAACAATGACCTGTTCATTGGGAAGCAGTGTATTACGAACCCATTCATGAATGTTGTCATCTGAGTGTGCTAAAGGAGCAAAGGCAACCAATTCTTTTCGGGATCTCAAATATACCTTAGCAATATCATGGATATCATCGGTGGTTGCATATCTTAAAAGCGCTTTTGTCATGGGTGCCTGCATGGTTTCTATTATCAAAATCGATTGCTAAAAATCCGTGTCTTTCATAAAAACGTTTTGCACCACTATTATAACCTTTCCATAGCTGTGTAGTTACACTTCTATAGATGGAAATCCAATTTATATGTAACTACACATTATCTTTATTTATTTTTAAAATTGATTGCTTTTTAACATGGATAAGTTAAATTCTCTTACCATAAATAATGTAAGGAAAAACACGATGGCAGTTAAGGGTGTTGCTTCAACTCATATTGATGATCAAAAAGCTTTGAAAATATTATTTGATGCGTTTTTGCCTGAATTAGGAAAAACGATGGGTGATTTTGAGGTTCAAGTCAATGAGCAAATGATTGAGATTATGAGTTCAGATCTTATGCTCTTATTAGCAATCCATCAAACCTTAAGTACCCCAGATGTTGCTCGTCGAAGTTTAAAATATGTTATCAATGAAATAGTAGAATTTTCTTCCCCCAAACCGATTGTTGGCATCAATCCAAAAATAGATTTTTCGCGCATGACAGGTTTGGATATTTTGAATCGAATTTTTTCAGATGATTTATTCAGAGTTCTGAGCAAAACAGGTTTAACCCAAGAAGAATTGTCAAGTCATGACAATAAATGCACGAAAGTAATACGGATCCCTATCGATGATGGTTCAGGTTTTGAGACTATTGCAAAAGGTCAACTTGAAATTTTAACAGCAGCAATGGTTGGCGGTGGTATTCACGGCATGAAAAAGGCTTTTCTAGAAGGGCCTAAACTCGGGCTTAATAAAGCTCATCAATCTAGCCTGAAATTAGAGCCAGAATTTGAAGATATTTTCAAAATTGAAGCTAATCCAAAGATAGGTCAACATGAGATTGTAATCCGCTATGGAGCATTGATCGACCTCATTTTTCCTCCTGTACCTGAATTAAGGATGGAGGAACTGCCTCAAGAGAAACAACTATCTAAAAAATGGAAAATGTCATTTGATAGGCGAACTTTGTTATCTTATTTAATTGATATTTTTGAAGAAGGCTTTATTCTGCAAATAAAGAATAATCGAGCTACTCCGATTTGTTTACCTAAAGATAGTCTCGTTAAACCAAATAATTTATTATCACTCATTCTTGATCGTAGTACGAGCATGGAAGAAGATTTTCCCGAACTTATTGAACGCGTAAAAGCTTTTCTTCAAGAATATATTTCAAGTTGTTCAAAAGGCGATATTCTTCGTGTGGTTGATTTTGGCAGCAAAAGTCAAGTTAAAGAATTTTTATTAACCGATAATGCTCAAGAAGATTTAGATAACATTTTTACACATCTAAAAACATTACAGGTTGGTGGATGTACCCGCTTATATGAAACCGTTCGTACTGAATTACATGAGTTAACGTCTGATCAATATCAAGGATATACTGAATCTGTCATTGTCTTCACGGATGGGTTTAACGATGAGAATCTATTTGATAGATATGCGGATTTAGAACGCGCTCAAAAGGAAGATGAAGCTTTCCTGCAGGAATACAAAGAAAATATGCAGAAACTTCACTCTGAAGGCGCGAATAAAGTACCCAGTGTGTTTTCGATGGGGTTTGGAACTTATAACAGAACGATGCTTGAACAATGGGCCGTGCAGTCAGGTGTTCATCATACCCATCTAGAAAAAATTGAAGACTTTGATGATGTTAAAGCGCACTTAGAAAAATTACGTCGACCACGTATTCTTGCTAAATTTATTCAAAAAGAGGTGCAGCGTTTATTTTCTGTATATGAAGGAACCTTAGCTATTCCAGACGAATTTACATTAGAAGCGGATGTGCCTTTTACGTTTAATGGCCGCACTTTTCAATTTGCAACAACAAGTTTGCAACCCGTCGTAGAATCTACCTCAGAGATATTGGACAAATCGAAAACCTATTTACCCGCACTTGGTGCTGTTGGGCAAAAAGGAAGTGAGCCTAATCAAGCTGATAGAATGTCCGTTTTGTTTGAAAAATTTAGAAATAGTTTGGTGATCTAATTTTAGTGAAAAGGGGCAGGTATACCTGCCCCCTTATAAGGTTTATCCTATGCGCATATAAGGTCGTCTAAATGAGAAAATATCCATATTAGCGACTTGAGTGCTTAAATCATGGATTTGCGTACTTGTCGAGGAATTTGTTGATGCGCTTGTTAGCAAACAAGTAGAAGACGATAAAGGTTCATCGATAGCCTCTGTGGGAGTGTCTAAAAAACATAATAGTCGTTCAGTTAATAAAGGAGGTGTTAGCTTCGTTGCGTTAAAATGGTGGTGTTCAATAATTGCAAATAGGGAAACGATATGCTTCGGATTGGTCGTCAATATTTTGGATGCTGTTGCTTCTAATGTTGGTACCGATTTCCAATCTGTGCCAAGATCTTCCTGCAAATATTTAAATCTATCAGCTTTAATAATTTTATTTAGGATAGTTAACATTATTTTCTGTAAATCGTCAGGTTGATGAAAGTAAGTACCTATCGCAATCATGAGAGGGCTTTTACCCAGCTTGTTTAGAATATTAATGATTGCGCCTTTCTCTAGCAATAATTGAGCAATATCAGTGCTATTTTGTAGCATCGCTTCGTGCAACGCAGTATTGCCCTGATTATCTTGAGCATCAATGTTTATTCTTCTCTCTAAAAGCCATGGAACCATTTGAGGGAAATGTTGTATTGCCCAATGTAGAGGGGTACTGTTATGATTTTGTGCATTACTCATTATCCAAGCATCGAGTAATCGTTGAACGATAGCAATGTTATCAATCTGTCTTGCTCGTTCAAGTGGGGTATAGCCGTGACTATCGTTGGCATGAAGATGAATGCCTTCGACAATTAATTGCTGTAATGCCTCTGTGCTTTCATTGGTTAGAGGCTCTTGGATTATTTTAAAAAAAGCGATTGTATTAGCATCTTTTGTGGTGTTTGTGCTTGTGCCTAAAATCATATTGCTTCTTATCTTGGATGAACATTCATTGAAATGATGTTATCTAAATATGACAAGAGAGGTAATAAGAAAAATGCTTAGTAAAATTGGTTAGTCAAAGATGATTTTATTGCACTTCATTTAATCTAAGTAGGGTCATCGGTATACGCCTAACCCCTCATACTCTCAACTTTGAGTCTTGTTTGATATTCTTTCCATTGTATTGAGTAATTTGCATCAGAATACCTTGAATGTAAGCCCCAAGAATTCGTATTCCAAATTCCTAAACTGTTAATACTAAAGACGGGTTCATAGGGTAAATTGTTTAATGGCAGTATACGATCTGAACAATTGTCTAATATCAGTGGACTACTGTTTGGGGTTGGATAAAAGCTTAAAACCATATGAGCTGTAGGTGCAAAGACATAAGTAAGAAATAGTTTGTCTTCTGGTATTCCCATTTCTATCAATGTATGAAATTTAGCAAGGGCATAATCTTCGCAATCGCCGCCTCCTGACTGAATGAATTCATGCGGTGTTGCCCAATAATCTTCAACACCCCAGTGATCGAGATCAGAATAATAAGGCATCAGATTAAAAAAGTTGTTGACCGCTTCAATCTTTTCAAAGTCACTGTAATGTTTCGTTTCAGCTATCAGTCTTTTAACATCCTCTGTTGAACAGGGGGTGCCATATAAACTATTTCCAACACTAGGTGGCTCTGCATCAATTTGACATTCATTGTCATGTTGAGCGTACGATGCTTCATTACAATCTTGCGAAGATATGATTTTTTCAGCAAGAATATTTTCTTCTTCAAGGATTGTTGCATCAGTTTCTTTAGTTGCCATCTGAGGCTCAAATAGATTTGGCATTAAATCCGCTATAAGATCCAAAAATTCATTCTCTTGTTGAGAGAATGTTGGTTGCACATTGAACGCTTGGTTATCTAACGATTCATCAATAATGGAAGACAAAGCGTTGATTGCATCAGGATGATGCGAGGAATCTACTACAAGGGGCTCAGTAATCAGTGCTTGAGAGTTGGTGACTGCTATGGGTGGAAAGGTTGATGCTTCACATAAAATAGAAATAATAGCGGATTCTTCCATAACAAAACCTAAGTTGCTATTCAAAAGAAAGGCATTATACAAACTAGCGAACAAATAGCAACACTAGACAGGTGATCAACTTATTAGAATTTTTCGCAATATTCTCGTTTGTATGACAAGAGAGCACTGTAATGGCACATTAGAATAGGCATTACGATGAATATCTGATCCATAATAAAATATTCTGAATTTATCAGTATTTATCAGTATTTCTTTGCGTTTGATGAGCATGGTAATTAAAATATTTCATTTTTTATTGAGTCGTTAAAATGAAAAAATTGACTAAGTTATTATCGATGTTCATATTCCTGGTTTTTACTTTAAGTGCATATGCAAGCAGATATGATTCATTAGCAATTGCTGAGCAGCTTGTTGAAAAAGTAAATCTAGATAACCTTGCTATAGAAGTTATCATACAATCAGCATCATCAATGACAAGTTCCCAAGATGAAAAAAAATCTGTTATTGAATTTATGGATATAGTGAAAGAGGTATACGTTGATGATATTAGAAAAGAAGTAGCGAAGGCGCTGATAGAAAACTACAGCGATGAAGAATTAAGAACAATCACCAAGCATTTTGAAAACTCCTCGATAAATAGATGTTTCAATGCTTATTATAAAATGTTTCTTTCTGGTGAGAATAGAGGGAAAGAAGAAAAACAACGGTTTGGCAAAAATATTAAGTTATTGAAAGATTATGCGAACGGCAAAACACACCGGCCGCCAAAATACTTGAAGCATAATCATTTTGGAAAAAAATACAAAGATGATAACGTATTAAAAATGCTCATGCTAATGGATGGATTAAAAGGAAATTCTGTTGTTGCTTATGACAAATGGGCACAAAATAGAAAAACAGAAGAAATATCAATGATGATAGATTTACATCCTGAACTTAAAAAGTATTCAAAAGAACTTGATAAATTATATGATGCTACGTTTGATACCTTCGTTCATTATTGGCTGTTAAAAGAAAATAAAAATCTAACAGAAAATGATTTTTTTGTTACGGCTTCTGCCCTTGAAAATAACGAATCATTTAGAAGATTTTTTATTGAAATTTATTCTGTGCCAAAAACAATGCATGAGTCGCTAATGAAAAAATATAGATTGATGAAAAAATTAGAAAAATCTTCATCGGCTAAAAATGATGTGTCTGTAGATAATATAATAACTTATCAAGTTTAAAGGATAGACGGCGGGTATTTAGATGATCATATAAGTCATTCAGTTATCCGCCACCTGAAATAATGAACAGGTATTTGGGATAAACTCTCAACAGAAAGGGAACTCTCTTTTTTATCGAATGGTCATACCTGCACCATTAAGAAAAAAGAGGGAAATATGAAAGCAATTCTTACCTTTGGTACGTTAACTGTCATTAGCTTATCTTTATTCTCTCCTATAATACATGCAGAATATGCCAAAACTATTTGTACTAATTCAGAGCTTTATGATTGTTATAAGGTGAAAAAGGGGGAAACTTGGGAATCAATGTTCCCAGATCCAGAGAATCGCAGCTTTGTAAAAAAGATCAATAGGATGAATATCCAGGTTCGTCCAGGATTAATCATTGCGGTTCCCAAAGATAAATCCATTGATTCTGTCGAATTTTTAAAATATTCGCCTTTTCCACAAAATACGGCAACGAACGGTGAAGAGCTTATTAAGGTTGATTTAAGTGATTTAGCTTGGGCGGCTTATGATTCAGATGGAACATTAGTGAAGTGGGGGCCCATATCAGGAGGGAAATCATCTTCCACTATCACAGGAACGTTTACTTTTTATCGAAAACAAGGGAATGGCTGTGTTTCAAGCAAATATCCAATACCCAGAGGTGGCGCGCCAATGCCATATTGTATGCATTTTAAAGGTCCTTATGCGATGCATGGTTCGCCGACCGTACCAGGATTTCATGCCAGTCACGGGTGCGTGCGTCTTTTTACGGATGATGCGAAATGGTTGAATGAAAATTTTGTAGATACTGGAAGTACGAAAGTAAGAGTACAAAAATAAAAGGAGTTAGATTGCGTTAAGTAAGAAAGGTCATCGGTATACCCACGAAATTTTTTCGTCATTGCGAGCAAAAGACGCGGGGAAAACGTAAAAAAATGATAAGCCATAACGTCTTTTGCGTGGCAATCCATCTGAGTATTTATCTTACAGAGTTCCGTAAGAAATATACTCACATGGATTGCTTCGCTTCAGTCGTGTAATTTTGTTGTTTTTTCAACCTATGCAGCGGCTTCTGCTCGCAATGATGATACTATCTAGTAATATTTGTGGGGATACCTCAGTCGGTATATCTTGTATCTGACCCCTTATATTCTACAGTTGCAAATTTCGCTCGAGTGCATTTTCAATAGTCACTAGTTCCTGTTTAGGAATAGGTATATATTTTTGATTTACTAAATTTGGCACTTTTTCTGGGAAGAGCCTTATTTTAGTGGAGGGCACCGCAAAGTGGCTATTTGGAGTTCCATTCTGTTTAACTGATAGTATATCTTCTTGAAGTTTTTGAATGTCATTTTTAAACGGAATTGGTGTTGCAGTGTATGGATAGCGTTCATAGATGAATAATTCACTCGTTTTGTCATGAGACATAACCGGCATTGAAGTTGTCGTAATAATTAAAAAGACTAAATAAGCAAAACGACACATGATGTTTCTTATGTAATAGAAAATAATGAAAAAGTGGGTCATAAGTACCAGACCGTAACCATTTTTGCAAGATGTAGCAACATATTTAAAGTGAGATTAACTGAACAAACTCTTGCAAATAGACTCTGGTGAGGTCTGACCTAGAGTAGATAAGAGTAAATGTATGATTTCATCTCTGCATATCGCAGCTAACTTGAATTCCAACTTATCTAAATAGGGAAAATGTGTGACACTGAATCAGAAATTTGATAAAACAAAAAAGTACTTACAAATAGAAACTATCTAATAGGGGATGACATTATGAGAAAATTAACGATTCGAACACTGCTTTTAGGCGCTATTTTTGGATTGTCTGCTTGTTCACATGCCCCTTCTCTTGGAGAACAGATGCTATCCCAAGGTGAAACAACTGAAATCCTAGGTGCACAATGGATCGATGGTGATAAGCTAATTCGTAAAGGCGAAAAACGCGTACACGATGGTGAAAGCAAAATTAAAAAAGGTGAAAAACTGATCCAAGCTGGTAAAACAGATATTAAAAAGGGGAATGCCATGATTGAAAAAGGCAACAAAAAAACACATATAGTCGAAGAGAAATTTCATAAAGAATTTCCGAACGTAGAATTAGAGAATAGCTAAATTAAGGGGGAGGCAGCTTTGTTGAGTTGACAGCATAATCTCACGTGGTGGGATTGAGAGGACTGTTTTAAAAAACGGTCTCTAAAAATTAATAGAATCAAGGAGATAAACCTATGAAGATATTAAAATTAGACCAATTATTTATGATTGCTGGCGGTCTTAGCAATGAAGAAATCGGCAATAAAGTAACCGATGGTTTAGATAAAACCCAAGAGGTTATTGATGAGGGCCGTGATAATCTTGCTGATCAATTAGACAAACTCACAGACAAAATTCATAAAGATTAATTATTAGAAGATGAAAGGGTCAAGTTTTATTGCTTGACCCTTCACTTTTTAAGTGTCTTTTATGCTACCGTTAAAACCTATATTTTACTTTATTGGTTGCTTGATAGCTTGGCTTTGGTTTTGTATCAATCTTGATACGTGCGCTACCAAGGGGAGGAATGGTGCGCTTCGCGCTATGTGTTATAGTCCGGCTTGCAAAGACACTAGAAATGTCTGTTAAAGGATTGTTGCCTAAATGAGATAAAGCGTTATTGCCACCACCATTCAGAACTTTCCCTGCACCTATGACAGGTTGTGCAACCTTAACGCCAAAATTAAGCCATTTGCCAATATCTAATCCAATGGTGTCTTTGATTTTTCGCTTAAAAAATCCAAGCAAATTGGCAAAAGGTGCAAGAACAGGATGGAATATTTTACCTAAAAGTTTACCTATTCCAGTAGACTTAACCAGCGATTGGGTCATTTGAGCGGCAGGAATTGCCCCTGCAGGGGAGGCGACCGCGCCAGTGACAGCACCAGCTGCAAGAGGTGCCCCTACATTCACCATGTTTTCGATGAAGTTTTGACGAGCCTTAACTCGCTTCTTTTTATCTAATTTAGAATTGGTTGCATCATTAGCATTTTTGACGACATTGAGTGCATCACCCGCTAAATTTGCTGCATTACCACCTAATCCAAGAAAAGTTAAGAAGTTAAACATTTATTTCCCCCGAAATTGTTTGTTTGACCTCTCAATATTATCAAGCTAACTGACCTAAAATCAATCACTTTTTAGGTGTGGGTACATAAGCAGCGGGATAATCAAAGTCATTCAAAAGCATCGAGCTATTTAAGGTAGGGCGGTACTTTATTCTTTAATATTTTTATTAACGCTTCATCCATATAAGCATATTTATCAGGTATATCTAAACAAATCACCTTTTGATTTTTCAGTAGGCTTCTGAATTTTGTTTTTAATTTCGTTAGATGGGCTTTTTCCATTACAAAAATAGTGTCAGCCCACATGACATCTTCTTGCCCTAAAGAAATATCAGCATCATTTTTGAGGCCTGCCGAACGAACTTCCAAGTTGGGATAATCAGAAAATAGGGCTTCTGCTGTGGGGCTGCGTAATTTGTTATGGCTACAGATAAATAAAATTTTCTTCATGGCTAATATTATGTAAGTTTATAGATATAAAGTAAATTTTATATTCGATTCCTAGATAATATTCAAACTATCGATGATCGACTTAGAGAGGTTGTGGGGATTTGATGATCAACCCAACTGTCATAAGTTTGGGTCAAATTAGTCAAATAATATTGAAAGGGATAATTTTCATGGGTATAAACACCACTGCCATGACCAAGTGATTGAGCCCAAGGATCAATAATAAGAAAATTGGTTCCCCAAGCAGATATGTTTGGCTCATCTCCAATGAGATCTAGATTCTCTATGCCGGCTCTATTAAAAATAATAAAACAATGTGATCCCATGCCATGAGAGCTAGTCACCATCTCAATCCGATGACCAGGCAAATCTTCATCTATCAACTTAAGAAGCTTATGCACAGCACAAATAGCAAGTGTTGTACAACAGCCGGAATTTGCTTTATCAATAAGCAGTGCTAATTTTTTGATTAAGAAATCATTATAATGTTTACCGGGTGCAATGGCTGCACTTTTATTTGCTTCGGCTTCATATCTCAATTTGTGTGCAGGTATATTTGCATAGCGTGTTAGAATCTCATTTCGCTTATCTTGTGCTATACAAAGTGGGAAGCGGGGAGCATCTGAGCAACCATAAGTTTCAAAACACTTTAATGTATTTTCGAGTTGCTGCAAAAGCTGCTTATTCGCAGGCTTATTATTGAAAATTTTGCTTGCAATAGCGGTACTGACTAATGCAACTAAACAGATTGTGATGAATGGATATTCAACAAGGAGAAGGTCTACTGTTGCAAATAAATAAACTAATATTACATCCATATTATATCCTGTATCTCAAAAAAGATTCATTGCATACCGCTGTGCTTAAAATGTTATTTTATAAAAATAAATGATGAACTCGATATAAGAAAAATACTGAATTTTTAAATTTAAATTGCAATATGCCTCTGAATAATAAAGTAAACTATATTGCATCAGCAAGAAGTCCTTGACAATCGGTTCGTATATGCATGATAGATGCCTTAAAACGATTAAAAAAATCCATGTTGCATTGATTAAGGTAAAGCTTGATAAATTGATAATATTTGTTGATACACACATTTTTTCTAAAAGTTGAGCTTAACTGCCATTACTTAATAGCTAATGGTCTATAGTTATGAAATAAGCGAGCATTTATCAATCTAATTGAATAAGTGTATAAAATGAAAGATAAAGCTGACAATAAACCTAATTTTTTTCATCGGTTTGCCCAAAAAGTTTCTGATTTTGTAGGGAATGCATGGGTATTTGTCGCAATGCTGCTTTTAGTATTAGCTTGGATTGTGTCGGGCCCATTTTTTGGATTTTCAGATACCTGGCAACTTATTATTAATACCACAACAACGATTATCACTTTTTTGATCGTTTTTATTATTCAGAATACACAAAATCGTGATACCAAAGCACTTCAATTAAAATTAGATGAATTAATTAGAGTTCATAAATTAGCGCATAATTCACTCATCGATCTTGATGAGCTTTCTGATGAACAAATAAAAGAATTAGAAAAACACTTTGTGGCAATTAGTAAATCAAATCAAGAAAGTAATTAAACTTTAAATTACTGATTCATTTATTAAAATGATGCCACGGCTTGCGGTTTAGCTTCGAGATAGGGCTGTAATGCTGCAACGGCTCGTGGGTTATCCTTTTGATAATTTTCAGAATGAATCAGGTTTATCATTTCGGTCGTTAAAGAGGCCTTCTTTTCTAAGGCATACAGGATCCCAATTTGCTTTCCGCATTCAATACAGTGCTCAAGATATTCTTGAGGCAGATGATCTCTTAATTGACCTCCTTCTTTGACTTTCAACCTAAAGAGAGCGCCATAATAGTCTGGGGTAAAGGCATTTATTCCTTTTAATAGGTGTTGCAGATAGGGAACAGAAGGCGATAAAGGTAAGGATAAATATGTGTGTGGAACGATATAACTTTCTGCAATACTGCCATCCCTTAATGTGACATTTTGTCTTTGATAACCAAAACGGCTCGGTTTAGATGGGTTATATCCTTCAAATCGATCTAACATGGTAAGCTGTTCAGCATTTAACTGATAAACAGCGCCTTCTACGATATCGGTTTCAAAGCCAGTGTAGCGTAAATTAGCAACACCACACTTTCTATTCAGAGAGAATTTATCAAATACAAGTTTATAACCGACTAATTGAGCTGGTGTTGCTTGAGTGCTACATCCAACGCGTTCTTGCATTTGAGCAGCATCAAGATTCGAACCGTAAGCGAAATAGGCAGTCATCGGAAATATTCCTAGTGCACAGGGATTGTTGAGTTTCGGTATTATATAGCCAACTTACTTTTTTGGCAATATTAAAATATTCAATCAGTGCTTATACATGTAGTTTTGATTTGTTAGGCATCGCGTATATATATCAGCAGCTCTCTCAGGTACTTAAAGACTTCTTTGAACTAAGATTGATTCAGTAATGCGCGTTCTACGGAATTGCATATGAGAAAAGCTACTTTAAAACGTTTTATTGTCTTTTCTACAATATTATTAGCTTGCTATTTTGTGTGGTTCTTTTTAAGTGCAGGAAAACCATCACTTCCAGATGCAAGCCCTTATCGCTCTCTTTTATATAAGGTTGTATTTTATATTTTGCCCTTAATCATTTTGGGCGATTTCATTTATCTTCTTTCGAGTTTTATCAGAAACGCTAAAACAACCATAGTGCTTAGCTTATTGTTAGGTCTTTGGGGACCTTTACTTCTCATATACTCGGTTCATACCTCACCCGATCCTATGGCTGGGATGGCATTGATAGCCCTTGTTATTTTTTATGCCGTAGCAAGTTTTATCACTTTTTTGCTTATTGCGCTCATCCAATTAATCATCCATTACATACAGAAAAGGCGTAAGACAGGGTGATCTCAACAGCCGATATGCTAGGTAGTGGCGTATTTACACTATTTTAAAAGCGAACTCTCTATCTAAAACGCAGTCATAATAAATAAGTGAAAATTTTGAGTAGTTGGGGTATATGAGCGCCGGCGACAAAAGAACCTTTTGGGAGAAAATTAAGGAAGCTTTTAACAATATTGCCGATCTTCGTGTAAAAGATGGCCTTTTGGCAATTGCCAAGGTTTGTGGCGAAGGAATTGCCGCAGCAGTGAGTTTTGCTGGGGGGGTTGAGCTTTACAATATTTTGAAAAACCCTAATTTAAAGACTAGGCAGAAGATTTTCCCATCCATTGGTTATGGTTTAAGTATAGCGATAGGGGTACCTGCAGTGGTTGCACTGATTGCGGGTGCGGCAACATTGCTTCCTCCCTTCTTATTTGCGGCTTCGGTTGTCTGTGTCGTCAGAAACGTGGGTACTTACTTAGAAGAACGGGCAGAAAGAAATAATCTACGTAAAGAATTGATTAGCTATAAAGCTTTAGCTTCGAAAATTGACAAAGTGAATCTCACTGAAGATAAAAAAACTGCCGTTCTTAATTCTATCAAAGGTCAAAATGATCTCTATCTTGAACTCTATGCATTACGCCAAAACATTATTACGACTAGTCAGCTCCCATTTGAAGATAGAGAACGGTTGGTAGAAACAGTAAATCAAGCAATAGAAAAATTTTCAAGAGGTGAACTTGATAATCTTGAGTTTGATACACAATATATTCCACAAGGAATGAAAAAAAGTTTGATGGAAGGCAGTGAAAAAATTAATGCCCAGTTAAATCAATATAAAAAGGATTGTGATGCTGTAAAAGAAATGAATCTACCTAAATCTTTGTTAAAGGCCATTGAAACGCATAAATCCTCACAAGAAAACATTTATTCACAGGATCTTCCACTGGAGATTAAAAATGAAATGATCGCCATGTTGGAACGTAAAAAAGTGCCTAAAAGAGAATTAAACGACTTATATCTAAGAATTGGGCAACACTATTTGAATAATAATTCTATCGATCAGCTTAAAATTCAAGACGATAGCCGTAAAATTCGTCTCATGACCTACATTAAGGATGAAGAAAAATTAAATGACGCTATTAGTTTTTATCAACAGCCTAGAGCTGTTTATAGCGCACTGCATGCCTTGCAGACAAATATTGCACATCAAGATTTTGGCATGGAACAGGCAGACAAAGAAAAATTACTTGCAAAACTAAAGGAATTTATTCTTGCTTTTAAGAATGATCCAAGTGACAGTAAGGTATCGCTGAATCAATTTCAAGATAATTTTGCCTATGCAGGCTCTCCCATACATCATGTCGCACAAAAAGTTATTACAGAATTAAGTAAACTGGATGTGGTTGTTAATCAATATCAAAATTCGCCATTATTTGAAGAAAGGGAAAGATTGCAAAAATTAGCTCATCCAACCGGAAAGGAGCAGAAAGAACTGGCAGAAATCAATCTGTTAATTAAATCGATAGATGAACACCAGCTCAATAGTTTACAACAATTTTCTAGTCAATTTGGCCAGCAATTTCGGGCCCCTCAAATTCAAGTCAATCATAATAAATATGATTTAATAGCCAAAGCAGCAAATAAAGTTGATCAGAAAACAGGCTTGTCAGCCAAGCTCAAGAAAATTGGCAAATCAGCAAAAGCACGTTCGTTGCAAAGATTATTTGGCGCAGCTAATGATACTGAAATTCATGATAAAGCAAAAGAAGATGAGAACAAGCTACAAAAAGATTTTAAAGAACGCTATAGCAACACCTTTAATGTTATGGGCAAAAAGGAAAGGTTAAATTATTTAGAAAAAAGCGTTCCACGACGTTTATTAAATGTTGGGCTTGCATCGATTGTCGCCTTGGCAAGCTTAGCAACGACGATACTGATTCCAGCAATTGCATCCCCGGCAGCGCCTGCCGCAGCAACGGCAACAGTCGTATTAGGTGCAATTAGTACAGGGTTAGTTGCTGCCAGTGCGCTTAATAGTGTCGATCTTGTTCGCAAAGAACTCAAAGGTAACATGAAAATGGCACAGGCAAAGAAGAATATTAATGAGGGAGTTGTTCCGGGTCTGGATGATGATTCACACAAAAGACAAGTTGAATATGAATTAAAAAAGCAAAAAGAGGATGCTAAAAAAGTGGTCTCTGATGTAATGAAGGCTGAACCTTCGCATAATATACTGCCATTAGAATCTTCTGTCGTTCATGCGCATCATGAATCAATGCATGATGCATTACTCAAAGAAACGAAAGAACATTCGAAACTAAATCAAACTGAACCCCAACAATCTCGTGATAATGATTTTCAAGAAGAAGGAAGAAAATCAGAGCATCCACGATAGTCGCATTAAATTACTCTTTACGATAGCCATAAGTTAAGCGCGCATTTCCTGCGGAATCAGACACTGTATTGATATGTTGAAAATCTTTGCCCAGAAGGAATTGCAGTTTTTCTGCTTGATCATAGCCATGTTCTAATGCAATTATCCCCCTTGGTTTTAAATAGGGAATGCATTGGCTTACTATTAATTCGAATACTTCAAAGCCTGTTTGTCCCCAGCTTAAAGATACACGAGGCTCAAAGAGAGTTTTGCCAAATAGATGGGCAACATCTTGTGCTCTAATATAAGGTGGATTGCTTACAATCAGGTCAAATTGTTTACCGTTTAGTGCGTCAAACCAATCGCTTTCAATAAAGCTGATGTTTTTAAGTTGTAGTGTATCTGCATTTTTTTGTGCAACTTCTAAAGCTTTTGCACTGATATCGGTGCCAGTAACTTTCCAATGAGGATGATGAAAAGCTAATGTACAGCCAATCGCACCGCAACCAGTGCCAAGATCAAGGATTTCCCTTTCTCCACTTTGCAGCGCTAATACAGTTTTTACCAAAAGTTCTGTTTGTGCGCGAGGGATCAAAGTATCGTATGTAACATCAAAGACTAAGTGATAGAATTCTTTTTTGCCAATAATATAGGCTAACGGTTCATTACTTTTTCGTCTTTCGATGTAACGATAAAACTGTTTAATGTATTCTTCTGAAACGCTATGATCTGGGTTGTCGTAAAGAAAAGTGTTATCACATTGTAATATATGTGTAAGCAGTATTTTTGTTTCATAAGCGACAATTGCAGTCGAACCAAGTTCTAACGTTCCCCAATCTAAAAGCTCTGCAATCGTCTTCATTCTGTAAACTTCTAAATGTGTATTGAGTTATTAAGAAGTTTATATTGTAACCTAAAAATATTCTTACTCACATATCGAACTGCTGGTTATTATTTCACTGTCAGCAATGCAGCGCATAAAGATGCAGACCTACTATCATTCATCATTGGGCTATAGTTCAAATGGTATGTCGTTTTCATTGATTGAATGAGGTAAAAATTTATGACTCAATTGATACACCAACTGCAAGATTTTTATAGTGCTTTACTTGAACATCAGCCTACTGTTTTGGCTTTGCAAAATGAAACAGAAACAGCCTTGTTTCAAGAATTATTAACGAGTATTGCTGCTGCAACAAAAGATAAACAAACAGACTGGCAAGTTACCTATCAGCAGTTAATCAATATCAAAAGCCGTTGCTGTCCTTTTTATGATGCAAGTTTAACTTCCTTGGTCGTTGAAAAAATACACCCTTATTGTGAAAAAATCATTTGTGAGCGTAGAACACAAATAGCGTTTCTTTTAAATTTTATACATGATTATAAGGCGGTAAAGAATAAATCAGCCTATGACAAGACATTTTGTGATGATATGCGGTATTTACAATATTTATTCGATTCATCAGAGATTTTACCAGTCATCAGCCAATTAACGTTAGAAGAAATTTGTACCAAAATAAAAGATTCAAAGACGTTTTCTGAAAGTGAGATACTTATTTGGCTGCGTACTACCCAAAAGCATGATGAACGTGTGTTTAAAGAGATGCTTTCAAGTCAACAGGTGGTAAAACGTAAATATTTTCCAGCGGGTGAATATACAATCTCTCCCCTTATTCAAGAGCGTTTTAATCGGCAAAGACGTTATAATCGACTAGCTTTATTATCAACCTCTGATGATGTAATCAATACAGAAACATTTTCTACTGAATCAAAGCTAGTGCTATCGATGATGAAATTAACAAAAATTAATGATGAGCAACTAAATACCAGTACTTTTCCTGTGCAGACAAAGGAATCGGTAACACGATTAAAGCAGTAAAGAAGGGCTCTATCTTCTACCTAAGCTCTTTTTTTTAGCAGTTGAAGGTAAGGGGTTTTCTTTACCTTGTCCCTGACGAGAATGGGCTGTTCTTGCGCTAAAGCGTGGCAGGTATTTTTTGGCTTTTTCTAAGGGGGAAGCAGAGGCAGGTGATTTTTTCTTGGCGTCAAGATTTTCCATTTCATCAATCAGAGAAAATAGTTTAACTTTGACGCCAGCTTGTTCTTGCGGGATCTTGATATGATCGGCTCTATTTTTACAATCGAGCACTAAACAATTCCATTGATGATTCTGTTCTGACTGAAGCTTGTTTTGGGTATTTCTTAATTGTATGAAACCTCTAATACTCGTTAACCCCGCTAAAACCCCCACGAACCGCATTAAATTATCAAATATTTCAGAAACAATCCAAAATGAGGTGTAACACATAAAAATGGCAAGTGCTGCTGAAAGCAAACTATATCGGGTAGCAGAGAGTTTTTGTTTTTTTTCAATCTGCGATAAAGCCAACCGGTTTTGATATTTAATCAGTTCTCTGGCCTTATTCATTATTTTGTTCATATCATCGGGCAACTGCTCATTGGGATTGATTGCAATGAGTTGTAAATATCTTTGTTTTTCTGCCAGTTCTCTTTCTTTATCTCTGATAATTTGCATAAGACGTCTTGTTTGATTTTCAAGCGTTCTTACCAGTGTTCTTCGATTGGGTAAACTTTCTAGGGCTGTTATTTTATGATATTCAGAAAAAATCATCGTAGAAGAGGTTGTTTTAGCTTTGCTAAGGTTAGTATTTTCACTAATATATCGATGAAGAGAGATTAATCTTTGATGTAAATAATCTCTTTCTAGATCTTTGAGAGCGATAGCTTCACTTGCACTATATTCATCAAAGGGAGGTTGCTGATATTTTTGATCTAATGTCCTAAGCTCTTGTTCAATTTCATTTTTAGTATCTTCCGCTTTTTTAATTTTATAGAAGTGTTGGTTAATAATGGCAAGTTTTTTAATTTTACCTTCTAGAATAGCGATTTGCTTGTTGATTGGCTTATTGTTTGAGGCGTTACTCCTTCCATTGCGCGATGAAGAAAGATTCCTTTGAAGCTCATTCTTTCGCTGGTTGAGCGTTTTAATTTCTGCACTGGTATTTTGAATGATTTGATATTCACTTAATTTTAATCGAGTTGATACTTTGTAAAAATCTCGGATGACTTCTTTTTCATCTAGAATGGAATCACATCTTTCTTTAAGTGCAGCTGAAATGTCTCTGATGGTTTGAATATTGGTTTGATCGTTTTCACTTTGATTTTCAATAATACTGAGAAAATAAATAAGTTCTTCTTGTTGAAGCGTTAAACTTTCAATTTCATCTTGAAGACCCATGACATCTTCGAAAAATAGGCTATTTTGTTCAAAAGCAATATTATTGCTTGAAAGTTCACTTTGTAACTTTTTAATTTTGCGAGTGAGCTTAAAGTTTTGATACCGCTCCTGCATATAGTCGTATGAATCACTAAGGAGACTGGTCATACTAACAAGCAAGGTTGCCATCGTTGCGCCAAGTAGCGCTTCCCCGAGCAAGCCGGTCGCAAAAAAGATAGCAGTGATATGTAAGAGATAAAATAATGAAAGCCCAAGTTTAATCGGTAGTGGTAAAGGCTTCTTTTGATTAAACCAAATCGTTTTAAGGGCAAGCACGGTGCCAATCACACCAATGCAAGCAAATGTGGCTTCCCAAGCATTATATGCAAGAAGTGCTAGATTAAGTACAACATCAATCATGTTAGTTAAACTGCTATATAATGAGTGAGCTATCGTAACTTTAGTTGGATGATAGATCAACGTTTTCAAAAGTAAGAAAGCAAGATTTTGGGTAATTTGTTGTTGATTTGCTCGATATTATATACGCTGACTAAATAATTTCCTGCTTTGCAATGAGCTTAAATTCTGAAATCGTCAGGATTTTATTTAAAAATGGATAAGGGTTAATGATTAAGGCCGTCTCTTTGTAGGGTCATTTTGCTTGGCTTCTTGCTTTTGCGCTTCTGTTTGAATATTAAAACCTTTGACCATGATTGGATCTTTTCCTCTGACTTTTGCTATTTGTTTTTTTGCCCAAGTGATAGGTTCAATAATCGCTTGTGGGGTTTTTCCATAGAGTTTTTGGGCAACCCGAGGAAGGGTTCTACCGGAGGTTAAACCACTCTTTAACTCTGCTCCATTGGCATGATTCGTCAAATAATCAAAACGGGGCGCTTGCTCACTCTTGTCATGATATCGCATCAGAGGATGATCACAATGCCCCAGTATTGGATGGATGTTTGATACACCATAGTCGGTGTGTTTTCTCAGCAAAGCAACATCAACTTGACTATTAGGACCAAATCCAGAACCTAAATTTTTCATTCCGGCTTGAGATACCCAATCACCACGTGCTTTAAAATAATTAAGAGATTGCTGAGGCGCGGAAGGCGATGATTGATTGAGTGCAATGAAACCTTCACCCACATACGCTTCTATGCTATTCAGTCTTGCTGAATTAGCGGACGTTGTATTAATTTTACTAAGATTCGATAATGCAGAATAATCCTTTCCCTGCATCTCACGGTTATTTAATGCAACTCTTTCTTGAACATTTGTTACCATTTTTGTTCTTTCACGATGCGCATCATCGCCTTGGTAAAGATCTTGATTTTGCGCTGCTTGCTGTATCTGTTCAGTAGAAAGAGTGCCTCCTTGGGAGTTGGCATGATAAATTGCTTGATGTACTTCAGAGGTAAACCTTTCAGCAAAAGCACCACCTAAACTATGTCCTTGAATAGAGAGTGAGATAGAACTGCCAGGTTGTGAAGCTTGCAAATCACCAACGATTTTATTGACTTCATCGAGTAGTTTAATACGATTATCGCGCATGGTTTTGCTACCGGCACCGGTTGTTTCTAAATCAACACTGGCTGAGGCACCGCTGTGTGTTCCACGAAACAGGATTTTCACATCTAATTGATTACCAGGTTCATAGGGGATTAAGGCAGTGCAAACCAAACCTTTATCATTGGCAATATTGTGTACCCGATATAAGCGATTTTGGCCATCATCATCTAGCACCGGTATCACAGAACCTTGATTTAAATTTCTATAAGCTAAATCCGTTGCAAGATAAAGTCCCGAGGCTAATTTTTTTCGCTCATCTGGTTCAGTCATAACATTGGCAATTTCAGGAGAGGATATCCCTTTGGCAATACCATTCTCTTGGTATCCTGCGGTATAGGTATTGGAATAATGCATGGTTGCAACCGTTTTAATATCTTCCTCAAATGCTTTATTGATTTGTACGCCGGCAAAAGCATCTTTAAGATCGTTTGCTTTAACCGCGACATCGGTTATTGCTTTGCCGACTCTCAAACAGAATCCGACGAGAGGATTTTTCTTTTTAAGTGCCGTTTTATCCATGTGCTTTGCAAGTTCTTGGCGTTGCTCTTTAGCTAATTGAGAAATATTGACTTGATTATTTTCTAAAAAATTACGCAGCTCTTGGTTGCTGGCCAAATCATTGGCGGAAGTATTCGTTGAAATACCAATCATTAATGCACGCAGATCATTAACGTTGAGATGATTTCCAGGATCATTGATGTGTTGAATTTGATATTTATTAATGACATTGTTATATAAATCGTGCCCAACAACGTGTTTTAGTGTTTCTAAAATGAACTGAGTTTCAAAAACATTAAATTCTTCTTTACCAGATGTTGCAGGGTTAAGCACTTTATTTACCATATGTTCCAAAGACAGGGGATTTGCTGTGGTCATATGCTACCTGCTAAAGATTTTTACTACTTATTCATAACGACAGTAATGCTTAGTAAAAGTTCAATATGGCTATATTAAAGTGCATATTAGCATTTTTGTTGGGTACATATACTCAGTATGATGAAGAATATTGATAAAAATATCTGAACTATCGCGTTAGGTAGCTTGTCTCAACTTCGGTTTCGAAACTAAAAACTTAATGAAGCTGCGGAGGCTATCATGTTGAAAAAATTTATAGCAATAGGACTCATTGCTATGACGACTACGGCTAGTGCCTATTATGATGATGACTATGCGCCATTTCCTCGAAGAATATCAACGGGCAATATCATTAAAGTAGATTTAGGGAAATTAGCTTGGGCTGCTTATGATGATGCAGGATATCTTGTTCGATGGGGACGCGCCTCCGGTGGTAAAAAATACTGTCCTGATATTGGAAGAGGATGCAGAACGGTAACAGGCACTTATACAATATATCGAAAACAAGGTCCTGGCTGTAAATCGAGTCGTTTTCCAGTAGGTCGTGGCGGAGCACCTATGCCTTATTGTATGCATTTTAAGGGTGGTTATGCACTGCATGGTGGTCAAGTGCCAGGATACAATGCAAGCCATGGTTGCATTAGATTGCATTATGGTGATGCGGAATGGTTAAACCAAGATTTTGTGCGAGTCGGTAGCACAAGGGTAAACATAAAATATTAAGATAAGAAATAAAAAAGCGGCAAATCAATTAGTTGGTTTGCCGCTTTTTTTTAAGCAAATGATTGATATTGTGGCTTGTAAACGTGTTCTCGAATAAAGGCTTCAATATCACTAGGTCTATTAACGCGAGCAAGCTCCTTATCAAAAATCAAAGTTGCTACTTTTGTCGCTGTTTGAATTTCAACTTCTAAAATATTTGATTGTAGCGGATAGAGTAAACCTTGCTTTAGCAAATCTGCTGGCACTTGTGAGGCAACTGCTTTGGCTGCTTCGATAAACATTTCATCTGTTACCCGTTTTGCTTGCGTTGCATAAACTGCCATGCCAATCGCTGGGAAAATATAGAAATTATTGGCTTGCCCCGGCATCAAGGTTTGGTTATTGATATGAACGGGTGAGAAGGGCACACCAGCTGCATAAATGGCTTTGCCATTTGACCATTGATAAGCTTGTTGAGCGCTACATTCAGCATGTTCAGTAGGGTTAGATAAAGCGAGTATAACAGGACGCTCGTTGATTTTAGCCATGGTTTCAACTACATCCTTTGTAAAAGCGCCACCAATCGTGCTAACCCCTATGAGGGTTGTTGGCTTAATACTCTTGATAGCCGCAACGAAATCGCGTGTGGGTGCATGTTGATGGGCATAGCAACGTTGAAAATCGACTAAATCAGTACGGGTTGATTCAAGCAAACCATTCACATCAAATAAGTAAATCTTGGATTGCGCTTCTTTAAGCGATAATCCTTCTTCTACCAAGGCGGTACATAATAAATTGGATAAACCAATTGCGGCAGAACCAGCACCTAAAAAGAGAAATTTTTCATCCTTGAGCTTGGTCCCTTTTAATTTGGTTGCATTTAACATACCTGCTAAGGTAATCCCTGCTGTTCCCTGAACATCATCATTGTATACGGAGTAATTATCTCGATAACGTTCTAATAAATGAACAGCATCAACACCAGTCCAATCTTCAAAATGGATACAACATTTAGGAAATACTTCTTGTACAGCCTCGACAAACTCATCAACAAAAGAGAAGAGTTCTTCAGTGGATACCCGTTTTTTGCGTAGTCCTAGATAGAGGGGATCTTGTAAATATTGTTCATTGTTGGTTCCTGCATCTAGATAAAGTGGCAATAAATGTTGTGGTGGAACGCCAGCAGTTGCTGTATATAACTGTAACTTCCCAATGGGAATACCCATTCCATTGGCACCTAAGTCACCTAAACCTAAAATGCGGCCGCCATCGGTAACACAAATAAAGCGAATATCTTTTTCTGGCCAGTTTTTCAAAATTTCTTTCACATGTCCACGTCTTTCAATTGAAAGATACATGCCACGAGATTGACGATAAATATGGCCAAATTTAAGACAAGCTTCTGCGATGGTTGGATCATACACAATCGGTAAAAAGCGTGCTGGATCAGACATAATTGTACGATAAAATAACGTTTCATTGTGATCCAATAAATTGATTAAATAAACATAACGTTCAAGATCGGTGCTTTTGTGCCCAAGTTGCATCATCACACGACGTATTTGCAAATCTTCGCTTTCAACGGTATCGGGTACTAAACCAACAATGCCAAGTTCTTGTTTTTCAGCCTCTGTAAATGCAGTAGATTTATTAAGAGCCGGATCCATTAATAGCTCCATACCGCGTTTTTGATTTTTATTGCTCATGATGTTTCCTTGTTAATGTTGGCCATTGATATGCATGGCGCTTGGGTGAACCATTTTAGCGGGATCGATAATCTTGTCGAACTCTTCTGCTGTGACAAAGCCTAATTGTAAAGCAGCATCTTTTAGCGTTAAATCGTTCTCTAATGCAAAATGAGCTATTTTAGAAGATTTATCGTAACCAATCACAGGCGAAAGCGCAGTTACCAACATGAGTGAATTATCAAGAAAATATTTAATTTTTTTCAAATTAGGCTCTGTGCCTTCAATGAGAAACTTACGGAAATTGGTGCAACCATCAGTTAATATTCTAATTGAATGGGTGATATTAAAAATCATTAAAGGTTTATAAACGTTCATTTCAAGATAGCCACCTGCGCCACCAAACCCAACAGCAACATCATTGGCAATCACTTGTACCGCAATCATGGTCAGTGCTTCTACTTGAGTAGGATTGACCTTGCCAGGCATAATCGAAGAGCCTGGTTCATTTTCAGGGATCACAAGTTCTGCAAATCCTGCTCGAGGTCCACACGATAATAAACGAATATCATTGGCTATTTTGTATAATGAGACAGCAAGTGTGCGCAAGGTACTTGAAAATTGCACCAACGCATCGTGAGAACCTTGAACGGTAAATTTATTGGGGGCCGATGTGAACGGTAAACCGGTTAGTCGTGCGATTTCAGCTGCCGCGTTTTCTGCAAAATGTGGCAAAGAATTGATACCTGTTCCAACTGCCGTGCCCCCTAATGCTAACTTGTAAACATCTTGTAAGGCATTTTCGATTCTTGCAATATCATCTACCAGCATACCAACATAACCCGACCATTCCTGACCCAGCGTCAAGGGGGTTGCATCTTGCATATGGGTACGACCAATTTTAATAATATCTTTCCATTGTTCTGATTTCATTGCGATGGCATCTTTTAATTTATTTAGCGCGGGCAATAACCCTTGCTTTACATTCATCGCAACAGCAATATTCATTGCAGAAGGAAAGCTATCATTTGAAGATTGCGCCATATTAACATGATCGTTAGGGTGAATGGGGGTTTTTGAGCCTAAGGCGGTATTGGATAATTGACAACACCGATTAGAGATCACTTCATTCATATTCATATTAAATTGTGTTCCGCTGCCTGTCATCCAAACATGCAAAGGAAACATATCATCATGCTTGCCGGCAAGGATCTCATCACAAACTTGAACAATAAGTTGATGTTGTTTATCGTCTAGTCGTTTATCTGCATGATTGGTGTTACACGCAGCTTTTTTTAAAATGGCATAAGCAATGATCATTTCAGAGGGAATCAAATCTTTCCCAATACTAAAATGCTCTAAAGAACGCTGTGTTTGTGCTCCCCATAATTTGTCTGCAGGAACATTCACTTCTCCTAAACTGTCCATTTCTTTACGTAGCATATGTTTAACCCTAAATCGACATATTGAGAGTGTATCGGTTAAGTGAAAAAATGATTAACTGAAGTGAGCCTCAGATTGAATGAATATCTAGCAAATCTTCAATGCATCGTATATGCACTTCTTACATTAGAACGATATTCAATGAATAATGAATAAAAATACAAAAATACTGAATGACCTAAGTCTATTTATACCGCTCATTAGTGGCCATGAGAATCTGAGTTAAGTATAATAAATTAAAGGTATTATTTTGCAGGAGTACCACCGTAATGGCAGAATCACCCAAACCTCCATCCAATCTCACCGATTCTTCTGCAGCAACAGGAGGCTTAGAAAACAAGGGTGGGAGCACCGCGCAATATGGCGCGATGGTAAAAGATGGTTCAAAAATTGCGGGTGATGCAAATGATGCATTAGATGAAAAGAAATCACCGAAAGAAAGAGAGCAATCCAAAGAAGAATTAAAACAAGGTATTGCTGAAAATGGCCCAGCCTTTGGTGGTGCTGCCATTGGTGCAGTTGGCACAAGAAGCCCAGAAGGTGCTGCGGTGGGTTATGGTATCGGAAAAGAAGTGGGTAAAGCGACGGCTCCGGTTACAAGACAAGTGGTCGATCCAGTTGTTGATGTTGCAGTTGATAAAGGCTCGGAAATAAAAGGGAAATTAAAAGAATCTGGTGTGCCAACCGATGAAGCAACGAAAGTTACCCGCGGAGCCACGCAAGGTGGTCAGCAAATCGGTGGTGCTGTTGAAGGTGTTGGCAATTTACAGCAAGGGCAAGGATTAGAGACCTCGATGGCTGCGAAGCCAAATGGGCAAGAGCAAAAAGACGCATCAACACCGTCAACTACCAGTAGTGTGAAACCTGCTGTGTCAGGCACAACAGAAGAGAAGAAAGATGTTTCAGCTGCATCATCATCTCCTACCGATAGTATAAAACCTGCTGTAACAGGTCCATCCGATGAGAAGAAAGATGTTTCTGCCGCAGCCTCATCTCCAACCGACAGTGTCAAACCTGCAGCGCTAGGCTCATCAGAAGAGAAGAAAGATTTATCTGCCGCATCACTATCACCTACTGATAGTGTTAAATCCAGCGTAACAAGCGCAGCCGATGACAATAAAGCTGTATCACCTTCATCACCTTCGCTTGGAAAAGGTGGGAGCACCGCGCAATATGGCGCGATGGTAAAAGATGGTTCAAAAATTGCGGGTGATGCAAACGATGCATTAGATGAAAAGAAATCACCGAAAGAAAGAGAGCAATCCAAAGAAGAATTAAAACAAGGTATTGCTGAAAATGGCCCAGCCTTTGGTGGTGCTGCCATTGGTGCAGTTGGCACAAGAAGCCCAGAAGGTGCTGCGGTGGGTTATGGTATCGGAAAAGAAGTGGGTAAAGCGACGGCTCCGGTTACAAGACAAGTGGTCGATCCAGTTGTTGATGTTGCAGTTGATAAAGGCTCGGAAATAAAAGGGAAATTAAAAGAATCTGGTGTGCCAACCGATGAAGCAACGAAAGTTACCCGCGGAGCCACGCAAGGTGGTCAGCAAATCGGTGGTGCTGTTGAAGGTGTTGGCAATTTACAGCAAGGGCAAGGATTAGAGACCTCGATGGCTGCGAAGCCAAATGGGCAAGAGCAAAAAGACGCATCAACACCGTCAACTACCAGTAGTGTGAAACCTGCTGTGTCAGGCACAACAGAAGAGAAGAAAGATGTTTCAGCTGCATCATCATCTCCTACCGATAGTATAAAACCTGCTGTAACAGGTCCATCCGATGAGAAGAAAGATGTTTCTGCCGCAGCCTCATCTCCAACCGACAGTGTCAAACCTGCAGCGCTAGGCGCAACAGAAGAAAAGAAAGATTTATCTGCGGCATCGTCATCACCTACTGATAGCATCAAACCTGCAGCGCTAGGCTCATCAGAAGAGAAGAAAGATTTATCTGCGGCATCACCTACTGATAGCATCAAACCTGCGATACCAAGTGCAACAGAAGAGAAGAAAGATTTATCTGCCGCATCGTCATCTACCGATAGCCTCACTAAAGGTGGTTCAGATTTAGTGTCAGAAGGCAATGAAAGTGCCAACCCAGAAGCCGCGGTTGCATCGGGAGCGAAAGATGTTGTTGGCGTGGGTGCCAATGTTGAAACGGCTACCAATAGTCGAGTGAGTGAACAAGAACGGCATGATGCGACGCGTGATGCAGCTCGAGGCGGTGCAAAAGTAGGAACAGCGGCAGCCGTCACAGTTGCTTATAACGTTGCTGCTGATGGAGAGACTGCAGGCGTCGGGGCAGGTGCTTCAGCAAATGTTTATGGTGCGACGAACGCGGTTAATGAGCAAGTTGGTAATGCAGCCAATGCGATGGGCGTCAATAAAATACAACAACAAATGGGTTTGGGGGATGGAACGGCTTATACCTCGGGCACCGATATTGTTGCAGATGCCGGCACCCAAGTAGCAGGAAAACAAATTTCTGATGCTGGCACCCAAGCCAGAGGAGGCGTGGGAGAAGAGTATCATGAAGAAATTCAATTAGGTGCTGAAGGAACAAAAGCAGGATTATCGGCAGCGAGTGGAGAAGCGCCTGACAATATTGACAAAGTCTCTCAACGAAGTGGAGAAGTAGGTCAAAAGCATGGCGTGATGGATGAAGATGATGCAAAGAATCTTAACGCCGCGGGCCAAACAGTCCAATCAAGTATTAATCTCAGCAAAATGGATCCTTCAAGTAGTGCAGGTAATAATGCTACCGAGATCCCAGGTGCGGATCAGATAGGCGGTATGAGTCAATCAACGCAGAATCCCACCGAAAGTGTTGGCGGCATCAGCAAATCAGTACCTAATCCAACGGATCAAATGGGTGGCGCACCGAAACTCGGAGGAGAAGGAGGCCCTGCATCCAGCATGCCTAATCCCACCGAGAGTGTTGGCGGCATCAGCAAATCAGTACCTAATCCAACGGATCAAGTGGGTGGCGCACCGAAACTCGGAGGAGAAGGAGGCCCTGCATCCAGCATGCCTAATCCCACTGAAAGTGTTGGCGGCATCAGCAAATCAGTACCTAATCCCATGGAGCAAAAGGCTGGAGGACCACAACTCGGAGGAGAAGGAGGCCCTGCATCCAGCATGCCTAATCCCACCGAGAGTGTTAGCGGCATCAGCAAATCAGTACCTAATCCAATGGAGCAAAAGGCAGGAGGGCCTCAACTGGGAGGAGAAGACGGAGGCCCTGCATCCAGCATGCCCAATCCCACCGAGAGTGTTGGCGGCATCAGCAAATCCGTACCTAATCCAACAGATCAAATGGGTGGCGCACCGAAACTCGGAGGAGAAGACGGAGGCCCTGCATCCAGCATGCCTAATCCCACCGAGAGTGTTGGCGGCATCAGCAAATCCGTACCTAATCCAACAGATCAAATGGGTGGCGGACCGAAACTCGGAGTAGAAGGAGGCCCTGCATCCAGCATGCCTAATCCCACTGAAAGTGTTGGCGGCATCAGCAAATCAGTACCTAACCCCATGGAGCAAAAGGCTGGAGGACCACAACTCGGAGGAGAAGGAGGCCCTGCATCCAGCATGCCCAATCCCACCGAGAGTATTGGCGGCATCAGCAAATCAGTACCTAATCCCATGGAGCAAAAGGCTGGAGGGCCACAACTCGGAGGAGAAGGAGGCCCTGCATCCAGCATGCCTAATCCCACTGAAAGTGTTGGCGGCATCAGCAAATCCGTACCTAATCCAACAGATCAAATGGGTGGCGGACCGAAACTCGGAGGAGAAGGAGGCCCTGCATCCAGCATGCCTAATCCCACTGAAAGTGTTGGCGGCATCAGCAAATCAGTACCTAACCCCATGGAGCAAAAGGCTGGAGGACCACAACTGGGAGGAGAAGGAGGCCCTGCATCCAGCATGCCTAATCCCACTGAAAGTGTTGGCGGCATCAGCAAATCCGTACCTAATCCCATGGAGCAAAAGGCTGGAGGGCCACAACTCGGAGGAGAAGGAGGCCCTGCATCCAGCATGCCTAATCCCACTGAAAGTGTTGGCGGCATCAGCAAATCCGTACCTAATCCCATGGAGCAAAAGGCTGGAGGACCACAACTCGGAGGAGAAGGAGGCCCTGCATCCAGCATGCCTAATCCCACCGAGAGTGTTGGCGGCATCAGCAAATCCGTACCTAATCCAACAGATCAAATGGGTGGCGGACCGAAACTCGGAGGAGAAGGAGGCCCTGCATCCAGCATGCCTAATCCCACTGAAAGTATAGGCGGCATCAGCAAATCAGTACCTAATCCAACGGATCAAATGGGTGGCGCACCGAAACTCGGAGGAGAAGGAGGTCCTGCATCCAGCATGCCTAATCCAACCGAGAGTGTTGGCGGCATCAGCAAATCCGTACCTAATCCAACAGATCAAATGGGTGGTGCACCGAAACTCGGAGGAGAAGGAGGCCCTGCATCCAGCATGCCTAATCCAACCGAGAGTATAGGCGGCATCAGCAAATCAGTACCTAATCCAACAGATCAAATGGGTGGCGCACCGAAACTCGGAGGAGAAGGAGGCCCTGCATCCAGCATGCCTAATCCAACGGAAAGCATCGGTGGTATGGGTGGAGCCATGCCAAGCGGCGGCGGTGAAGGTGGAACACCAGGTCTAGATCAGGTAGGTGGCATGACGAAGTCGATGCCTAATCCAACCGAAAGCATGGGAGGTATGGGTGGAGCCATGCCAACCGGCGGTGGTGAAGGCGGAGCTAAAATGACGGATACGATGAAATCAAGTGGTAAGGATCAAATAGGCGTACCAACCGAAAGTATGACAGGACCCAGTATGGATGGTGGCGGTATAGGGGGAATGTCTAAAGGAATTTCCATGGAGGGTGGCAAAGGAGGACCTGAATCTCAAATGGGTAATGGTCTTGAATCAATATCAAAAGAACTGAGTGGGCTAGCGAATAAAGTGACTCAAATGGATGCCCAACAATTGGTTCAAGAACTGGACAAACTCCTGAACACCGCGCAATCCTTAACTTCAGGGGTATCAAATGGAATGGGGGCCGATAAAGAAAATAAATCGAGTATGCCTTCTATGCGATTTGGTGGAGACGAACAAAAGGCCGATGGAGGTCCTGCAATGACCAGTGCCTTAAATACCAAGATGAGTCCGATTGAAAATATTAGTAATAAGAATGAGATGATGAATATGGATATCGGCAATAATATGAAACCAAAAGGAATAGAGCCACCAAAACCAGAATCTAAACCAGCCGATCCTGAAGAAAGAAAACCTGGCATCAGAAATCGCTAACCGCTTAGGGACATTTATTAGGTGGTTGATTGCTAAAATAAAATACTTGATTATCTAACGGAACTAACTGTTTTGTATTCTTCTTAGGTAGCGGTTTTATGGGAGTCCAAATGCCATAATCCGCGACAATCTCATCCACATTGCCAATCAAATTCGCTTTTTCCAGCACAAAAGGAACGCCTTCACATTTTAGCGGATCGTTGGCATCGCAAACATGCAGATGCAAATGGGGGGCTGATGAATTTCCTGTATTGCCAAGTAATCCGATTACTTGTCCTTTTTTAACCTGACTGCCTTCTTTGACACGAATACTCCCAGGTTGCATATGGGCATTAAGGACATAATACGTTTTTCCGTTTTGCTGGATTTGGATGATCACATGATTACCACCAATATCGTTTAGAGGAAGTTGAGGAACAGGTAAAGTAGGCGGGATATTTTCTTTTACATTGTCATGGACTTTAGAAACAATCCCATCTGCAACTGCATAAATTTCATCACCAAAACCATTCCAATTTTCATTTTTATGGAGATCGCCATGCACACTTTTGCCATCAGCACAAATTTGCATCCAGTCAATGGCATAGCGCTGTGCAAGATAAAATTTACCTTCAATCGGTAGTATGGTTAAACGGTGATAGGAAGTAGGGGAAAGCGCAGCAGAAGCGACCCACTGTGTGCCTTTTAGAGGGTTGCCCAGTACAACCGGTTTTTCATCAAGTACGCTCAAGGTATACTCGATTGGGTAAGTGGTGGACTCTCCCTTTTCAGTGGAATATTCAACAAACCAAATATCATGATTTAAAGATTTAGGAACATGCGTGAACATAGGCTGAGATAACCAAATGGTTACAAAAGCCCCCATTCCTTTTTTCAGTATCCTATTTTTATCTTCTAGGCGTTTATTATTTTCATAGGCAAAACTATTTTGTTGTAATTTTGTTCCTGAATAAGATGTTATGGGTTTGTTGGCCTCATCCATAATCTCTATTAAACCCAGTTGAAGGGTTTTGTCTGTATTGTTAACAATATGTAATTCATAAACCAGAAGTTCGCCTTGCAATGTGCTCACGGGAGAAGGTGGCTTTAATACCGAAATGAGTACCTCTTTTTGCGACAAAAGTGAGTCAGCAAAAAGGGATGTTGAGATGGAATACAAGCAAGCAAAGAGCAGGCCATGAACCAATCTGCGTAACAGATGATTTTTTAATATAGCAATCATAATATCCCCATTATATGAATAAATTTGCTAATGTTTGCCTTTATCATCAGGCACCGCTGCTTTTGGCATAGGCTGCTGAGGTACTTGACGTTGAATTTGCTGAGGCATTTGCTGCAATTGCGGCGCCTGACGTAATTCACGTTGGGGCGCTTGCTGTATTTCCCGTTGCGGCGCCTGATGCAACTCACGTTGTGGCGCTTGCTGTATTTCCCGCTCTGGACGTTGACGTAACTCACGTTGTGGCGCTTGCTGTATTTCCCGCTCTGGACGTTGACGTAACTCACGTTGTGGCGCTTGCTGTATTTCCCGCTCTGGACGTTGACGTAACTCACGTTGTGGCGCTTGCTCTATTTCCCGCTCTGGACGTTGACGTAACTCACGTTGTGGCGCTTGCTGTATTTCCCGCTCTGGACGTTGACGTAACTCACGTTGTGGCGCTTGCTGTATTTCCCGCTCTGGACGTTGACGTAACTCACGTTGTGGCGCTTGCTCTATTTCCCGCTCTGGACGTTGACGTAACTCACGTTGTGGCGCTTGCTGTAATTCACGTTTAGGTTGTTGCAATTCGTGTTTAGGTGCTTGCAACAATTCTTTGTCTGGGATTTGATAATGTTTACGTAAATTAGGGGGTTGTTTATCAGTGGGCACACCCGGTTCGCGAGGTTTTTGCAAGGTACGCTCAGGTTTAGTATTCACCGAACCTTTGGCAATCTCTCGAGGTTTTGAAGGTTTAACCGGTTGTAATGTTGAAAATGATGCTGATGCTTTAGGTTCAACATTTTTTTGCACTTTTTCTGTTCCCAAGCCTCTTGCTTGAAAGGTTTGTCGATTTTGAGGCACTTGAGATTTTGTTAATGCACCACGCTTTAGCACTTGTTCCGATGGCTTAAAGCGAGAAGTTTTTAGATCTTTTGTATCCGTGACCGGTTTTATATTCATGCTTTGCGAGATTGTCGCTTTATTCAGCTGAGCTGCATTAAGAGGCACTCGAGCTTGCTTGATGTTGGGAGATAGAAAAGCATCTTTTTTAACCGCGGTGATGCCATTGTTGATTTTGAAATTTTGATAATTAAAATGCATGTGTGGATTGCCATAAGCTTGCTTGAGTAGTTTTTTATTAATAAATTTATCACCACTATTAATTTGCTTAAAGTAACTAAAACTGACAGCATAAGCCGGACTATAAATATCGCCTGGGCCTAATGGGAACCAGCCAATTTCGGCTCCGAAACTTCCATCGCCAATAAAGGCAACCAAAGCAGGCGCATAAACGACATCGGCACCTGAATAAGGCACCCAATACCATTTATCAGCATATACCCAGCGCCCATAATGATAAGGCGCAAATCCCCATGGTTCCAAGCCTATCCATGACCAACCCCAAGGTTCAATCCAAGCCCAATGACCATGACGATAAGGTGCCCAATCGGAGTCAATATCACTTGGCGACCAAACAGGACCATATTCCTCAATAGTGACCCAATTACCATAGCTATCGAGATCTTCAGCACCAATGATTTCTTGAGAAACAGTATGCGATTGCCTAGTCTGTTTTGCGACTTGACGTTGATTGCTCCAACGATCAAAGTCATCTTCAGCTAATGTTGTAAAATTGGGGTCGTAATCGAGATTGGTGCCTGTAAAACGATAGGCTTGACCGTTGTTGATTATATAAGAATGACTGTCACCATAAACATGGCCTTGTCCTTGATTAATTTGCACAATAGTTGCATTGCCATCTTTATCGACATCAACACGATAATAACCTAATTTTTGCACCGTGAAAGCAAGATTGGGTGTATCAATTTCATAAATTTGATTATGCTTAATACCATTGACTTTGAGAATTAGTGAACCTTCGGTAAGCTGAAATTGCGCGACATCGTTATTTAAATTGAGTACGTTTATATTCGTATTAGAACCAATGTAAAGATTGGCTTCCCCTAACTGTAATTGACTGAAGGTGTTTGCATCATTCCAGAGGCTATCACCTGCTACGAGTGGTCTATTGAGAGTGGCATCGAGCCAATCTTCACCACCTGCAGGTAAAAAACTCATATTACCTTCAATGCGGCTTAATCTAGCAACGCGATCGGAAGGATCGGCAAGAAGTGTCAACGTTGAAAAGCAAATTATTGCTGTTAAAACCCATTTTACACCTAAGCTTGCATTTTTTAACATGGTAAACCTGCCTTTCTGATCTGCGGCTTATTAGATTTAACATAGACCGCACAATGCCAAGGAAATGTTATGGCCGTTAGATTTTTTGGTTTATTTGAATAAATGTTTTAAAAAAGACGTAAATTGGTTCAGTAAAAGTAGGTGTAGCTACCCACTATTCAAGGGATTTAGTTTATTCGAACATCATGCATAAATTCCTGACAAAATGATCTCCATTCGTCGGATAAAATTAGCATTTTATCAGGTGAAAATACCCAGTTATCCACTAAGCCAGTTATTTGAATAATTGTTAAATATAGAGGCATTTTACACAAGAATAATCCGCATTCTGTGATATGGATGTTTTCAATAGTTTAAAAAAAACATCAATAAAAATAGCACTTTGCTAATAAAAAATTATTCGCATTTTAATGAAGAGTGACTCCTCTTATTGTTGATCATGATTGTTTCTGTGTCAGATAAAATGAATTGAAATCCATTTAAAGTTATCTTGCCTAAGTATTTGTCGCAGTTGACAAACAAAATATAGAAACTTACCATTTTTCACCTTTGAGTTTGATTGGGCAGTATTAGCATGAGCAGTGAAGAGAGCAAAATTAAAAAGAAGATTGAGTCACTCACCTTGCTTTCATTGGCAAAACGTTTTTATCGTTTTTATCGACCCTATTTTGGGTTGGATGCAAAAAATCTAAAGCGAACAATGTTGGCCGGTGGGATTATTCTTGGTAATACATTATTAGCCTTTGCTCTGGTTTTTGTGAATACCTCAATGGCCTCATTGATGGGGTTGCTATTAGTGCCAGGGGTTACCTATACGGCATTCTTCTATGCAGCTGCGCAGTGTATGGCGGCCATTGTTGGCTACGGTGCGATTACAGGTGTTGATGCTTGGATGGCAAGCTTATTAGGAAGCTCATTAGCGCACTCTATCAACAAAAAACTTGAAAACCGATGGATGAAAAGTAAAGGATACTATGGTGCCACTTTGCTACCCAAGAGTAGTGCACAAAATCCTTCTCAGCTTATCAGCCACGATAATTATGAATTAAATGCCACTGTCACTGAATTATTCGACAATTTCCTAACAACAGTCAGTAATTTTGCAGTAGGGATTGTTGGCCTTTATATGCTTTCTGTTCCTTTGGAACTTAGCTTATTTTCATTATCATTTGTCTTACCTGGCTATCTGGTTATCAGCACCGTCATTTATGCCGTGATTTATAACTCTATCACCAATAAAATGGGCGATTCGCTGGAAGATCTGCAGTCCAAACAAAGAAAGATGGAAGGCAAGATTCAAACCAAGATCAATCATATTAAAACCCATGCAGAGGCTATTGCATTTAAAAAGGGAACTGACTATGAGCATAAGTCATTATTAGATTCCATTAAGCAAAGTAGAGCCGTTCAAGTTTCTGTGTCAAAAATTCGTTCATTATTAACTTTTGCGACGAATTTACATGCAGAATTTACTTCCTTTTTTGCTATATTGCTTTGTGCACCCAACATTATCGCTCAGAAATTAAGTTTTGCGAGCATATTAGAGATCCCTTATCACTTTCAAAATGTGGTTAATTTCTTTACTTGGAAGAGTGACAATTTTGATAAAGTGACCGATTGTGCTGTTTCTTTAAAACGTATTGAAGATTTTAATGCTACCTTAACGAAGTGGGAAAAACTTCAAGAAGACAATCGTGCGCACTTACAGTTTTCCAAAGGAAATAATAAAGCGATTGAGATCAAAAATCTGACGCTGAAAAAACCAGATGGCACGCTAATCTTACAAAAATTCACTCAATCCATTCCTAAAGGAAAGGTCACCTTGTTGCAAGCAGCATCAGGGGTAGGAAAAACCTCGATTTTACGCGCTGTGGCAGGGCTCTCGCCGTACGCCAGTGGTAAAATCAGTGGCTTGTCAGACAATATGCATTTTATTCCTTCACATCCTTATTTCCCTGTGCAAAGAAGCTTGTTAGATGCCATTTTGTATCCAAGCCAGAAAAAAGCAACCGCTCAGGAAATTAGAAAGATCAAAGGGTTAATGAGAGAATTAAGTTTCAATGAATCCATTATTAATGATCTTGAAGTTGTCAAAGATTGGTTTGGCCCTCATTTAAGTGATGGTGAGAAACAACGAATTGAAATTATTTCTGCCATCATGAAAAAACCGGATACCTTGTTTATGGACGAAGCAACATCACGCGTTGATCATGATGCAAAAACAGATAACAAAGGTAAAATCGAAAGATTGCTTAAAAAGCATTTACCTGACACGACGATTGTCTATACCGACCATAATCCAAGCGAAAGCGGATTCTGCGATAATCGTATTTATCTTTCTAATAGCAGAAAAGCAATGGCAAAGCGATAACACGATGCTCAACTGCGCCCAATTAATGACAGAACGTGCCTTTTTGCTGAAAAAGCAGCAAGCGGTATTTGCCATGATTGATGCGCAGCCCAAAGAGTACCAACATGCGGTCTCGAAGATTAAGAAAGGTTATCAGCAACTTAACCGATATCACTCTCCCAAAGCCTTAAATGTCATCATAGAGCAGCTGAATACCTCACTTGCTTATTTTCAAACGATTCATTTGTTGGCTAAACCCAGTGAAAGGCTTCATTTGAGCTTTTTGACACGGGTAACGCGGCAATATGTTGCGCAAACGGCTGTGCCATTAAGCAACATTAAGCGGCTCTACCTTAATGCGCGTTTTCCAAAGGAATCTGCGGCATTATCGGATAATAAAATTGTTAGTTTGCCTAGCAATATCGAAGTGTTGAAATCCTTAGAGGTGTTATATGCAAGATTTAATGGCTTATCATCACTCCCAGAAAATATGGGAAAGCTTGAGCATTTAAAAGAATTAGGATTAGAAGGCAATGAATTTCGCAGTTTACCTTTGTCGGTGCTGCGCATCCATTCATTAGAAGAATTAGGGTTAGATAAAAATAAGCTAAGAAAACTGCCAGATGGCATTGCCCAGTTAAAAAAATTACGCATTTTGAGTCTGGATAATAATTTTCTGATAGAACTGCCACCCCCTATGGCGCAATTTGAGAATCTTAAGATTTTAGGACTCAATAACAATCTGCTGTTTGAATTGCCGGATTTAAGTAGACTAGACAATTTAAGTGTTCTCGGTGCAAACAATAATCTGTTAACACAATATCCTCGGGTTGCTGCTGCAAACAAAGAGTTGGTTGTTGGTGTAAAAAAAAATCCCTTGTTAGAAATGAAATCGCCTGACGAACTGGATGCACTTGGGTTTAGAAAATTAAAAAGTTAAAGCAGCGGAAGCTGCGATAGTTAATAGCCCCGGGTAAAGCGAACGAGCCGTAAGGCAAGTGAGTGGAACCCGGGGTGGGAATGTCCTCTCTATCAAGAACTGCGGTAGCAGTGAAACAAGATTATTTCACCGGTGCCCCGGTTGGAATTCTATACCCCGGATTCCAAGCAGTTTTGCTATCGCAAAATGCTTTCCATCCGGGGCTAGCAACTTAGGTTGCTGCCGCAACCAGGAATTATTCGATAATCATTGCTTACATGCAACAAGCTGTGGGAAGTAGGTTTAGAAGATGAGCAAAGCAAATCATTTGCCCCCTTTGAATAAAAGGGGGCAGCTCGCGCTTGTCCGGCGTAGCATCGCGAAGACGGAAGCGAGCGGGGGATTTCTATCCTAATTTAATAATTCATCAACAAACAGTAACAGTGAGTCAAAGCTTACTTTGTCGCGGTCAATCGTTTTTCTTCAACCTTTTCATGATTGATTTCAACCGTTTGAATTACATGCTTTAATAAATAATCATCTTTTTTATACTGTTTAATGATTTCACGACCGGGGTTTTCCACGGTTGAATCAATAGAAATGAGTGCTTCACCATTTAAGGCATTTAATTCTGCAACAAGCGTATAAATAGTGACTTTTTGTTCATCATATTCTTGCTTCGCTTTCTTATGCCCTGCGATATCGCTATGGCCAGAATTTTGTAATGTTTGGATGCGAGCCATCCAATGTCTAAACACAGGTACCACTTTTTCCATCAAATGAAACATTGTATATGGTGCAAATGATTTTTTCTCGGCTTCATCGAGTTGTTGAATAGTCTCAAAAGCTTGTTCAAGTGTTTCTACGTCTTGTTGGATTTCTTCAATGTAAGGTTTATGAAATCTAACGGGCGGCATATTCTTTTTTCGTTCAGAAAAAAGCTGTTTAATTTGATTAATATGGGCTAACAGTTTTTCTTTCATATATTGGGTATCAACATGGGTTAATCGGACCCACATTTTTGATAGTTACCCGATGACTGTCAAGCGATTGAGTAAAATGTAAAGCAAGTTATTCGACTTATTAAAGGTGACTTGATTTTTTTGTTGTTAGTCGTATAATTGACAAAAGTTCGAGTAGGCGTCAAAACAATGTTTTCAATTCAACAAAAACTATCACTTCAAAGCTATCTTCTCTGGGGAATATTAGCAG
Source organism: Candidatus Berkiella aquae (assembly GCF_001431295.2). NCBI lineage: Bacteria > Pseudomonadati > Pseudomonadota > Gammaproteobacteria > Candidatus Berkiellales > Candidatus Berkiellaceae > Candidatus Berkiella > Candidatus Berkiella aquae. The sequence goes on along the minus strand of NZ_LKAJ02000001.1, from coordinate 2,077,480 downwards.
GGACCGCATTTACCGCCTGTGTGTGGCTCGGATTTGCACCGCTGACCGCATGGTTGATGGCGGGCTCACTAGGTTTAGTTGAAATGTCGCCTTATTTTGGCTATGCGAAAGAATTAATCGCTTCCTTTGGGGCTATCGCGGCATTGTTATTAACATTCAATGTTGCTGTGGTTGCTTTTGTTTGGCTGGCGAATTTATTTACCATTGTAAGCGATAAAAGACCTGAAACCATCACTGATGAATTTAGCACTTATCGCGCATTAAATAGGACTGAACCTAAAGAACGTTGGCTTTTAAATACTATCAAGCAGTTAAGTAATCAAACTGGAATTACCATTGGCACTATTTTTTATAGAGACGTTTTCTCACTATTTAAACAACCCAATAAGTATCGACAGAATAAGCATTCAAACGAACAGCAAGAAAAATTAGTTAAAAAATTAATCGACCTTAAAAATTTTTATCCCCCCAGTCTTTCTGCAGGCTCAACTGCTGAAAGGTCCTTTGTATTTATTGATTCGAGTGTATTTGATGCCAATAAGAAAATAACCCGAAAAGAAATTGTAGCGACTTTAGCGCATGAATTGGGACATATCGCTAATAAAGATAGTTTCAAAAAAGGATTACATCAGAGTTTATATTGGATTGCCATTATCTTAGGTGTTTGCTCCTTAAGTTTATGGGGAATTGGTCTTGCGTTAACCGCACACCTTACATGGTATCGTTTACAGCAAACAAAAGAATTAATGGCAGATGCTTATTCAGCGCAATTAACTGATCCTAAAGATCTCATTAGTTTTTTTAAGAAATCGGCTATTTTAGAAAAAAAGTTAATGGAAAAATTATCTATTAACAAAACCTATGTTAATGCTTGGGAAAGATGGTGTTCGACACATCCTGAAGATAAAACCCGCATTAAAGTGCTAGAACAAATTCAGCAAGAAAAATCTTCTTCTGCAAAACTTAAAAAATAGTGCATTAGCTAACTCCGACAGTGTCATATAGATAGCACGAGATTATTCAGTGTATGATGTGCCTATATTGCCGGAGGTAGGTTATGGAAAATGATGCTTTAATTGCCTTCAAAGAAGTCCAAAAAGAAAATTGGAGTTTATTTGCTCCCCTTGAAGCGGTTACGACGATTTGCGCCGCTTCTTTAGTTCGATTTTCACGCATTAAACCAGGCGACAAAGTGCTTGACGTTGCTTGTGGTACCGGCGTGGTTGCCATTACTGCCGCTAAAATAGGCGCTAAGGCTTCTGGAATCGATTTATGTCCTGCTTTAGTTAACCGTGCGCAGGAAAATACTGCAATCGCTAACGTAACCGTCGATGTGCAAGAAGGGGATGTAGAATCCCTGCCGTTTCCAGATCATTCTTTTGATGCGGTATTGAGTCAATTTGGTCATATGTTTGCGCCAAGACCTCAGGTTGCTATCCAAGAAATGCTACGCGTATTAAAACCCGGTGGAATCATTGCATTTTCAACGTGGCCACCTCATCTTTGTGTTGGGAAAATGTTTGGCTTAGTCAGCAAATTTTCCCCCCCTCCTGAAGGGGTTTCGCCACCGCCTTTATGGGGAGAGCCGCATTTTGTCCGCCAACAGCTGGCAGATGCTGTTGAAGATTTGGCTTTTGCTCAAGATTTCATGCTTTTCCCCGCTTTAAGTTTAGGTCATTACCAGCAATCCATAGAAACAGGGCCTATCTACGAATTTATTCAGAATCTTAAAAAAGAGCCAGCACGCCTTGAACAATTTAGAAAGGAATTACAAACATTAGTATCCCCTTATTATGTTGATAACCACCTCCATCAGCATTATTTAATGAGTAGAGCTAGAAAAAAATAGTATCAGTAAGCCAAGGAGAATATAAAAATGGCAAAAAAGGCATCTGTCGCCGGTAAACGTAAACTATCGCCAGCTAAAAAAACCACCGCAGTAAAGAAAAAAAGGACGGTAAAAAAAGTGGTGGTGAAAAGTAAACGCCCCAGCAAACCCAAAAAGAAAGTTCTCACTACGCCTAAAGGTTATAGTAGTGTGACGCCTTATCTGATTATCGACAAGGCAAGTAAAGCGATTGACTATTACCAAAAAATATTTGGCGCTAAAGTCGTGATGCGAATGGAAAAACCCGGTGGCAAAATTGGCCATGCGGAGCTGAAAATAGGGGATTCCAAAATCATGCTAGCCGATGAATTTCCCGATATGGGCGCCTGTAGCCCCCGTGCTTTTGGTGGCTGTGCGGTCAGTATCCATCTTTACACCAAAAATGTAGATGATGTGGTTAAGCGAGCCGTTGCCGGTGGTGCAAAATTATTAATGCCTGTGATGGATATGTTTTATGGTGATCGCTCAGGTTCCATTGAAGATCCTTTTGGGCATCGCTGGTATATTTCTACCCATATTGAAGATGTAACACCTGCAACCATGCGAAAGCGTGCGGCAGAGTTATATGCAAAGAAAAAATAGCTAAGGAAACGCTATCAAAGCGTGAACCCTATCTTTCATGATGAAGTTCACGCTTTGCCAAGTTCTACAGCTTTCTTGACATTAAGCCGGTTTTTATCCTCTTTTATCTTCCAATCCTTGACACGCAAGCACGATACGATTACTTTGTTAGGTATTATGACTATTCAAATTCTATTTTACATCATTCAAGCCCCATCGCCTCGTCGACCAGCATAGCGACTATCTTCTATTTGCTTATTCTTTAACTGAACTTTTTCTGGGTCGACACTAATGAACACAACAACGCGCAAATCCCTTCATATTTATTATATTGCTTGGTTAGCGATTGCAGGCTTTTATCTTTATCAATATATTTTGCGAGTCTCTCCTGGGATTATGGTAGTAGAGCTTCGGCATGCCTTTAAGCTTACTGCAGAGCAATTTTCTTCGTTAGGATCGATTTATCTATTTTCTTATTCATTATTACAGATCCCACTGGGTTTCATCCTTGATAGAATTGGCGTGCGCAAAGTCGTCATGATGTCAATTATACTCTGTATTTTAGGTACTTTAATTTTCTCTTTTGCGACACATCTGTGGATGTTACAACTGGGAAGATTTTTAATTGGCCTAGGTTCAGCTCCCGCCTTTATTTGTGCTCTAAAGCTGGTGAATGATCATCTGCCTGAAAAATATAGTGGTCTGTTCATGGGGATGACCTTATCACTCGGGACATTAGGCGCGCTTTTATCGGGTAAATGTATGGTTACCATCCTTGAACTCAATGGATGGCAACATAGTTTAAACCTCTGTGCGGCTTTTGGTCTTGTCATTTTGGTTTTAGCGTTTATTGCTATCCCTAAACAAACGACCGTTGTCGATGTTCAAACCAATAACCTAAATCAACTGCGCCAAGGTTTAAGCGACATTTTTAAAAGCAGAGAAATTATTATCTATTCCATTGTTGCGGTTAGTGTTTATACGCCGCTGTGTGTGTTGGCCGATCTATGGGGCACCGCATTTTTAATGGAAAAATATGCTTTGTCGCGTGCGGTATCCGCTGAATTATCACTTTATTTATATGGTGGTTTAACGGTAGGAAGCTTACTTTTGCCTTGGTTAAGCATGAGATGGAATAAGTCAAAAGAAACCATCTTATTCTGTGCTATGGGTATTATGATTTCGCTGTTTTTCTTACTTTATGCGAATAACCTTCATTTATGGCAACTTTCAATGATATTAACCTCAATTGGTGTCTTTTGTGCTGCTGAAATGATTTGCTTTGCAAGTGCCGTTCAATTTAGTCCTAAACGACATTCCGGATTAACCTTGGGTGTTGTCAATACCTTGAATATGCTGGGCGGCGCAATTATCCAGCAATTTATTGGCTGGTATTTAGATGTTAAATGGAATGGCGAATATGGACAAAGTGGAGAGCGTCTGTATAGTGCGGATGATTTGAGTGCTGCCTTTACCTTCCTTATTATCATTATTTTTGCATGTAACTTACTATTTTTAAAACTGCCCAAAGGCAAAGCGATAACGGCACAGGCGATCAAATAATGAGTTTTTCTTCTGAAACACAAGGTGCTTTATTAGCGCTATTCTCGGGGTTGTTATATGGTTTAGTAGGCTATTTTGGTGTAAAGCTCATTGATTTAGATTTTAGCATTGCGGGTATGCAATTTTGGCGTTTCTTTATTTCTGCCATTACAGTGGGATTCGTACTGATTTATCAGAACAATACGATTAAAGAAAGTAAAACCGTCTTATTCAAAACATTTACGCTAGGCGGCTTATTTTATAGTGTTTCCGCCGGCATTTACTTTGTTGCTTGCCAATATATTGGCACAGGCCCCTCGATGGTGGTTTTCTTTACCTATCCTGCTTTTGTCATGCTAATCAATTGGATTTTATTCAAACAAGCCATGCCTAAAATATACTTTTTGGCGATTTGCTTGATTATCTTAGGAATGTCTTTATTAGTTGATATGAGTGAATTCAAAGCGGATGCTTTGGGTATCGCCATAGCCGTATTATCAGGCATTTGTTATGCAGGCTATATTGTTTCAAGTAAAAATCTTAAAGTATCGCCTATTATTTCAACCTTGATGGTCTCATTGGGCTGCGCAACAGCTTGTTTGGTCTACGCTTTATGGGATAAAAACTTTAGCTTACCAACTAGTTATCAGCAATGGGCTTATATTGTCGCTTTTGGCACCATTACTACGGCTATTCCGATGCTATTATTTTTGGAAGGCTTGAAAAGAATTAGTTCAGAAAAGGCTTCCATTCTTTCCGTATCAGAACCGGTATTTGTGGTCATTTTTGGCATTGTGCTTTTAGAAGAGAGCATTGAGCTGCCAAAAGTGGTGGGTATTGCGACAATCCTTTCTGGCGCGATATTAACGTTATTTGCCAATGCCATCAAAGAGCATGTGGTTTATAAGCGGCTGATAAAATTATTCACATAAGATATTAAGTTTAATTACTAAGGATTGTGTAAACAAACAGTACTGTTTTCTTTGTTCTAGCTTCATACTGATAGGTGGATTGGATCGCTTATACTTGAACCCGCAAAATGGAATGCGCCTATATCAAGGAGTTAGATATGCCTTTTAATGTCACCCAGAAACTTATTCAAGCCCATTTAATTGAAGGGGAGATGATCCCTAAAAAAGAGATAGCGCTCAAGATTGATCAGACCTTGACTCAAGATGCCACGGGCACATTAGTCATGCTAGAACTTGAAGCGATGGGAGTTGATCAAATCAAAGTCGATCTAAGTGCGCAGTATGTTGATCATAATCTTATTCAAGAAGACTATAAAAATGCAGACGATCATTTATTTTTAAGAAGCGCCTGCCAACGCTTTGGCATTTGGTATAGCCGCCCAGGTAATGGCGTAAGCCATCCAGTCCATATGCAGAGTTTTGGTAAACCCGGTAAAACCCTATTAGGTTCTGATAGCCATAGCTGCGCAGCAGGTAGTCTGGGTATGTTAGCGATGGGTGCAGGTGGATTAGAAGTCGCGATGGCAATGGCCGGACACCCTTTTTACGTCAAAATGCCCAAGGTATTTGGCGTCAAATTAACAGGGAGCTTACCGGATTGGGTGAGTGCAAAAGACGTTATTTTAGAAATGTTACGACGGCATGATGTGAAAGGTGGGGTAGGTTCTGTTATTGAATATTATGGCCCAGGAGTTAAGAAATTAACCGCCATGGACAGGCACGTTATTGCCAATATGGGGGCAGAATTAGGTGCGACAGCAACGGTTTTTCCTTCAGATCAAGAGACATTAAAATTCCTGAAAAGCCATGGGCGAGAACAAGATTGGGTTGAACTACAAGCTGATCCAAAAGCGCAATATGATCTCCATGATGAAATCGATCTCTCAACTTTAGTACCCTTAATTGCACTGCCATCAAGTCCTGGAAAAGTCGTACCCGTTAGCGATGTGCAAGGGAAAGAACTCTATCAAGCTTACATTGGCTCTTCTGCCAATCCAGGGTATCGTGATTTTGCAATTACGGCCATGATGGTAAGTAAAAAACGCGTTCATCCCAATGTTTCATTTGATATCAATCCTTCTTCACGTAATATTCTTGAAGAACTTGTCAGAGATGGGCATCTTGAAAATTTAATTCACGCAGGGGGCAGAATTCACCAAGCAGGCTGTAATGGCTGTATTGGCATGGGGCAAGCACCGGCAACCGGACGAAATAGTTTAAGAACTGTTCCACGCAACTTTCCGGGACGTTCAGGCACCGATGAAGATAGTGTTTTTCTCTGTAGCCCAGAAACCGCAACGGCTTCAGCCCTCATGGGGAAAATTACCGATCCTAGAAGTTTAGATTTTCCTTATCCCAAAGTGAAGTCTCATAAAACGATTATTAATAATGAAATGTTACAAGCACCTTTACCGATAGATAAAGCTCGTCAAGTTGAGTTGGTGAAAGGCCCTAACATTATTTCTTTACCTATTTTACATCCATTACCTGATGAAATGCATTGTCCAGCATTGCTAAAGCTTGGCGATAATATTTCAACGGATGATATTATGCCGGCCGGCGCTAAAGTACTGCCTTATCGAAGCAATATTCCTAAGATAAGCGAATTTGTTTTTGATAGGATTGATAAAGATTATGTAAAACAAGCCCAAACAATTCATAACAAAGATGGACATGCCATCGTTGCTGGCGAAAATTATGGTCAAGGTTCAAGTCGTGAGCATGCAGCTTTAGCACCGCGATATTTAGGGTTACATTTTGTGATTGCTAAAAGCTTTGCTCGAATTCATTGGCAGAATTTAGTCAATTTTGGCATCTTGCCGTTAGTTTTTGTCAATCCAACAGATTATGATTTAATCAAGCGAAATGATGTTATTGTATTGAAAAGCATCATAAACAGTCTTAAAAAAGGCAGTGAGCTAATCGCAACCGTAGAAAATAAAAAAGAGCCTATTACTTTGCGCCATGATCTTTCATCGCGACAAGTGGATATTTTAATCGCAGGTGGGTTAATCAATTGGGCAAGAGAAAATAAGCAGTAAACAATGTGGCTACACTGATATTTTTTAATACAGTGAAAAGTTGTGTTCTACAATATGAAGATATAAGAGTTTTCCATTTTATAAGGGGACTTGTAATGAAATTGAATAAATTGTCAGCATTGGTTATGGTTGCGTCATCATTCTTTGCAGCAAATGCCATTGCTGATCAAACATTCGATACTTCGACGCAACATTCTACGAGTACGTCAACAGAGCAACATTCAGATCAAACGATCACAGCTGATATCAAAGAAAAGTTTCTTAAAGAGAAATTGTTTGGTACGACTGATGCAAAAGCTATCACAATCCAGGTAGAAACCAAGAACGGTGTTGTTCATTTAACAGGAACCGCTACCAATCAAGCTCAACTGGATAGTGCGCTTAAGCTGACTGAATCGGTTGATGGTGTTAAGAAAGTTGTGAATGAAGTTAAGCTCAATACTTCATCGGATATTCAATAGCAACATGACCATGATATTCCTCTGTTTAGAGGAATATCATGTAAAACATCACCGTGAAAGCAATGGTGTTACGCAAAATAGGAGAGGGACTTAAGCTTCAAGAGGCTCCTATTCATATCGCAAAAGACGATGAATTGCCTTATTCTGATTTACAGGAGCTGGGGTAATCAAGTTGGGTTGATCTCTTTTGCCAGTGCGTAAGCTTTTTGAATGGCAGGGCGTTCTCGAAGATTAAAAAACCAGCGTTTAATGGCGGGGTAATCATCTAAATTGATTTGTAATGCCTTGTGCGGAACAATCCATGGGTAGCATGCCATATCGGCAATCGAATATTCATCCGCAATATAATCCTGCGCAGAGAGTTGTTTCTCAAGGACGCTGTATAGACGTTTTGCTTCTTTTTGATAGCGTTCAATCGCATAGGGAATTTTTTCAGGTGCAAAATTCATAAAATGATTTGCTTGTCCACACATCGGGCCTAATCCAGCATTTTGCCAAATGAGCCATTCCAATGTTCGATAATAGCCAACCGCATCACTTGCTATAAATTGATTTGCTTTTTTTGCTAAGTACAAAAGAATAGCGCCTGATTCAAACAAGGTGAAAGGTTCTTTACCTTGATTCGGTGAATGATCAACAATGGCTGGAATTTTATTATTGGGAGAAATCTGCAAAAAATCAGGTTTAAATTGTTCATTTTTAGCAATATTAACTGGAATAATTCGATAGGGTAAACCTGCTTCTTCCAAAAAAATAGTGATTTTATGCCCATTGGGCGTTGTCCAATAATAAAGATCGATCATGCATCCATTCTCTGTATTAATAGCAATGTTCTAAGATAGCCCATCTGTTTTACTCTCTCAACTAGGTGGGTAAAAAAGATGAATGGACAACGATTGCGTTAAAAAATTTGATATAATTCAGTATTCTTAATTTGTAGTTTGTTTGATATGAATGGTATGCAAAAAGGGTTTCAACATAAAAATATTAGCAACTTAACTAAATATTTTTATCAAAATGCTAATCAGCTCATCGAAGAGACTTATTTGCAACCGTATAATGGCCGTATTAAAGCCCATTTACGAGATGGGCAGCTTGAAAGAGAGCATCATGGTGCACTGCATGCCAGTCGTGTCAGTCTGTATGTAAAGGTACTGCATCGTTTAATCTGCGCACAATTACCGGATTATGCTAAACACGCTCTCAACACACTGACTGAAGAATGGCACTTAACCGAAAAAGAAATTATTAACTTAGCTTCATTTGCAGGTCTAGCCCATGACAGTGGGCGAAAGGCTGATGGCATTGATTATTGGGATAAAGAAAGTGGAGAAAATTGTACTGCATTTTTAATAAAAAAAGGCATTTCACCCAAAATCGCAAAGATCGTAGGTGCAGCGGCTGCTTATAAAGATCATCCCAATGATTATGCGAATGTTCTTAAAAAACAGGGCATTTCAGCCAAGTCTATTCCCGCTTACCAGTATTTGAGAAAATTAATCTATCTAGCCGATTGCTACGATATTATGCGAGTGCGTAGCGAATTTCAGTTAGAGTATGTTTTTCGGGCTTTTCGAGATATTAATGAATATCAGGCTAAAAAGCATAATCCCGCATTCATCGAATTTGCTCAGCAAGTCCATGCTTTAATTAGTGCGCATCAAGACATGAGACAACGTTGTGATATCGTGATGCCAGGTGGTGAAAAAATTGTCACAAAAGAGATATCTACTTCCTATAGTTTGTCGGAAAAGATTCGTTTTGAACATGCAGATAATGTGTTGCTTAGTGCCATGCAGTCGATGAAAACAATGCCATATTTTGCACTGTATTTATCGAACGAATTGAATGTTAAACCCTCTAAAATGCATGAAAAACCAGAGCAAAGTTGGTTTTCACTTACCAATATTGCTGTCATCACAGGGTGTATTGTCGCCGTAAGCGCTCTGTATTTTTCTGCTAGCCTAGGGTTGTCATTAGGTTTTGGCTTAGCGGCCTATTTGGGAATATCGCTAACCGCAAAACTTTTTGCCTGGTATGCACAATCCTCAACGAGAGCACAACAACCTGTAAAGCCTGCTGTGTTGCCAAACCATGATGATAAGCTAAGATTAACCAAAGCACCGCAAGTCATTTATTCGCTAAATAGATGCAAGCATATGCATGATAATACTCAGCCTATTTGTGCGCCGCTTAAAAGCCGGATGAGCAGATATAGCCGATAATTGCCCAAGCTTATCAGGCGCATGGCTTGATACAGGAATAGTTTGAAGCTACAATGCATTCAATATTTGAGAAAACGTTAGGATTTCATATGCTCCCTCGTCATACGCTCACCTAGAGTGAGCTTCAAAAGCTGCCATTAAATACTGGCAAACCATTTCAAGCTCTCTCTAGAGAAAATCTTCTATTTTATCAAGATTTTTCTTTAAGGAGACGTAAATGAGAATTTTCTCACTTTGTTTTTTACTGTTTATTAATGCCATGAGTATTGGGCTAGTATTTCCGATATTTGCCTCATTATTCATGCAATCCTATGAACCGTTGTTTAATCCGCAAACCACATTGGCTACGCAAACTTTTTGCTATTCTATGATTTTAGCGATTCCAACGTTTTGTATGATTTTTGGTGCCCCATTTTTAGGTAGATTGTCTGATCAGCAAGGACGCAAAAAAGTCCTTTTAATGGGATTGATTGGCATCAGTGTAAGCTTTTTGCTATCGGCATCGGCGATTTTTCAAGGAAGTTTGCTATTGTTATTTGTATGTCGTGCTTTGGCAGGATTTATGGATGGATCAGAATCAATTGCGCAAGCAATGATCATTGATCTAAGTAGCGATGAAGAGAAAAGCAAGAATATGTCTTGTGCCACTTTTGCCGGGACTATTGGTTTTATTGTGGGGCCTATGATAGGGGGATTGTTAGCTGAACCCTCCTTAACGGGGCGATTTCACTTTGAAATGCCATTTATGGTGTCGATGTTGCTGACAATCGTCAATGCGATAACGCTATATGCTTTTTTACCGAAAGACGGTTCTATTGCAAAACCTGCGAAGGAGCCATTGACAGTGTTGTTTAAAAAAGGCTTTTCTTTTTGCTTTGACAAGCGGATCAGAGGCTTTTCTTGGCTATTGTTTTTTTGTTCATTGGTGCCTTGCTTGTTTCTTTCAGCTAAGTACCTTGTTGTTAGCAGAAAAGTTCCAATATACCTCAGGACAAATAGGATTGTTTACCACCTTTTTAGGTGCTTGTTTCTCAGGGGGAATTTTAGTGGTGATTCGTTACTTATTGAATAAATGGCGATATTTAACCTTACTAAGAGGTGGGATTCTATTGATTGCTTGTTCAATAATCAGTGCCATTATTTTATGCCAATCTGATCTATTGGCATGGGTTAGTGTGGTACCGATGATGCTAGGAATAGCCATGATGTATAATGTCTTGCTGGTATTGATTTCAAATTCGGTATCGGCAGATGAGCAAGGCGAAGCGATGGGCAGTGGCACCGCGCTAAAAGCTTTAGCCTGGTTAATTTCCGGATTGACAATAACTTGTTTTTATCCAAATTTAGGCGTTTTGCTAACGTTTATGCTGTTAGTGGTGATAAGTACTTTAGTATTTACTTATCGGGTTTCACGATATCCACAAGTGGCTAATTAACCATAAATTGCACTTCAAGCATGTATTACATCTTGAAGTGCAAGTTTACTTATTTTCCTGCCGTTTTCTTAGCAGGGGTTTTTTGTCCTTTTTTTCGTGCTTTTGCAATACCAATGGCAACTGCTTGTTTGCGGCTTGTTACTTTTTTACCACCAGTGCCACTTTTTGCTTTGCCATGTTTAAAATCATGCATTTCTTTCTTAATGGTTTTTTGCGCACCCCTGCCATATTTACTCTTATGAGTGCCATGCCCTTTCTTTTTTGCTGTCATAATAACCTCATTCAATATCTTATATGACTATTAATTATTATATGTTAATTAACATGACATATATTACATTTAACAATGAAACTGCACTGAATATTCCCTTGGATTTTGCATTTATTTGTGGCGTATTACTGAAAATTTCAGTGTTTATTTTTTTTATCATATTCTCATGTTCTATGATTAGAGAGTAACAATATGATAATTTGATGGAAATCATAACAGTAGGAGATAATTTGTATGAAACGCTCAACATTATTAGTATTAGCAGTTGCCATAACGTCACCACTTTACGTGAGTGGCGTGATGGCCAATACCACAGCATATGAGGCTACTACCTTGCGACTTGCTGATTTGACTTCAACGTCAACAGAGCAACGCTCAGATACTGCCATTACGGCTGATGTCAAAAGTAAATTTCTGAAGGAAAAACTTTTTGGTGATGCAGCCATTAGTGCAGTATCCATCAGCGTTGAAACGCAAAATGGCATAGTCCATTTAACAGGGACGGCGGATAATCAACAACAAATAGACAATGCTATAAAATTGTCTGAAGGGGTTGCTGGTGTAAGAAAAGTCGTCAATGACGTGAGGATTAAAGCACCAGAACCTGCAGCGCAGAGGGAATAATGCCAAGGGGCCTTTCTATCAAACTCATTGTGAGTTTGATAGGGGCTTTTTAACCATAAGCTATATTGATAAATAAAAATAATAACTGTTCATTCACTCATTTATTCTATTAAAATGCTCTAGCATTCTCATAGAAAGTTAAGGTAATGAATGAACACCCCGCCATCGATTCATGCTGAATGGGCCTCTCATTTATTGAGCAAGATTGATTTATCTGACCATCGGTCAATATTAGATTTAGGATGTCGCCAAGGTAAAACTAGCGCTCATTTAGCAAAACAATATCCTAAACAGCTATTTCTAGCGGTAGATAATCAAGCCAGTGAGATTGAACAAGCAACAGAGCATCAATTACCTAATTTGCAATTTGCCCTGCAAGACGCTCGCAAGCTTTGTATGCCTGAACAATTTGATGCTGTGATTTCTTTGAATAATTGTTTTATGTGGATTAAAGAAAAGCAAACCGTTTTTAATAATCTTTATAATGCGTTAAAACCTCAGGGAAAAACCTATTTACAATTTTTTGTTCGTCATGGTCATCCCAAAAACGATCGCTTTCTTTCTCATGCAGCCAAAGAAATAGAATGGCGTAGCTATTTTAAAAACTATTCGCAAGATTATTATGATGTTTCTATTCCTGATGTGTGTCGTATGCTTTGCGAATCAGGCTTTATTATTCATAAGCTAGAATTAATGAAATATGGTACCTACTTTAAACACCCTGATTTATTGGAGCCTTTTTTTAAGAGTTGGGCATCACAAATTAAATATTTGCCTATCCACAGGCAAGATCACTTTTTACACAGGGCAATGAAACACTATCTCAATTTTTATCATTATAACGAGAATGAATCTTTTTATTATGACGAGTATGTGTTGGAAGTGATTTGTGAAAAACCGTTTCCTGTTGAAAATAATGAGGAAATTTCATATCAATATGGTGCTATTGAGTTTTCGCAGCGTGAAGCGCAAGTGATTAAGCATTTTTTAAATGGCAAAGCGGCAAAAGAAATTGGTGCTTTATTAGATATTTCAGCCAAAACAGTGGAGTTTCATTTGGCGAGTATTAAAGAAAAATGCCATTGTCGTAAACGTTCTGAACTTTTTCAAATAGCGATAATGGAAGGTTTTATACATCTCATGTTTGATAACAAGTTATAAAAACGAGTGACCTTTAACCTTTTATTTGTGTCACCGCTACCGCGGTTCTTTATGAGGTAGATTTCCTGTTCCCTCCATTACGGCCGTAAGGCACGTGAGTAGAACCCGGGGTAAAAGAATCTTCTAAAATCAAAACTGCGGTAGCAGTGAAAAAAGTACCTAGTAATTTTCCTGGGTGCACTTCAGCAATACTCCTGTTATGCTCTAACGGTGTTTTAAGTTGTTACTCGAAAAAGGAATCAATATGAATCAGTTACAATATGGTTTGGTTATTACGGTGCTGGGTATGTTGAGCATGGGCTGCTCTGAAGTGGCCTCTGCACAGGAAATGATTTACAAAAATCAACGTGGTTCAATCATGAAACTGGAATTACATCCCCAAGAAGAAAATACCGGAAAAATTACGGGTACTTTTACAACGGCCGTTGGGAATTGTAAAGCGGATATGAATGTTCCTATGCCAATCACGGGTTTTTACAATGGCAATGCTATTACAGTTGCGGTTAATTTTCCGCATTGTAAGCAAGTCGTTGCCATGACAGGGCATTTACTCGAAGAGAATAAAACACTTTACACGCTTTGGTTAGATGCAGCTCATACAGCTGATCCAATGAAAAAAGATTGGGCAGCGAATATCACAGGGGCAGATTTTTATCAGCAAGTAAAATCTGCTTAATGACGTTTAATGATTCCATCACCCACTTCGCTTCGCTCAGTGACCTCTCCCGCAGGGAGAGGTGAAAAAATAGGGATAATCCTACGGTTATTTCTCGTAGCTAATCCGATAAATAGCATCCGCCAGATCATCAGAGACCAGTAAAGAGCCATCTGGCATCACTTGGACATCCACCGGTCTGCCCCAAGATTCGTTATTATGTAACCAGCCTTCGGCAAATACGTGATAACTTTTTTGCGGTTCAAAGTCTGGGTTGACCATGGTGATACGGTATCCAACGGGACTTGTTCGGTTCCATGAACCATGTTCTGCAATGAAGATTTTATTTTGGTAGTCTTGTGGAAATTGGTTGCCATGATAAAAACGCATGCCAAGCGCTGCGACATGTGGTGCTAATTCAACAACGCTTTGGGTAAATTCCTCGCAAGTATGACCTTGGCCAAATTCAGGATCAACAATACTGTTGCCGTGGCAATAGGGGAAACCAAAATCTAATCCTTTATGAGATGCTCGATTAAGTTCATCGGGAGGGAGATCATCTCCCATCCAATCTCGTCCATTATCTGTAAACCATAAATCTTTGGTTTTAGGATGCCAATCAAAGCCAACACTGTTTCTAATGCCGTGAGCAAAAATTTCTAAATTACTACCATCAGGCTTCATACGCATAATGGTTGCAAAACGGGCATCTTCGGAGCGACAAACATTACAGGGGGCTCCAACAGGGATATAGAGCCACCCATCAGGACCAAAGGCAATAAATTTCCAACCATGATCATCTTCTCTAGGAAAGGTATCATTCACCACAGCGGGTTTAGGCGGATGGTTTAAGTTTTTTTCAATATCATCATAACGCAGGATCCTATCGACCTCTGAGACATAGAGGGCGCCATCTTTAAATGCAACACCGACAGGCATATTTAAGCCGCTTGCAATAACAAGTACTTTTTTCTTTTTAGGGTGATGAGGATCATCAATGATGGCATACACTGTCCCCAGATCTTTAGAGCCAACAAATAAAGTGCCCTTATCACCGAGTGTCATGCCACGTGCGTTAGGAACTTTGTAAGCGAAAACCTCAATTTTGAAACCTGGGGGTAACTTGATATTCTCGATGGGAGGTAATTTTTCCCGATCGCAAGCAGCAGAAAATACGGTGATGAGTCCAAGTAATATAAGGTAGCGCTTCAAGTTTGACATCCAAATTGTTTTAATTTAATCCATTACCTTGAACTAAAACATTAAAATTCAAAGTTAACCAACCAATCACGTTATGCTATAACGTTTTTACCTAGGGTAAATTTCGTTAGAATGTTGAAGTACTGCTGTTTTGGAGGATGAGATGCTCAAATTATACGCGGTTTTATTAGGTGGACGTGCACCTGGTTGTCATATTGAATTACATGATGTGGTATTTGCTATCGGTGAATCTTTAGAAGCACTTTATCCGCAATTAGTGAATCAATGGTTTGGTAAAATAACCAAAAGTTTGCATATCGATTCTTCCGTTGAATTGAAATATGTTGATGGGCATGAAGTTGTGATTCGTGAGTATTATCAAAAGCAAGAAGGTGACAAAACACTGTATTTTGCCAATTTTGGTGGTTATCAAGAGGGTTTGTTTGGGGAAAAGCACGAAACCAATTTTTATGTCGCGACTTCACGAATAGACGGTTTAGCGCGCGCAAAAGAAGAGTTATGTGTTGGTATGTTGCAACAACATAGTGATGATCATTTAAGTGTCGATGATATTTTAGCGGTTGAGCATATAGGGCCTTATACCATCGAATTAATTCCAACCACTAAACCTTGTCACTTAACTATCGAATCATACTATCGAAAATTGACGCTACCGGATATTTTAGAAAAAGCGGAAGCGTTGAAAGTATCGGCTTAATTAGGTTGCTCCAGTAGATGGACGAGCAATTCAAGCGAATTTGCAATGAGAATTTGTTCACTTTCTGAAAGTGATTGTAAGCTGCCGTAGAGCCGATTGTGCATTAGTTGTGGTACATTTTTTACAAAATCTCTTCCTTTATCGGTAATATCGATAAAAATAGCTCGTCTATCAGCAACGTCCCTCATTCGCGTAACGAGTTTTTTTTCTTCTAATCTATCAATAACGCCGACTAAAGTGCTGGGTGTAAGATGAATACTTTTTGCAAGTACTGAAATGGTCATTGCACCCCTTTCGAAAATTTCATACAAGCAAACTATTTGTGGAACCGTAATATCAAACAGCTTATTTAATTTTCGTGAATGCGAATCCATCGATTGCATAATAGAGCGTAGTGCGAGAAAAATCCGCTTAGGATAGTTTGGTAACTTGATTTCAGAAGTGTGTTCTTCGGGAAGTGCTTGTTCTGCCAGCGGAATTGAATCTAACAAATCCATTCAGTATCCAGTTTAAATGCCACTTTTTCATCATTTTACCATTCTGCTTATTGAATAAAAAGTAGTTAATTACTCAAATTAATTTAATACCAAAAACTTGAATGAAAATGATTTGAATGCTAATTATATTGGAACGCAGAGATTTGAATGATGATATGCATGGGTAAATCACATCAAGTATCGTAAGGAAAAATAGATGATTGAGCAGCTTGCCTTAGAGATCACACCATCCAAGTTATCTGAGATACCACATGAAATGATCTTCAATGAAAGTGAAGATCTGACGTTAGGCGTAGAGATTGAATTACAGTTGATTGATGATAAAACACTCGATCTAACCCCTAAAGGTGGCATTTTACTCGATGAATCTTACTTGAATCCTAAAATTAAACAGGAATTTTATTTAAGTACCATCGAAGTGATTACCGATATTTGCGGCAACACACATGAAGCAAAAGCAGATTTAAAGCGTTCATTGAGACATTTAGATTTATTAGGTAAAAGCTTAGGAATAAAATATGCTTCAACCGGTTGTCATCCCTTTGCCAAGTATTCAGATTGCATTATTTCTCCAACACAGCGTTACTACGAATTAATTGATCGCAACCAATGGTTAACGCGTCGTATGACGGTTTTTGGTATGCATGTCCATTTAGGGATGAAAAATGGGGATGAGTGTATTCGATTTAATAATTTTTTTATGCACTTTATGCCGCACTTGCTTGCATTATCTTCGAGTTCACCGTTTTGGCAAGGCAATGATACAGGGCTTGCTTCATGCAGGCCGACAACATATGAAGCATTACCTACCGCAGGGCAACCCTACTGTGTAAAAAATTGGCGTGGCTTTGAAAATCTTTATCATACCTTAATTAAATCTGAAGCGATTAAATCACTAAAAGATTTATGGTGGGATATTCGTCCAAGCCCGGCATTTGGTACTTTAGAAATAAGAGTTTGTGATGGTTTGGCCACTTTAGATGAAACGATGGCCTTAGTTGCCTTTATTCATCTTCTCGCTCATTGGTTTCGTGATAATGGAGATTGGATTGATCAAGTACAATTGCCAGAATCATGGATGTCACGAGAAAATAAATGGCGTGTTATGCGTTATGGTTTGAATGCAGAAATTATTATATCCGGTTCAGGTAATTTAAAATTAATTAAGCAAGACATTCTGGATTGGCTACAAAAATTATCACCCTATATTATCGACTTAAAATATGAAGAATATATGTTAACGATTATGAATATTCTTGAACGAGGTACAAGTACCCAGCGGCAACGTCAGCAATATCAATTATCGCAATCATTAGAGAAGGTAGTACTTCATAATATCTTAGAATTTGAAAATGGCTCGCCTAACTGGTAAGCATCATCTTGCATCCAGAGATTGGCTTGGCTTCTAACCGTATTTTCTAAGATTTCAAATTGTTGATATTGTGCCCGCAGCCATGTAGCCCCGTTGTGCCGCTTTAAGGTAGTTTCGCGGATGCGGTTTAAGGCGATGCCACTTTTAAGGGTGATAGCATAACTTTCTAATGTATCACAGGTCATTAAAATATCTTGTAGTAATGGGACATGTCTTCCTTTAAGAGAATCGACTAAAATAGCACCAAAGCCATAACGCGCTGCTCTAAAGCGATTGATTAAATAAGTTGTGTAAAGCTCTTTGTCAATGCGCGGTTTTTTATCTAATAGCCAATAAACCAGTAACTGAGCGTAAGCTGCAACTTCAGCGGCCTTTTCAACTGTAAGAGGGGTATCACATATCCTGATTTCAATCGTACTATATTCAGGCTTTGGCCTAATATCCCAGTAAAAGTCTTTCATACTTTTAACGATATCGAGTTCATAAAGATAATCAAAATACTTTTCAAATTCAGACCATTTCAAAATCCACGGAGGGGTGCCACTCAAAGGGAAAGCATTGATCACGCCAAGGCGCGAGCAATCAAAAGAGGTATCAACGCCTTGCTGGAAAGGAGAGGCGGCTGTTAAGACAATAAAGTGAGGAATGTATTGTGCTAAGGCATGACAAAGATAAAGTGCATCATCCCCATTGGGACAAGCAATGTGGATATGCTGGCCAAAGACCGTAAATTGTTTTGCTAAATAACCATATTGCTCTGAGACATTGGCAAAGCGTTCTGTTTCATAAATGCGTTGATGTTTCCATTTTTGAAAAGGATGGGTGCCGCCACCGCAAACGCCAATGTGTGTTTTTTGCGCTTCATCGGCGATTAAATTACGTAATAATATAAGTTCCGTATTTAAAGAGGTATAGTTTTCATGAATTGAACTATTAATTTCAATCATGGCTTGGGTTATTTCGGGTTTGATTTCACCTGAGTGTTGTCGTTGTGAAAGGCGTCGTAAAAAATCTTGTGCTTCGGTTGCAAGATTAAAATTAAATAAATTGATGAGTTGTAACTCTAATTCAACACCGATGGTTGGGAAGCTGGCGCCTTTAAATGATTGTAGATGACTCATAACCCATCCATTTACATTCTATTAATTAATGTTTCATTGGAACGAATAAAAGCATACTGAGTCGCAATAGGACCCAAAATATGCAAAACAGCGACTGCAGAAGCAATAATAGTGGTTAATTGGCTGCCAAATTCTGGATTAAAATCGGTAAGCGTGCTTAGCATGCCAATGGTAACCCCCGCCATCGGGGTTAATGCAAGACCAATCGAAAACGTTTGCTTTGAAGTTAATCGACTCTTTTTGGCCAATAACCAAATGCCGGCACTTTTCGCTAATAAACGTAAGCTAATAAATGCGAAGACGGCAAAGGTATAATTAACAATGCCATGAAGATTGATTTGCATACCAGTGATAACAAATAAAAGGATAAAAGCTAAATGGATACCCCATTCAAAGTCAACTTCAATAAAAATGTGTTTAAAATCTAGATTTCGTACCATAACACCAAAAAGAAAAAGTGATAGTTTAACTGAGAGATCAATAGATTTAGCAAGACTGATAGTAATTAAAATCATACCAACAAAGAGCACAATTTGATTGAGTTTGGTTTTGGTAATAAGCTTGCCAATGAATACGCAAACACTAAAAATCGCGAGCACAAAGATTAATGCACCAAAAAATTTATAAGCATAATCAGCTAAAATGGGGAGCGCGCCATGTATTTTAGGATTGGCAAAAGGAATCAACAAAGTGAATAAAATAAGCCCCCAAAAATTATTTAAACTCGTTAGCATTAATGTTCTTCTGGTTACAGGGCCTTCTGAAGAAAGATCGTTTGCTATTAGCATGATAACAGCGGGGGAAGTTGTGATAGCAATGGATGCCGCAAAAGAGGCAGCTAATATTGAAAAATTCATCCAAATAAATGCAATAAATACAGTAACAAAGGTTAAGAGTGATTCGGTGATAGACATATAAAGCAGGCTTAAATCATGTTTTAGCCAAGTAAAATCTAATTGGCGCCCTAAGTTAAAAAGAATTAATCCAAGTGAAATATCGATAAGAATTTTAATGTCATGCAAAACAGATTGGTTCACGATGTTTAATAATCCAGGGCCGACAATAAATCCTACGGCAATATATCCTGTGATCTTAGGTATAAAGCGAATTAATCGTGTGATCTGGCCACCAATAAGTCCCAGGATTAAAAGAATGCCGCAAATGGCTAAGGGATTTAATTGAGAGATAAGGGTTGTGATATCCATTTCTTTGCAGATTTTTCCTACATTTATAATAGTATCGCCGTTATAGGTAAGGTGCTTTAGTTTAAATGGTTGTCAATTTTTATACTGAGTGTTTTTATAGTCGTTATCTCATATATACTTTTTTAATGAATTTAAATATCTGTCGTGTTTATGCACCTAAAATAAATGATTCTGGAGGCCAAGATGTCAGTCGATCTCATCATTTATAATGGCAATATTCAAGGTTACGGTACTTTTGGAAAAAACATTTCTGCCGCAGCAATTAAGAATAAGACTTTTATTAAGTTTGGCAGTGATCAAGACATCATGAAGCTCGCAGATAGTAACACTCGTAAAATAGATTTAAAAAGCAAAACGGTTATTCCTGGTTTAAATGATTCACATCTACATCTGATTCGTGGAGGACTCAATTTTAATATGGAATTGCGTTGGGATGGGGTAAAAACACTTGGTGATGCGCTAATGATGTTAAAAGAGCAAGCGCGAAGGACTCCACCACCACAATGGGTCAGAGTGGTTGGTGGTTGGAACGAGTTTCAATTTAAAGAAAGACGAATGCCAACGTTAAAAGAAATTAATGAAGCATCCAACGAAACACCGGTGTTTATCCTGCATTTATATGACAGTGCCTTGTTAAACAAGGCTGCGTTACATGCCATTGGTTATGATAAAAATACTCAAGAGCTACCCGGCACTAAAATAGAACGAGATGCAAATGGTAATCCCACAGGTTTACTGATTGCTCACCCTAATGCAGTGATTTTATATTCTGCCTTAGCGATGGGGCCTAAACTCAGTGAAGCAGATCAAGTTAATTCAACTTTACATTTCATGCGAGAATTGAATAGATTAGGGGTAACCAGTGTCTGTGATGCCGGCGGTGGTTTTCAACGCTATCCTGAAGATTATCAAGTGATTGAGAAATTGAATAACGAAAATAAATTAACGGTACGCATTGCTTATAATTTATTTACACAAAAACCAAAACAAGAATTAGAAGATTTTCAACATTGGACGAAAACCACAACTTATCAACAAGGGAATGATTATTATCATCATAATGGAGCAGGGGAAATGTTAGTGTTTTCAGCTGCTGATTTTGAAGATTTTTTACAACCAAGACCTGATTTGCCAGAATCAATGGAAAAGGAGCTTGAACCGGTTGTTAGTTTATTAGCGCAAAGCCGCTGGCCATTTAGGCTGCATGCAACGTATGATGAATCTATCGCCCGTGCATTGACGGTGTTTGAAACGATAGACCGTCAAGCCTCTTTAAAGGGATTAAATTGGTTTTTTGACCATGCTGAAACGATTTCAGATCATTCTATAGAAAGAGTTAATAAACTCGGTGGGGGGATTGCCATTCAAAATCGTATGGCGTTTCAAGGGGAATACTTTATCGACCGTTACGGTAAAACGAAGACGCTACACACGCCACCGGTTAAAAAAATCTTAAACGCAGAGATCCCCGTTGGCTTAGGTACCGATGCGACACGCGTTTCTAGTTATAATCCCTGGTTATGTTTATATTGGATAACGGCTGGTAAGTCTATTGGTGGTGAAAAACTCTATGATGAATCTAATATTTTATCTAGAGAAGAAGCATTGACTCTTTATACCAAAGGAAGTGCTTGGTTTTCTAATGAAGAGAATAAAAAGGGCTCATTTGTCGAAAATCAATTAGCAGATTGTGCCGTACTTTCTAAAGATTATTTCACGGTTGGTGAAGAAGATATAAAAGAGATTGTCTCTGTGTTGACGATAGTCGGTGGAGAAGTCGTTCATGCCTCTGATGAATTTTCTGAGTTGAATCCACCATTGCCAGCGGTCAGCCCTGATTGGTCACCACTGGCGCTTTATGGGACGTATGGTCAGAATAAAACCCTTATTTCTCATGCAACCTGTCAGCAACATCATCATAACCATCATCATCGACATGAGATAATGATATCACCCAGTTGGGGCGGTTGTTATTGCTGGGCATTTTAGGTTTATTGCATATTCTCTTGATGTTGTATTTCAAGATAAATGTGCTCTATGATGAAAATGACATGTATTTGATTTAGGATTACCATGCTGACATTTATCGATTTACTACCCACGCCGTTAAGAGCGATTCAAGTTGGCGATGAAGTGTTAACATTTTGCAATTTCTTACATCGTGGTTCAGGTGGCCTTACATCACTCTATCTTGATCAAGCGCAAAATAAATATGTTTTAAAATCCACATTAGGTGATGATGCATCACTTGAGGCAGAATTAAATGAACGGCTTGGGCGAATGCGCAGATATATAAAAGGGGATGATGATCATGATCATTTGTTGCTTACCTACATTGATGGGGAGGATGTTGAAAAAGCGCTTGCAAAGCATCTAGCAAGTCCTCCTATTGATGAAATAGGTTGTGCATTGTTTGAACCTGCTTATCTTGAAAATCCTTATTTAGGATTTAAAAATGGCTTAGAAAGAAATTTAACCATTGCAATAGAATTAGTAAAAGAGCAAGAAGCATTATATCTAAATAACATTATTCATAATGACGTTCAGCTTGCAAATTATATTCTTACAGAAACGCAAGGCAATATTAAGATATCAGGCATCGACTTTGGAACGGCAACGGATCTGATCAAGGTGGGCAGCTCGATAAAAAATCGACAAATTTTAAAAGAAAATATTATCTCTTTACAAGAAGCATTAAAAGCGATTTTGCCCCAAAGAAATTATCAAAGAATGATCAGTGCATTATCTAAAAAAAGAACGATTAAACATGAAGATATCGTTGAGGCGTTACAAGCACAATTAGAACCTAAATTGACAGAAAAGCAAATTGGTTTACCTTCATTTATCCATGCCTTGCAAAGCATGGAGCAATCCATTAAATCAGAGTTGTCTACAGAAGCAATGAAAGTGAATCCTCGGCATATTGCTTTTATTGAAAGTCGTTTAGAGCGAAGTATTCGACAAAATAATGTAAATGATACTGTTTGTTATATTTTACATGGTGGAAAATTAACGGACAGAATGGTAGAGCAATTAACACGCAATCCAGAGTCAGATCTCACAAAATTATTAGCACCTTATATTCAAGAACATGAATTGCAAAAACTTGAAGTTGGCATTGAGCGGCTTACGCTATCAAAATCTCGCGGCAAATAAATTAATGCTTCTGTATTTTCTTGGCAAATTTCCAACGAAAATAACGTGGCAATAGTCCTGGGAATAATCGATTCAACCAAACACCTGTTTTGCCAAATAGCGTGATAATGCATTCACGTTTCTTATGGCGTATCGCTTTAAGCATAATGTGAGCTGCTTGTTCTGCATTCATTCGAAGGGCGGCGGGGGCTGCATGCTCTCTGGTATTTTCTTCGTATTGCCCGAAATTGTTAATGTTGCGAAATTCGGTATTAATGTAACCTGGACTAATCAGGGTCACATTAATATCAAAAGGCGCTAATTCAATATAAAGCGATTCTGCTAATGATGTAATGGCATGCTTGCTCATGCTATAGGGGGTATACTGTGGAATAGTAATATGGCCAAGCGCGCTCCCCACTAACACCAATTGCCCTTTGGTTTTTTTAAGATCATCTAGGGTTGCATGGATGGTACGTAGCACGCCGTAAACATTTGTTTCAAATTGACGTTGATAATCTTGAATATTGAGTGCCTCAAAATTTCCAATGACCCCAAATCCCGCATTAGCGATGACAATATCCACGGGACCAAGTTGCTCATGAATTTTTTCAATGGCAAGTGATTGATCTTGTTCTTGGGTCACATCACATCCAATGGCGATAGCCTGAGTATTCAGCGCTTGGCAATCATTGACGAGTGCTTGAAGCCTATCTTGGCGTCTTGCTAGTAAAGCCAGTTTGGCGCCTTCTTTGGCAAAACACAAAGCAAGAGCTGCACCAATGCCTGAAGAGGCACCGGTAATGATTACAACTTTATTTTTGAAAGAGGGACTAGCGGTCATGATTGTCCTTGTTCTTAGGGTTTAAATACCCATAACATCACATCAATACTTACCTTGAGCTTATCTAATGATAACAGCATGTCTTTTTTGAAGGCACTTGAGCGCCAATAAAAAGGTGTCATCTTCAATAAATTTTCAATCTCTTCTTTAGATTCCAATGTCATGGTTGCTTGAATAGGAACTGATTCTGAGAATTCAAAAAAGCCATCCGTTTTGAGCAACAATTTATCTTCATCAATTTCTTTGAGCTCATCAAATAAATATTCTCTTAATTCCATCAGATGATTTTTAGCAGGTGTTACCGCAAAGAGTAACCCATTGGGGGACAAGATCCTTTTAACTTCATCATGATAAAGTGGTGAAAAAACAGACAAAGCGATATCAATCGACTCTGTTGCAAACGGAAGATTTTTATTACTGCTGACGATCCAAGAAATGGCTTTGTCATGCTGATTTGCACAATGAATAGCCTCTTTGGAAATATCCGTACCCCAATAGTAGGCATCAGGAAATGACGAAAGTAATGCTTGTCTTAAATGGGAGAGGTAATAGCCAACTCCACAACCTAAATCGACAATGTTGGGATTGGGCCGTTGCAATTCATTCAATTTTTGCTGTATCGCTTCATTTAAAGCGGTGACAATCGGGGAATAATAATCTTTTTTGAGAAAATCTATTCGACTTTTCACCATTTCCTTATTATCACCGGGTTGCTGCGTTTTCTTTTGATTAGACAGCAATAAATTCACATAGCCTTGTTTGGCTTTATCAAAAGAATGATTATTCGCACAATAATAGGTTTTTTCACTTTGCTTTAAAGGGGAGGCGCAAACCGGGCAAATTAAGACGTTGTTTTCTACGGACATTGATGTTTTCCACGATTAGCAATAAGGATTTTGGCGCTATCCTTTCATATTTGACCTCGTTCTACAACTAGAGATTAAGCTTGTAAGCTAGTTGAGAAAGTGACATAATGCACGCAGTTTTTCTAACGGTTGCTGCTATGAGTACACATTCTTTCGCCAATTTACCGCTTAGTGCCGAGATGCTTAAAAACTTAGAAAGTATTGGCTATCAACAAATGACGCCAATACAGGCTAAAAGCTTACCGTATATCCTTAATAAACAGGATGTTATTGCCAAAGCGAAAACAGGCAGTGGCAAAACGGCGGCTTTTGCCTTAGGGGTACTTAGTCGACTTAATCCTTCACTCATACAGGCTCAGGCAATGGTTATTTGTCCAACTAGAGAGTTGGCCGATCAAGTGAGTAAAGAAATTCGACGATTAGCACGCTTAATGCCCAATGTTCGGGTATTAACCCTTTGTGGTGGCAAACCTTTTCGTATGCAAGCCGAATCGCTCTATAACGGTGCACAGATTCTAGTGGGTACGCCAGGACGTATTCTGGATCATCTTAAAAGAAAAACGTTATACCTGGGCAAATTGCAAACCTTAGTTTTAGATGAAGCAGATCGAATGCTGGATATGGGTTTTCATGACGATATGCTGGAAATTATCAAACAGACTCCAGCCTCTCGGCAAACGCTTTTATTTTCTGCAACGTACCCTGACTCTATTACACAAATGAGTCAGTTATTACAAAAATCACCGGTCGATGTCTCTTTTGAAACGCACGATGAATCGACTCAAATCCTTGAATTGGCTTATCAAAGCGCAGATGTTGAAAAATATGATGCGCTGCTTGCGGTACTTGGGCATTATCAAGAAAAGTCTGCCATCATTTTTTGTCGAACCAAACGCCAATGTGATGATGTTGCCATCTTGCTTTGTGAAAAAAACTATCATGCATTGTCGATACACAGTGATTATGAACAAAGAGAGCGCGAAGAAATTTTGCTACAGTTTGCTAATCAAAGTTGTTCGATTTTAGTGGCGACCGATGTTGCTGCGCGGGGGATTGATATCAAAGCATTGCCTCTGGTAATTAATTATGATTTGCCATCTGATCCTGAAAGTTATGTGCATCGGATAGGGCGCACTGGGCGTTGTGGTCAGGAAGGTGTAGCTATCAGTCTTTTCAATGAAAAAGAAAAATTTAAATTAAAAACCATTGAAGAATATACCCAAAAACCGATTAAACAGCTCGAACAGACCATGTTATCGCAACCGTCGATACCTATCATGCCTCCCCCTATGCGCACACTGTGTATTAATGCCGGTAAGAAGAATAAAATGCGCCCAGGCGATATTCTTGGCGCATTAACTGGCGATGGCGCTTTAAAAGGGGATGAAGTAGGCAAAATCGATATTTTTGATTTTCATTCCTATGTCGCAATTAAACGCAGTGCTGCTTCGCCTTTGTTACAGCGTTTGCAAGGCAAGATAAAAGGACGAGCATTTAAGCTTCGCTTTTTAGATAATCCATAACCGATCCTTTAAGAGCTTGGGTTTTTGAGGAAATCCTCAACCACTTCTCCATAAGGCAACGTTAAATCAGAAACAAAGTGCAAAGCATTAACAATTTTTCTGATGGGTAACTGAGCGACAGGTGCTAATGCATGAGGGTGTAATTCAAGGCTACCCGGCCCATACCATGCCCCTTTAACCGTAATATCTTGTAAATAGGTTCTGGTGAGTTGGTTAATGAGGGGTTGACCTGTAACATCAGGAATATTTTTTAATAAAAAAATCGGTTTTTTCAAGCTCTCAAGCACAATGCTGGCATCAGATATATGGTGTTTATAACCCATGGTGGCGGTAGCAACGCGAACGCTGCCATAATCTAATGTCCCAAGTAAAAAATCTTCTTCTACCGTTAATGATGGCTTAGCGAGTTTTTTAGGAAAGCCCCAGATTTCGCGGCCACCTGCAATGGGTGAATGATCATCCAAAAACATCGATATCGTAAAACCGCCTTCTTCACCTCTGTAGCGCACAGGGATCACTTGCCCCGTTTCGGTATAATCACCAAACCCGGTTGAATCAGGCATTCTAATAAATTCATATTTCACTAAAGGTTTAGGAATTTCAAAAACCGAAGGTACGATTTCGCGTAAGATATCCATATCGGTTTCATAAGTAATAATAAAGAATTCTCGATTAATAAAACGATAGGGACCATTAGGATAGGTTACCATCCACCGAGGAACGGGCATGGAAAATTCATTGTTAAGTATATCAGTCATTGTGAACTCCTCGGATTGTAATGTCTTAACTTTATAAAAACTCTTTATCGATATCGATAGAAGATTTTTTGCCTAAATCGTGAAAGTGATTATCTAACCATTGTTTGGCAACTTCACGTCCTTTGTCCTTTAAATGTTTGAGAAACTGCCAATCAGTATTCATTTTGCTGGAAACACTATGGGTTGCCATTTCCTCATCTGAGCGAATAGAATGAATATACATTTTCTTCATTTTATCTGCAGCAATCGTTTGATTATCGATTAATTTGGAAACAAATGAGATCGCTCTCATTTCTCGCATCAAGGATGAGTTAAAGCTGATTTCGTTGACGCGATTTAAGATTTCTGTTGCCGTTTTGGGCACCCCTTTGCGAACGATAGGATTAATGTGACTAATCACCACATCTTGAGATTGGCAATGATAAATCAAGGGAAAAATAGCTGGATTACCAATATAACCACCATCCCAGAAATATTCGCCCTCTATTTCAACAGCTTGAAAAAGAAAGGGTAAACAGGCCGATGCTAAGATGGCATCAACGCTAATCGATTGATGATCAAAAATCCGAATTTTACAAGTTTCAACATTGGTGGCGCAGATAAATAGCTTTAATTGGGTTTTGCTGCGTACTTCGTTAAAATTAACTGTTTCTTCTAAAATGGTGCGTAAAGGATTAATATTGAAAGGATTAAACTGATAAGGAGAGAACACTTTGGTCATTAAATCAAAACTGCTAAATAGCAAAGAGTCATCTAAGCTAAATTGATCGAATTTCCCTTGGGTTAACATATTCATGAAAGGAAATCCTTTAAATTGGCTGTAACTGACACCTGTTTGGCTAATGCGTTCCCAAAATTGATTTAAAATACGGCGTGCTTCATCATGACTGTCATTGAGTAAACCTTGGGCTAATACAATGGCATTCGCAGCTCCTGCACTAGTGGCACTAATGCCTTCAAAATGCACTCGACCATCTTGTAGTAAATAATCTAAAACCCCCCAGCAAAATGCCCCATGGGCTCCGCCACCCTGTAATGCTAAGTTGATTGATTTAATATGGGTGTTTGCCATGTATGATTCTTAATGTGCTGTCCAACCGCCGTCTATGCATAATGCTTGCCCTGTTAACATTCGAGCAGCATCGCTACATAGAAACACAGTCATTGCTCCTAAGTCTTGAACGTTAACAAATTCTTTGATGAATTGATCTTTGAGTAATACCTTTTCAATCACTTCACTTTCAGAAATTTTATATTCTTTTGCTTGGGCTGGGATTTGCTTTCTCACTAAAGGGGTATCAACATAGCCTGGGCATATCGCATTAGCCGTGATACCAAAGGGTGCTAAATCTAATGCTGCAACTTTAGTTAAGCCAACGACCCCATGTTTTGCTGAAACATAAGCGGCTTTATAAGGGGAGGCAATAACACCATGAACCGAGGATACATTAATAATTCTGCCCCATTTGCGTTTTTTCATTCCTGGAACGCAGGCTTTAATGGCATGAAAATTGGATGATAAATTAATAGCCATGATAGCGTCCCATTTTTCATCTGGGAATTCATCAATTGGTTGCACATGCTGAATGCCGGCATTGTTAACCAAAATATCAACGACATCAAAAGCCTTTTCAGCGGTTTTAACCATCTCTCGTATCTCTTGTGGTTTAGAGATATCCGCTTGAGAATAGATGGCTTTAACTTGATAAGTTTTTTCAAGTTCCAGGCGCTCATCTTCAATTTCATCACGTTGACCAAAACCGTTGATGACAACATTAACCCCTTCTTTGGCTAATGCATGTGCTATCCCAAGGCCAATGCCACTGGTTGAGCCGGTGATAATGGCAGATTTAGATTTTAAAACCATTTTTTCCCTCAATTCGCGTACGTTATCAAGATAAAGCTATCCTTTATCTTAGCAAAGAGCGGTTTAAAATTGGCCTTAAGACTGATTTTACATACCACTCGCTAAGCAAAGATGCGATATTTTTCACTAAACAGGTGTAAGATCGCTATTTTGAACTTAATAGGCTGTAAATTGTCACATGAATTAGAATGTGTGAGGATGTTGTTTTGAGTAATACGTTTAATAATGATTTTATTATTCAATTTTGGGGAGTGAGAGGGAATCTACCTGTTCCTGGTTTAGAAACGATTCGTTATGGGGGTAATACTTGTTGTACAACCCTGCATATTGCTAATAAGTATTGGCTTATCTTTGATGCAGGTAGTGGTATCAAGCGATTTGCAGAATATTTATCTGAATCTGGCATTAAACCACTTTCCGCAAAATTGTTTATCAGCCATCCGCATTGGGATCATATTAATGCCTTACCCTATTTTGATCCGTTATACGTAAAAGGAAATGAACTTGAAATATTGATTGGTAATGATGGGAGCATGCCCGTTGAACAGTTAGTCTTTGGCCAAATGCATTACCCTCATTTTCCGATTACGCTTAAAGAGTTATCAGCAACATTAACTTTTCGACAACTTCAAACAGAAAGTTTTGAAATGGATGATATCAAAATTCAAACTATTCGTCTAAATCATCCTGGTTTTTGTTTGGGGTATCGTATTCAATACCAAGATAAATCTTTTTGCTACATTACCGATAATGAATTGCCTTTGAGAAATTCTCCTGATTTTTCTCAAGCACAAGAAGATGCATTAATACAATTTATTGATAAAACAGACGTCTTGCTGATTGACACGGCTTACTTTGATGAAGAATATAAAGTCAGAATTGGCTGGGGACATGCTTGTGTCAGTCAAGTAGTGGATATTGCCGATAGAGCGAATGTGGAACGTTTATGTCTTTATCATCATTGTCCTCATCAGAAAGATAACGATATCGATTTAAAATTGTCTACAGCACAATCTCTTTTAAAATCAAAGCACTCTAAAACAGAATGTTTGGCACCACGAGAAGGTGAAAAATTAATCATTAGGTAAAAACGATGCATGATGAGAAAGATGGTGATTTTGGATCATCAGTCATTTACAAAAACGTTTTGCAAAATATGCAAGATGGTGTTATTGCCATTGCATCGGACGGGAAGATTGTTACCTTTAACCAGGCAGCAGCTAACATTTTAATGATAAAAATTGAGCAATATATTGGCCAGCATTTTACTAAAATATTTTCGACCCTGCTTTTAGATCCTCGTAATGATGAATTAAATGATGCCATTTTGAGTGCTATTTATGAATCTAAAACAGCGCATCATAAAGATGTTAAGTATTATTTTAATGGTTTATCTAAAGATTTATTGGTCAGTTCTGCGGCCTTGATCATAGAGAGTGAAGGTGCCAGTGTTAAAGCAGGCATGATTATTGTCATTAGCGATATTACACAAAGACAGCGTTTAGCTCACGTGCAAAATCTATTTGGTAAATATGTTGATCCCAGTATTGCTAATCGTTTAATTGAACAATCAGACCATGAAATCATGAAAGCCAATCGCCAAGTCATTACGGTGAGTTTTTGTGATATGCATGATTTCACCTCATTATGCGAAATTTTGTCTCCAACGATGATGGAAGATTTAACGAATCTTTTCTTGTCAAAAATGTCGCGCTCCGTACATAAAAACAAGGGAGTGATTGACAAATTTATTGGTGATTCAATCATGGCCTTTTGGGGATTTCCAGCCGCAGAAGGCGTCAATCATTCATTCTATGGTTGTTTAACTGCGTTAGATCAAGTTCAATGTTTAGCAGAACTTAATGCTGAGATTAAAGCTTTGCTGAAATTAGAAGATTTTTCGATTAGTCTTGGCATTGGGGTTGCAGCAGGGGAACTGATTGTTGCTAATGTGGGTTCTCAAGAACGTAAAAATTTTACGGTTTTAGGTAATATTGTCAACCTTGCTGCAAGATTAGTCGGTGTGAATAAAATTTATGGTACACAAGTATTGGTGACCGATGGCGTTTTTAACGCTACCTATAATGAATTTGAGTTTCGTGAGATTGATACGATTGTGGTGAAGGGTAAAGAACAACATACCACCGTTTATGAGTTACTGTCCTTAAAAGGGATGTTAGATGAAAGTAAACGCGATTTTATGGCGTGTTATGCCCAAGGGTTACAATGTTATCGTAACCGGGAGTGGGCAGACGCGAAAAGTCATTTTAATAAAGCGCTTGAGTTGAAGGCCGATGATAAAGCATCACACGTGATGCTTGGGAGGATTGAAGAATATCGTATTCATCCACCCGGTGAGTCTTGGGGCGGCGTTTGGGTTATCGATCGAAAATAGATCTCACCTGAGTGGCTTCGCATCTTGAAGGGCTCTTGGTTATAATAACGTCCTAATTCCTATACGGACTCTCAAATGAGACAGCTAAATACCTATCTATTATCGCTTGGCATATCGAGATTCGTCACTGCCGTGATGCTTGTTTGTGCTATTGCTTTTTCATCGATTGTATCGGCAGCAGCAAAAGTCGAAAAAGAAGTTCCCTCTATTAAAAGTATCGTTAAAAAAGCGAACAGCGAAAAAATGATACAAAGTGGACTTCTGGTGATTGCAAGGGAAGGGAAAATTCTTTTTACCCAAAGTTATGGCTATGCAGATAGAGACCAAAAATCAATCATGACGATTGATACTTTATTTCCATTAGGCTCCATTTCTAAACAATTTACCGCCGCATTGATTCTAAAATTGGTCGAAATGAAGAAGATTGATCTCAATGCGCCCATTGATACTTATCTTGAAAATGTACCCAAAGAATGGCATCAGATCACCGTGCATGATTTACTAACGCATACCAATGGTCTGCGAGAGTGTTATGATTTATTAAAATATTCTGCGCCTTATGATAGAGATGCATGTCTGGTCGCCGTTAAGCCTTTGCCTTTAACACATGTCCCCGGTAAAACCTTTGAATATAACAATACAGGCTATTTCCTATTAGCAAAAATCATTGAGAAAGTGACAGGAAAATCGTATCCCGATTTTATCAAACAGACGCTGAATAAACCTTTACATTTAACGCATATATATTCTCCCAATATTGAGGGAGAATATCCCAGTGCTGTTTATCAAAAAGACAGGTTGGCGAAGCATTATTTAATAACGCCAGAAGCTGGCAAGATTGAATATGCCAAAGCAAATGAAACCAATTTAAATTTTGCCCATTATCTTACTGGAGCGGGTGAATTAATCGGTAGTGCTAATGATTTAATTGCTTGGACGCAAGCCTTATTTGAATCAGATTATCTAACGAAAAATTCGTTAGATAAAATGAAAACCAAATATATCTATGATGAAGAAAAGCGCAGATGGTATGGCTATGGCTTATGCATTCGAGAAAGCGAAGTGGGTGATGTTTACTTTCATGCAGGTAAAATCGATCGTAATGGTACGCTGTTTATGGCTTATGTGCCTCGTAGCAAGCTGCAATTAATCATATTAAGCAATGCTTATGAAAAGGATTACAATCCTTTGCCCATTTTTGATTATGGTGTTGGATTAGTCGTTGCTTTAAGTAAAGTATTGTAGGATGCGAATAACATGGTTATAGTCCTTTTCTAGTTGAGAAGAGGATATTAATGAGTAAGATAACTATCTTCAGTAATACGAGTCCGGAAGCGCCTTTATTTACTTCCGAGAATCAAAGCGAAATCCGTGAACAATTACATCGGGTTGGCATTCGATTCGAACAATGGTCAACCCATCCCGAAATTGGGCCTCATTCAAGCCATGAAGCGATTTTAGAGGCTTATGATGAACCTATCCAAAGACTCGTCAGAGAAGTCGGTTATCAATCATGGGATGTGGTTGCTTTATATAGCGATCATCCCGACAAAACAGTTTTAAGACAAAAATTCTTGAAAGAGCATACGCATAAAGAAGATGAGGTGCGTTTCTTTGTCGCTGGCAGTGGCCTCTTTACTTTGCATATCGATGGTAAGGTCTATAGCGTGCTTTGCGAACGAGGGGATTTCATCAGCGTGCCCGCAAAAATGTATCATTGGTTTGATATGGGGCCTTCGCCACATTTTATTGCGATTCGCTTATTTAATAACCCAGATGGTTGGATTGCAGAATACTCAGGCAGCGAGATCGCAGAGTCCTTCCCCAAAATGAGTTAGCAGGTGCCACTTGTCAGATATTCATACCCTTATTCGCCCCGAGTTACTGGCCATTAAACCCTTTGATGCATCAAGACCTGGTTTTGCAAACAGCGTGTTATTAGATGCTAATGAATTACCCTGGGAAAGTGCTTGTTTTAATGAGATTGGTTTAAACCGTTACATTGATGAGATGTTTGATCCAACCCTATTGGCAATCTTATCAGCCTATTATGAAACCAAGCCTTCACAGATTTTGTTAACCCGAGGGAGTTGTGAAGGGATCGACTTGTTGGTACGTGCTTTTTGTCGACCTGCCCAAGATGCGATTATGGTTTGTCCACCGACATTTAGCATTTTTGCACAATGTGCCATGATGCAGGGTGCGCAGGTGCAGGTTGTGCCATTACAAGCACAGCAAGGCTATACCTTAAATAAAGCGTTATTACTAAAAAGTATTACCGATACCACTAAATTGGTGTTCATTTGTACGCCCAATAATCCCACGGGTAATTTAATTCCTTTAGAAGATATTATTGACATTATTGAGGCGTTACAAGGTAAGGCCATGGTGGTGGTTGATGAAGCTTATATGGAATTTGCTAATGGCAAAAGTGCGGCTTCATTAGTTGAAAAATATAGCAATCTGGTGGTTTTAAGAACTTTTTCAAAAGCCTTTGGGCTAGCAGCGCTTCGCTGTGGGGCGTTGATTGCACAAGCACCCTTAATTCAGATCTTAACGGGTATGATGATGCCTTTTCCTTTTTCTTTGCTCACTTTGCAAGCCTTGAAGCAGGCGCTCACCAAAGAAAAGCTTGCGCAAATGAAACAGTATATTCAGGAAATACAGACGCAACGTGAATTGTTTAAGCAAGATTTGCAGCGTTTGCCGGTTGTTAAGCAAGTGTGGGACAGTGAAGGCAATTTCTTATTTATTCAATTAAAAGATGGTAAAACGGTGTTACAAGCATGCCGTGATAATGCCATTTTAGTGCGACACTTTATTGGCGTAAAAGACTATGAAGATTTTCTGCGAGTAACGGTTAGTTTGCCATCACACAATGCTATCTTTACACGTGCATTGGCGAGCGTTACATTAACGGAATTAGTGTAATGAGAGCCCGCTTTCGGGCAAAAATGAATATACAGGGAGTTAAAAAGATGGTTTCAACGCAAGTTTGGCTGCAGGCAGATGGCGATATATCTGATCTCGATTTTGAGACTTTATTAAAAGCGATGGATCATGAGCGTTCTCCACGTGTTCAGGAAGTTGGAGTTGATTATGAAGGGATTAGCGAAGAGCAAGTCAAAGCCTTGATCCCTGCGATGACACACAATCGCTTGCATTATTTTGAAATGGCAATAGAGCATTGGGGACATCCTGCATTAAGTGCTAATGTCATTGCTGCTGTCAGTGGTAATGATAAAATGACCCATGTTTTGTTATTGCTGGGCAATGAACACTTTTATTTTCGTGGTGATGCCATTACAGATGAAGAACTAATGCAAATTTTTCACGAAAAAGTCACACTTCACCTTGAATCAATCACAGATGAACAATTGACCATACTCATTGATCAATTGAAGACCAATGAAACCAAAGAGTTATCGTTGACCATTACCCAGATGGAACCGGAAGTGGCTCAGCATGTTGCCGAGATGCTTCGTCATAAAATTCCGAGTATTGAGAAGCTGTCTTTGAGTCTGGGGACGCAAGTTTCTACCGTTGGGCAAGATATTGGAGATGACTTTATTGTGCAATTTGCTGCTTTAATGCAGGAAGGTCAGAACGATTTATCCGATCTGGCAACAACCGCTTCGGGCTACGCCAATAGTCTTTTGACACAAGGGAAATCCTGGTTAAGTGCTTTAACGACGCCAATGACAGCGTGCATGAGTCTAGGGCCTGATTTAACAGGGGAAGAAGAAGCGGACATTAAGCTTCAAGAGAAGTTAAAGCTGGGCAAGTTGGCGTAATTGATCGCCCCCTTTGAATAAAAGGGGGCAGCTCGCACTTAGGCGAGCGGGGGATTTTTTGTTGATTAGGATAAAAATCCCCCCGCTTGTTTTTCAAACAATCGGCCCCCTTTTATACAAAGGGGGCGAATGATTGGCTACGCTCATCGTTGTCGCGAATTGACATTCATCTGCTGCCAAGTCATGAGAGGTCATACCGGTTTAAAGTGTTACCCATGTGCCCGGTTTGTACCCCATTGATCGCCCCCTTTGAATAAAAGGGGGCAGCTCGCATTTGGGCGAGCGGGGGATTTTCTGTTGATTAGGATAAAAATCCCCCCGCTTGTTTTTCAAACAATCGGCCCCCTTTTATACAAAGGGGGCGAATGATTGGCTACGCTCATCGTTGTCGCGAATTGACATTCATCTGCTGCCAAGTCATGAGAGGTCATACCGGTTTAAAGTGTTACCCATGTGCCCGGTTTGTACCCCATTGATCGCCCCCTTTTATACAAAGGGGGCAGCTCGCATTTGGGCGAGCGGGGGATTTTTTGTTGATTAAGATAAAAATCCCCCCGCTTGTTTTTCAAACAATCGGCCCCCTTTTATACAAAGGGGGCGAATGATTGGCTACGCTCATCATTGTCGCGAATTGACATTCATCTGCTGCCAAGTCATGAGAGGTCATACCGGTTTAAAGTGTTACCCATGTGCCCGGTTTGTACCCCATTGATCGCCCCCTTTGAATAAAAGGGGGCAGCTCGCATTTGGGCGAGCGGGGGATTTTTTGTTGATTAAGATAAAAATCCCCCGCTTGTTTTTCAAACAATCGGCCCCCTTTTATACAAAGGGGGCGAATGATTGGCTACGCTCATCGTTGTTATAACCGAGACTTACCCTTTAAAAAAAGCGCAATATTGCGCAGGGTTTTCATGACCGGATAAACAATTTTCGCAAGCCATTTTGAACGACTGAAAAGTCGCACATTTAATCGGTTAAACCAGTCTTGATCCGAGCCAATCATGGCTAATAGATGTAAAGCGTCGGGCCCATGATAAAAGTTACCTTGGTATTTAACGATCAACCCTTCATTCAAATCGAGTTGATGTTGTTTGATTTCTTCTAAAATCGGATGAGGGGTTCTGGCATTGATCACATGAAAAGCACCTACCGATTGTTTGATTTTAATCAGCCGTGCAGACATGCTGCAGATTGGACATTCGCCATCATAGACCAGCCAAATGCCATCATCATTCATGGGGAAAGCTGCACAATCTGCCAAATATCATCCACGTTGAGATACTTGAAGCGATCACTCATGCGGTGCTCGCGCCCTTGCCAGAATTCAACGGTGCTAGGAATTAAGCGAAAGCCTCCCCAAAAATCGGGGCGAGGGATCGGTTTACCTTGCACTCGAGATTGCATTTCATTGAATTTTTCCAGTAAATAATCACGTGAAGGGATCACTTCACTTTGCTTAGAAATAATTGATGCAATTTGTGAATCTTGGGGGCGGCTTGCAAAATAATCATCGGATAGTTTTGCTTCTACTACCGTCACGGTTCCTGTCACTCGTACTTGCCGTTGGCAGCTTTGCCACCAAAAGACTAAAGCAGCTTTAGGAATGGCTTTGAGTGCTTGCCCTTTAGGGCTTAAGTAGTTTGTATAAAATACAAAGCCTTGTTCATCGACGGATTTGAGTAAGACGGTTCTTGCAGTGACATCGTAGTTTTGATCAACCGTTGCCAAGGTCATTGCATTGGGTTCGGGTTGTCCGCAAAGGGTTGCTTCATGAAACCACGTTTGGAATTGATTTATCGGGGAAGGATTTAAATCACTTTTTGATAACGGTATTTGTGAAAAAATTAATTTTTCAGCAGCCACAATGCATCCACTTCAAACTTATCAGCAATTTCTTTCAACAACTTTTTATTGGGCACTTGCTCACCAGCAAGAACGCTTTCACTTTCAACCAATGTTAGCCCGAATAAATTGGAGAAATGTTGCGCACGTTCAGGTTTGGTTTTCGGGACGCGATTAAAATCGAGCAGGGCGTGAATATTTTCTAATATATGCTTGTGCACTGGCATGGCGTAATGGTTAGAAAACCTTTATGTATTTAGGATGTGCTTGATTATATCCCGATTGCGCTCTGAGTAAACACTCAATCATGGCTTTTTTTTAGCTAACAAGATCTTGTAGAATGCTCTTTATTTTGAAAAGTTTGATAATGAACTTATGAAGCCACAAAAGTTACCACGCGATTTTTATTTATCAGACGATGTCGTCAAGCTTAGCCAAGCCTTACTGGGAAAGTTTATTGTGACGGATATTGATGGCAAACGAACTGCCGGGATGATTGTTGAAACTGAAGCTTATCGCGGGGCAGAAGATCGTGCATCGCATGCCTTTAGTAATCGACGTACCAAGCGAACTGAAACGATGTTCCAACAGGGAGGGGTTGCCTACATTTATTTATGTTATGGGATACATCATCTCTTTAACGTGGTCACAGCGCCGCAAGGGACGCCGCATGCTGTATTAGTGAGAGCTATTGAGCCTGTTGATGGCATTGATATCATGTTGCAGCGTCGAGGGATGACTACCTTATTGCCTAGATTGACGGCGGGCCCCGGTGCATTAACTCAGGCACTAGGCATTACGACGGTGTTTGATGGTAGTTTGTTATCAAGCAAACACTTGTGGTTAGAAGAAAGAGGAATTCAGTTTTCCAAAAAAGAAATTGTCTCAAGTCCTCGCATTGGAATTGATTATGCCAAAGAACACCGCGATTTACCTTGGCGTTTTCGAGTACAAAACAATCGATGGACTAGTAAAGCTAAGTAAAAATGAAATTTTTGAAAAAGTGGGTTTGCAAAGTAATACAACTTTAGTATTCTGGTAGAGCAGTTCACTAAACAAACTTGGATATTGAAGTATTTATTAAGTTAAATTAATTCTATAACAAGAGTGCCCACATAAAAAATGTGGTGCGTTGATAATCAAAAAATCAAGGGTACTCGATATGAACAAACTACATATGCTTGATGTACTTGAAGCGTTAACACCAGATGAACTTGAAATTCGTTACAAAACCCCCTCACAGTCTGTTTCTATTCAGGATGATGAAGCTGTTTTAAGAGCGATGTCGACTAGCGAAAGTTATCAGGCGTTGTTAAGCCATCTGATCTTACTTGCTTTACCTACACCCTCACATCAAGTTCACTAATTTCAATGGGTTTCAGCTGTACCCGGCAAATGACATTTGCCGGGTTTGAATTTTTATACCGCTCATACTTGAAGATGCGAGATTTCAAAATTCCTAGCGAGCGGTATAATCTTGTTTGGATGCTACGCGCAGAGCAACTCTGCGCTTGCAATCAGGGGGATAATCGCGATTATCCCCCTGATAACCCCCATCGCGTAAGGACGCACTTCAAGTTATGCTTCGCATCTTGAAGTGTATTGGGTATATTAACCTGTGAATCGGTAAAGTTGGATTGTTTGATAGGAAGGGACGGCATTTTCAGCAATCCGTCGCATTAAAGCGCCTTGCTGAATTAAAAATGAATAACCTCTGAATTGTTCCTGAATAAGACTTAACAATTGTTGCATATGTAAGGGATTGAGTGCTTTTACATTACGGATTCTGCCAATTGTCATATGGGCATCGTAGCGCTTTTTGACATCGAACTGATAACGATTCAAAGATCCTTCATGTAATTTTTGATTCATTTTTTTATGAATGGATAAAAATCGATGATAGGGCTCACATCTTAAGACAATCGCCGTGCCATAGATTTTGATTTCCTCAACGTTTGCCATAAAAGGGGCGTTTTGCGAAACACTGGATAAATCTAAAGCAATCTTACGTAGATCATTTTCTTCAACATTAGGGATAAACCCTAGGGTCAAATGAAAATCTTGGGTGTGGGTCCATTGTATTTTAGCCAATGGCGAACGTCTTGTTTCACAAGCGAGGATCTTTTGCGCAATCGTCATCCGATTATCATGACTTGGCAATGCAGCTAAAAAAATGTTGGTTATCAAAATTGAGCTCAATATGTAAACCACAAAAAGAAATAATATAGCACGACAATGAAAATGCGCTAATGGTGATTGGCTATTAAAGGAACAAAAGCAACCGGGGCTAGAATTTTTGTACGTAGGGTGTCGCCTTGCTTTTGTATTAAAGTTAACATCTGCACTTCATGAGGGGTGCCAAGGGGTATCACAATTAACCCATGAGGGGCTAATTGGTTAATTAGGGGGGGAGGAACTTCCTTGATAGCAGCAGTCACAATGATGGCATCAAAAGGAGCGGCTTCTTCCCAACCAAGCGTGCCATCGCCCAAGCAATAGTGAATATTATCATATCCTAAGGTTGTTAATCTTACTTTAGCCGTTTCATACAGATGCGGGATCCGTTCAATCGTCCAGACTTCAGGAAAAAGAGATGCTAAAACAGCTGCTTGGTACCCAGAACCTGTGCCCACTTCAAGCACTTTTTGTGGGTGAGGATGTTTTAGGATGGCTTGGGTCATGAGGGCAACAATATAAGGTTGTGAGATCGTTTGTGCACATTCAATAGAAAGCGCCTGGTTAGCATAAGCGACTTTTTTAAAATTGGGTAACACAAATGCATCACGTGGAATTGAACCTAAAACCGCTAATACTTTAGCGTTTGTAATTCCTTCTTGTTTAAGGGTTTTTATCAATTTGCTTTGTTCTGACATATTTGTTGTGCTCAGCAACTTCCTATATAAATATTATACAATAATCAATACTGTCCATGCTTCACATCTTGAAGTACGCTGGGTATATACCTATTACTTGAAGCGTAGCCCTTGCGCATCGCAAGGAAATCAAAAAATCGCATCTTCAAGTATGAGAGGTATATACTGACTTTATGGTTAAGAAAGTAATGTAGAATGATGCAATTACATCGAATTTATGTGATTGGCGTGGTTACCAACCCGGAAAAAGGCGTGATGATTTTTAATGATCAAATCGCTAATGGTAGCTTTACGTTTTGTGGTTGTGAAGTTCATCCCGGTGAAGATTGGCGTAATCAACTCTTTTTAGCAATTAAACAAAAAACGTGGCTTGAAGATATCCAATTTGAACAAATTCTTTGGGCACAAAGTTTTCCTGCCCACGTGATTGCTAAAGATCCGACTTTTACTTTTTTTGTACACGTTAACACCGTTAAAAAAGGCCATGAACATGGTTATCGCTGGGTAAAGTCGCTTGAGGAGATGAATCAATTGGCGTTGTTTCATCCTTTAGCGCTTTCATTGTGCGAAGATGTTTTGAAAAAGAGAGTATCCTTATCCTCAAAGTAAAAGGAGGACATTATGGTCGATGTCAGCTTTATGAAAAATAAATTTTCGATCGATGATTTAGTTGAACATTATTTAGCAGAAATTAAAAATTTAAGACAATATGTTAAAACACCACAAGATGAAAGTAAATTACAAACCTATTATCAAGCCGTGAGCACGTTTAAAAGAATATCAGTCAAAGAGTTAGTGCAATTTGCGTTATCTTATGGACGTCAAGCTTCGGGAAAAGCTGCACAAATGCAAAGTGCATTTCCAATTATCTTGGGAAATCGAGTGCATCAGCCATCGCAAATCGATGTTGCCTATGCACAATTGTTATTAGAATATACCAAATCGTTTAAAATCGGACGAAGCCGTATAAAAGATTGGATGTTAAGATTTATTTTAAGTAGCCGATTTTCGCCTATTTCACAATATGTCGAACGTGAGATAGTGCATGTGATAGAAAATACCGAGCAGAATGTTAGAAGCTTCAAATCGCAGTTACAATAATGTGCTCAACCTATCACCCTTTCTAAGAAAATAATCAGAGCAAAAATGAGCCCACCTGTTTTAGTTAATTGTCATGGTTTTGCAAGGAAATTCAGAAATCCACGCTATTGAGATGATTAAGTGGAATGACCAATCTGAATACGGATGAGAATATACCGCTGGTACTTGAAAATGCGAGATTCCAAAATTCTTAGCGAGCGGTATAATCTTGTTTGAATGCGACGCGCAAGTGCATTGGGTATATACAGTGCTGGATAAAATTGGGATTGCAAACGAATATAGATCCGTTACGATACTCGAATGAGAAAAAGCAATAAAGGAGTGAGATATGGCAAATTACGGTCCGAGTAGTGGTATATCAGAAATTGAATTAAGCGTATTAGGTGGTAAAAGCTCATCATCAGCAAATACTGAAATGGGATCCATCCCTAATTTACCATCAAAACCTCAAGCCTCTTTACTCACACTGGCGCTAAAACCAACGGCATCTTTGCCCGTAACCATTCCAGGTAGGGAAGGACAATTACAGGAAGATAAATTACGTAAAGAAAAGCAAAAAGAGAAATCAGTTTCTACAGTAAGGTCGAAGTCATTACCGACTCAACCCATGCCGTGCCCTATATCATCATCATCAACCGTAGAAGAAGATGATGATGTTCTGAGCTCTTCTTATAGGAGTCAGTCTTATATACCTCAATATCATGAAGCAAAGGGAAATCCCATTCTTGAGATTGTGCAACGAGGTGACGGGAAAACCAATTTGGTTGTTGGAAGCCCCGGTTTATGTGATGGATACGTTAAAAAACGGTATGGTAATCTATAACCTTAGCGTTTCTTCCCCATAAACACGTAATAGTGATTCATAGTGCCTGGTTTTGTTCCAGGCACATTCACCTCTTGAAATCCCACAATCTCAAAGCCATTCAATAGCGCCATGGCTTCTGCTTTGCTATGAAAGGTCATGTGTGATCGAAATTTTTCAGCAAAAAAGCTAAAATCTGGCGCAAAGAAATTACCAATAAAATAGCCGCCCGGTTTAATTTTTTCGACAATTTTTTGCCAAGTCGGATTAAAATCCTGGGTTTTCATAAAGGGTAGTGCAAAACTTGCAATCACTAAATCAACCTGCGGCAATTCGCTAAAAGGAAGCTTTTCAAAGGTTGAGACAATGGTACGCAGATTCCCTTGATATTGTAAAATATTAGGTTGTTGCTTCATGTATTCAAAAGCTTCTGCTTGGCTATCAACAGCCACCACCTGATATCCCCGTTGTAGCAACTGTAAGGTTTCATGACCCACGCCACAGCCAAGATCGAGTGCAATTTTATTAGGGCTATTCTGTTGAATCGCATTTAAACCATCGACAATAAAGCCGGTAGGGGGGTCACGTAATTTTGCTTTAAAATAGGCTTCCCAGTATTTGTTTTTGGGAGGTGGGTTCGATTGTGCATAACTATGGGTTGTTAACAGTAAAAAACTGACGATGATTGCAAGCAGGGTCGTGGTTAATTTATGGATGAATGCCATTTCGAGATCCGTTCCTTGTGTCTGTA
Source organism: Candidatus Berkiella aquae (assembly GCF_001431295.2). NCBI lineage: Bacteria > Pseudomonadati > Pseudomonadota > Gammaproteobacteria > Candidatus Berkiellales > Candidatus Berkiellaceae > Candidatus Berkiella > Candidatus Berkiella aquae. The sequence goes on along the minus strand of NZ_LKAJ02000001.1, from coordinate 2,034,979 downwards.
CTGAGTATAGCTACAGTTATTTTTTGCTTTGCATACCAATGTTTGCTAAGTTCCTCAATAAAGCTATCGACCGATTAAGGTGAAATATGAAGGATTTTCGAATATTGCTTTGCGCCTTTGTCATGATGTGGTTTATGCCGGTAGAAGCGTCTCCCCTTAATTCGAATCCATCTTCTAATCCTGGTACACCCACTCCCCATCCAACAACGCCACCAGCCCATATGCCAACGGTTATGCCAAAACCGGCACCTGCTGCCATTGCAAAAGATATATTTAAGTTATCAGCGGTGGTGACAGGGTGTGAAATGAACGATCAGTGTATTGTTACCATGCTTAATGAGTTGATTAAAACTGATCCCAATCCAGCTTATAAAGACTATTTAAAACGGGTTGAAGCACAAAAACCCCTCGTCGAAAACAATATTAAAATGTGTAATACCCAGTCTATTGGCACTTTTAAAAAGGCCATTTCGCTGTGTATTGCTGATTCAATGACAACGCTTGAGAAAGCACCAGGCAACCTAGTTGAACTTAACACCAAGGTAGAAAAACAAGTTAAGGAATGTCTATCAACCAATATGCATACGCTTGCAACAGCTGGGAATGTGTATGCACAAATGACCATGGCCCAAGATGCGCTAGAAACGAATGATACTAAAACCTATCAATATTGGTATGCCATGGTAAGAGAGCAAGCAAGAACTACAGCTGAAATAAATACGGTACAAAATTGCGCTGAAGGCTTAGATTTTTCCTTAAAAATCCTTGGCGAATCAATCCGAATGTTTGCAGGACTTCCTAATAAATAGGAGGTTGATAACGTAAAAAATGCCAATGTTTTGCCAAGGGCGCAAAAATGCTATGTTCATTCATCCATAGACCATATTCCACGTAGGCAGGATCTTTCGATAAATGCTTTTCTTCTGTTTTTGCTCGAAAATAATAAATAATGGTAGTCCCGATGAGAAACAGTATGCTTGTGAACAAGATAATGGGATTAGGAGCAATGCTCGCCAGAGGAATGAAGGCAATCCACCAAAAAATCGTTTTTGCAACATAGGCTGGATGTTTAGTCAAGCGATAAACACCTTGGGTAATAATGCCGCGGTTAGTGAGATTGGAAAAGCGAAGGCCAAAAGCAAGGGTTGCTAACACATAGCAAAATAGCATGAATAGCACACAACCGCACCAAATAGATTGTAAGAGTGGGTGGTCAATACTATTAAGGCCAGTGAGAAAGTTAATTTTTTTGGGAATATACAGCATCAAAATCGCGTTATAAAAGGGCTCATAACATATCAGGCAGACAAACCATCCAAAAAAAGTAGAATCTGTTGAGCGAATATGTGAATCAAAAAGCCGTAAAGTAAATAAATAACCAACCGTTGCAATTAACACATCTATTGTAAATAAAATGACAATACCCGTCATAAAAAAAGTATTTATGTTTGAAAAAATATGACTAAATGAGGTGATGGATAGTGTTTGCGATTTACTATATAACTCTGCATACATTAGTGGCAAAAAATACCCTTTTACTATCCAGCCTAAACTGTGTTGAGCAAGGCCTTGATAAGATTGGGGGCGGTTAAAACAAAGAATGCGCCCTAAATTCCAATAACTATCGAAAGGATCATCCATTTTGGCATCAACGAGAGCAACATAGGGTATGGAGATTAAAAATGCCCAAGGGGCAATTTTAATAAGAAATGACCAATAATCTTTGTAAAAGGGTTTATGGTATTCTGGAAAAAGCCAGTACAGAAAAATAAGCATTGCAAAAGTCGCATATAAGCCGACCAATTTAAAAAAGATCCTTTCAAAACTCAGGTTATGCCAAGTAGCACTAAACCCGGTTGATTCACGGTAGGGCGTTTTTAGCAATAACACTTCGAGTAATAGAATGGGTAAGGTGTAAGCCGTTAATGTAGAAAGCACAGCAACTAAAGGCGTTATATACCATTTCAGGCAGCAATAAAATGTAATTGTCGCGCTGCACAACCCTAGCAGGTTAATCCACTGATTATTAACAGATGGAAGCGATTTGTTATTGTTCATGGAATGATAATTCTAGGGAGCATTTATCAAGTATAGTGAGACTATTCTAACAGATTTGATTAGGTATACATAACGCTGCCTTTATGAACATGTAATCTTTAAAATATTTTTCACAATTGCCGAGATGTAGGTGATCCATAAAATATTAAGCGAGTCTGTATGTACACTCAACACCTAGGTAAAAAATTTGCGGTTGCTTTAACCCTTATGGCGGTTTCGGGTTTGTCATGGGCCGCAAAATCCACTACGCCGACATCGACATCAAAGTCATCACAACCAAATATTATCGTCATAATGGGGGATGATATTGGTTGGTTCAATATCGGTGCTTATCATCAAGGGATTATGTCTGGAAAGACACCGAATTTAGATAGGCTTGCTTCAGAGGGCATGCGTTTTACAGATTATTACGCTGAAGCGAGTTGTACAGCAGGGCGTGCGAATTTTATTACTGGAGAGTTACCGATAAGAACAGGACTCACCACCGTAGGACAAGCAGGAGCTGATGTTGGTATGCCAGCAACGGCGCCTACCATTGCGACTGCCCTTAAAGAAATGGGCTATGCAACGGGACAATTTGGTAAAAACCATTTGGGCGATTTAAATAAATATCTTCCTTGCCTTCATGGCTTTGATCAGTTCTGGGGATATTTATACCATCTTGATGCGATGTCAGATCCTTACTGGAAATCTTATCCTAAAGATCCGAAATTCCGTGAACAATATGGCCCACGTAATATGGTTCAGTGTGAAGCAACTACCGTTGAAGACACGACTGAAATGCCACGTTGGGGTAAAATTGGCAAACAAAAAGTGACCGATGAGGGAGCGCTTGATCCTAAACGGATGGAAACGGTAGATGATGAAATTTTAAGTAAAACCTTTGCCTTCATGGATAAAGCAAAGAAAGAGAATAAGCCCTTCTTCGTGTGGTTGAATCCAACAAGGATGCATATTTTTACTTTTCTTTCAGATAAATATAAAGACATGCAAAATTCTGAGACCAACTACGGTACAGAAGAAGCAGGGATGGCACAACTCGATGATATCGTGGGTTCAGTACTCAAATATCTAAAAGATAATGGCTTAGAAGAAAATACCATTGTTGTATTCACAACCGATAATGGTGCAGAAGTCTTCACTTGGCCAGATGGTGGTATGACGCCTTTTAGAAATGCTAAAGGGTCTATTTACGAAGGCGGTTTTAGAGTCCCTGCGCTGATTCGTTGGCCAGGTAAGGTACCTGCTGGAAAAGTAGAAAATGGGATGATTTCAGGACTCGATTGGTTTCCTACCTTGGTTGCAGCTGCCGGCAATGACAAAATTGCCGAAGAACTAAAAGAAGGTAAAAAATTAGGCGATCGTGAATATAAAGTTTACTTAGATGGTTATAATCAAATGGATTTGATTACAGGTAAGGGGCCTTCAAAACGTCATGAGATTTTTTATTTTGCAGAAGACCGTTTAGGTGCCTTACGTATCGATGAAATGAAATTCCGCTTTATTGATCAACCTGATGGTTGGGCTGGTCCTAAAGTAGGGTTAAATATGCCTACTATCACCAACTTAGGTCAAGATCCTTTTGAACGGACTCAAGATCTCAATATCAACGTTGGTGCACCAGGCTATTTCGATCAGTTTATGGCGAGAGAATTTTGGCGTTTTGTCTTGGTGCAACAAAAAGTGGCAGAGTTGGCAGAGACAGCTATTAAGTATCCTCCTATGCAAAAACCAGCTTCATTCAACCTAGAGGCAATTAAAGCTCAAGTTGAAGAAGTGATTAAAAATCATCCTGGACAATAAACTTACAAAGGACACCCTGAGTGGGTGTCCTTTTTATTTTTCTTTTTATTGTTTTTCTCATTAAAAAGTGGGACTACATTTTCCAGACTTATTCTTTTCAATATTTTCAACACGACTGTTACGCACTAATAAACGTTCTCGGGTCAGCCTTAGATTCTGTTCACGAAACATATTCAGCATTTGAGTGGGGGTTATATCAGTTTGTGGCTCATCATCAGGATTTAAGAGTGAGCGGATTTGAGATGGGCCAGCAACCGTTACCTCGGGTGATTCAGCTTGTCGTTGTGTTGCTAGCATTAATTGCAGTTGGCTTTTGACTTTCTCCAACAGAATGAGGGTTTTATCCCTATTTTGTGATGATTCGTTAAGATTACTTGTATTACTGCGTTCGATACCAATATATTCATCATTCGGTAATGAAGGCTGCGCTTGTGTTGTTGGTATTAATTGTCGTCCTTTTAATTCTTTTGCAACCTCTATCCCTAAAAAGGTGACATTAGGCCAGGCTCCTACCAAACCAGCTCGTCTTAGTCTAGTAAGGCATGTATGGAGTGATTTTTTCTTTATTCCAAATTTATCCGCTGCATCTTGTTGACGTAAATACTCTCCTTGTGGAGAGTAAAAATAGTCATACATTTTCACTAGAGTTTTCAATTGGGCAGGTTTTTTTATTATTGATTTTACCGCATCGCTTATTTGTTGTTGAGTTGGAGTGAGGGTAGAAACTACCCGAACAGAGGAAGGCTCTACAGGTTGTGCAGTATGTTCAATGGTATTTCTGGACTTTGATTGTTGCAATGTGTGCTTATACCTATTTTCTTCTATTGTTGGGTTTTCAATTGATAGTATTTTAAATCTTGCAACCGCAAATGGATGATTGCTTTGAGCATAATAGTGTGAAGCGAAAAATAAATCCCCTCCCAGTTCTTTTTCTCCACCCCGAATGGCATTTTCAAGGTTACTATTTGTAGAGTATGGGTTCCTCTCATTTTTAAGTAGTTCAACGGCTCTTTTTAGTGAATTTTTGGTATTCATGTTCAACATTGAATTATTTTCCTTAAGTAATTGGGCTAGTTGTTCAGAAATGCAAAACCCATTTTTTTCTTTGTCTCTGTTTCTTGCGCAGTAGGTTGTGCAGGCAATGATTGCTTTTCTTGTTTATCTTTGACTGCGCGCAGTGGTAAGAGCGTTTTTGCAAAGGTGCTTTGCTCTGATTCACTTCCTGTAGGCTGCATAGGAGCGACAAGCGGATGAACAATCGCTTCTTCCATAATCTTGCGACGTTCACTCTCAAGGGTATGAATTTTTTCGCCAACACGAATGCCCAGGTGCGTTAATTGGGGCCATCGTGCCATTAATTTATGTTTTTTTAATGTCCCACAAGTTGAAGTCAACTGTGTCTCTTTAATATTCAATATTTTAGCAAATTGCTCTTTAGTTGGTTTCTTTTCTGCATTTTTATACAAATAAGATAATATGCTTTTTTGACGTGCATTTAATTTAAGGATAAAACTATCGATGGGTTGTTCTAATAACGCATCAACAGATATTGAGCGAGCCTGCTTTGGTATAGCACTTTGTTTTGAGGACGAAGCTTGTGTGGGCGACTCTTCAGCAATATTTGTCGCAGGTGTGGGAAGCGGTCGAATTGACATCTTTGGGGGCTGAAAAGTTGTATTGGGTTCTGTGCTTAACACCTGATGAGGAATTTCGCGATAAGCATGATAAAAGTGCATTGAAACAGGCTGTGTGTAATGATGGGTTGTATGGAATCCTGAAGGAATAGGGGTAGATTGGTGGCGATATTGATTTGGTAAGGGAGTGCCATAGTAACCTGAATGTTCGTGATAAATGGGTTGTTGCGGCATAGCAGTGGGGCGAGTCAAAAACGGAGCATAATGTGATAATCGAGAGAGAGCAAAAGCATGTGCGCTTTGTTGGTAATGGGCGATTGCAGCTGGCCAGTTACCCATTACTTCACATTGTAATCCAGAAATTGCTTGTTCAAGATGAGCGCTAGGTTGTGACAGGAACTCTTTGTGTAATTCGATTAATTGTAATTCAAGAGGGGATAAACCAATCATGTAAATTTTCCTAATATCTATTTTATTGAGAACGTAGAAATTGAAATGGTATTTTCTTGTATTGAATGTTTTTGTTATTATTTCCCGGCAATTCTAATTGAGCTTCCCAAAATGTCAGGATTTAGCCACGATGAGGAATGAAGAAGTGGACTCTATGCATATACACCTTCTCCTTATTTTAAAATAAATCGCACTATACTCAAACTCTCGTGAATATGCAAAGTTCAATAGCTTTCTTTATTCGAAAAAATCTTCTACGTTTCTATAAAGGGATTTTGATGAAAAGGAAAAGTGATGTTAGGGAAAACTGCACTTTTAACCATGAGTTTATTAGCGGCATTCCCACTTTATGCTGCGAATATGAAATCACAGCCTCAAAATGCAAAATGTGCTGCGGTTAATGGTATTCAAAAATGCAATCTTGCCATCAAAGGTGCTATCAATATCAAAGCCACCTCCGATACGGGGGATGCTATAAAAATTCCCATGATGTTTATTAACGATAAAATGATGGGTGATCTCTTATTATATCAATCACACATTTATGATGATGACCATTTCAAAGATGTGGTCAAAGGGGAATTCGTTATTGATAATTTGACCGCTAAAAATGAATACATTCAATATCAAGTCGTTTTAAAAGGTAAAAATGGACTGATTGCTAAAACGACGGGTGATATGCTGGTAAAGCCAGGTAAAAATCAAACGATTCACTTAAGTAATGTTCCGTTGAGTGAAAAAGAAATTGCTAAAATCACCAGTTATGAGGTTAAGTGCATTTCTTCAAATATTAAATTGCATCGGGTGTAATATGAAGTCACAAGCATTATCAATCATGACTGCACTGTTACTGGCGTTTAATGCTCAAGCTGCCATTAAATCACAGAAACTTGATTATAAATCGAATGGCATCACGATGGAAGGGTATCTGGTTTATGATGCAGAGAAAAAAAAGCAGAAAAGACCTGCTGTGATTATTGTACATGATTGGATGGGGCTTGGACCTTTTACCAAGGAAAAAGCAGATAAATTGGCTAAAGAGGGTTATGTAGCTTTTGCGGTTGATGTATACGGCAAAGGACAACGTCCCAAAAACAATGATGAAGCCGCAAAGTTTGCTGAAAAATATAAAAATGACCGTAAATTATTTCGCGATCGCCTGAAAGCAGCTTATACCGCATTATTATCAGTCGATGCGGTGAATGGTAAGAAAATTTTTGTGATGGGTTATTGCTTTGGTGGGACCGGGGCATTAGAGCTTGCAAGAAGTGGCGTTCCCTTATTAGGGACGGTGAGCTTTCATGGGGGCTTATCAAGCCCAACCCCAGAGGATGCTAAGAATATTAAAGGCCCTGTCTTGGTTTTGCATGGTGCAGAGGATCCTAATGTTCCGCCTGCGGAAGTAGCGGCATTCAAAGAAGAAATGAAGAATGGCCATGTCTCCTATGAATTTATTGAATACCCTGGTGCGGTTCATGCTTTTACCAATCCTCTAGCAGGCAATGATAAAAGCAAGGGGGTTGCTTATAACAGGGAAGCTGATAGAGAATCTTGGGAGGCGTTTGAAGCTTTTTTAAAGCAACAACTTACTGAGTAAATACTTTTCTCAATTTTTGTATTAATTTAAATTAGTTTGAGTATTAGAAGTATCCGATTCTTCTTGCACCGCTCGACGAAACGCCAGTGGATCAACGATGTTATAAAAAGATTCTCTGGTACCACCGGTGCCTGTGATAGTGATGGAGCCATAATTTAAAATGCGACCTAAAACGGTTTGATCGACGCCAATCGCTTCCACTTTTTGTAATAAAGTCTCTAAGGTTTGACGACTAATGAAACCCACTTTGATAATGACGCGTTTATTGGTGACGGCAAATTCACTGGATATATATTGAATATAGGGTGCTAACAAGAAAGCTACTCCGACAACGAAGCATAAACCTGCAAACCCTGCTCGATAAGCTGGGTGCATCAAAATCCATACCCCAGCAGCAAACATCGCACAAGCCAACACGCCGGGCCAGAAAAACATAATTTTATGTAAATGAGTACGATGTACAACTTTTTCATTTGGTAATAAATGTGAATCAACGTAACTCATGGATACCCCAATAGTGTTTGTATGAATTGACAGATTGTACGTACTTTCAGATTCGAGAATGTTACTATCAATAGGATTAGAATATAGCAGTGTTCTGCTATCTTTACCCTATAGTCTTCACGAGGGTAGATGATATGGCAACAATTCGTATCGGTGAAACAGATTTTTTCTATGAATGTCGTGGCAAAGGCACGCCTCTTGTATTGATAGCAGGCTATTCTTGCGATCATACCTTTTGGGATGCCATTTATGACGAATTGACACAACATTTTCAAGTGCTCATTTTTGATAATCGTGGTATTGGCCAAACTATCGACGAAACCTCGACTATTAGCATTGACAGTATGGCGCAAGATACCATGCAAATTGTTAAGGCACTCGATTTAAAACGCCCTATCATTTTAGGGCAGTCAATGGGAGGCACCATTGCACAAACGATTGCTCGAGATTATGGCAGTGATATTGAAAAATTAATCATTCTGAATTCATCAACGAGCATTAATCAAAGAACCCGAATGGTTTTGGCTTCATTGTTGAAATTATATGAAGAAAAAGCTGCTTTTGATACGCTGATTGAAGCAAGTATGCCTTGGTTTTTTTCTGCACAGTATTTAGCCGATCCTAAAAATATTGCGGCTTATAAGGAAATTTGCATGAATAATCCTTATCCACCTAGCCCTGAGATTTTAAGAAGACAACTCCAAGCGTTAAATAATTTTAATTCACACTTATGGGTGAATAATATTCAAATGCCGACACTAGTCATTGCCTCTGAAGATGATATTGTTTGTTTACCAGCAGAAAGTGAACAATTGGCAAGTCATATCAAAAGAGCAAAATACCTTAAAATAGCGGGTGGGCATTCAAGTCCACTTGAAAATCCTCATGATTTGATAGAAGCTATCATGACCATTTAGAACTGCCTCTTTTTCAGGGTGTTTAACCATGAGAACCTTATGATAGGTTAGATACCCTTATCATCAAAAAATGTGCATCATCACAAAAAATAGGTGGAATAAACATCTAACTTAACTTGCCTTGGACAAACTTCATGATAAAATATTCTCTTTTTGTCAGTATATTTGAGATTAAAATATGAATATTATTTCGAATAAGTTTTTAAACGATATTTCAGGAAGTGGGAAGGAAACTTGTTGCGCCATATTTTCTTATACCCGTCCTAATCATCATACAATTTCCACCTATGAAATGCCTGGTTCTTTTGATGAGTTGATAAGAAGAATAAAAGAAAAGGATTATCCTACGACAATAGGCAATCAAGAATTATCATTGGTCGATATATCCATTAGCTGTATGCTGGATTTTTAGGAAAAAACATGTATTTAATTAATCAATCTTATTTAAACAAAATAGTCGGAGGGAATACGCCGGCTCAAACTATAGGCGCTCATGTCTCTTTTGTAGCGGGTAGTGGTGATCTTTCGAATCCGTATAAAATTTGTTCTTTTTGGTTTAATGTCAATAATAGCACTGATCCGGATATATTTAATTTACCGCAAGTTAAATCATACATTGAGAAAATACAAAATATAGGTCTTGAACTTGGCTTGTTTCAAGTTTTCATCGAACGAGATTATGCCTAGAATGATAATCATACTTCTTTTTGCGTTAAGCCTGCAAAGTTTTAGCTTAACGCAAAAAGTGTATTTTGTGGGTTATTTATTGAGCAGGTTTCGCTAAATCGCCTGGATGCGGTTTAGGGCCATCATTAGGAGCACAACCTAAGGGACCTTGACCATGAGGACCTTTATGACAAGTACCCTTTACTTCATCCCCTAATTTTCCGGTAAATGAGCAGCTTTCATTTTCTGCTTTATTTTTACAAGCATCGAGAGATTCTTGGGGAGGTACTAAGTGAGGGGCACCACTTTGCGTTTCATTTGCTTGAACATTGAATGCCACAATGCTTGATAATAAGCACAGTGATAGAGGCAATTTGCTAAGGTTTATCATTTCGTTCACTCCACTCAAAAAGGTAACTATAAAAAGTGTAGCGACTCTTCCATTATTTTGGCATGTGGTTACACGTGTTAGAAGTTGGGTTTTGTTGTTCCAATTGTTTCAGAATAAATTGTAGTTCGTTTGCTCTGTTGGCGTACACGGCAACTTTATATTCTTCGATGCTAATAATGCCATTTGTTTTTAATATCTCTTGGATCACACGGCTGACCTCTTCTTTGGGGAGATTCGTTGCTTGTAAGGTCACGTGTTTTTCCTTTTCCTCCAAATAAAGTGCAGCCTTATTTTTGTTAGTAATTTTGATGGAGCGCCATTTATGCCAATAGGTCCAATGTTCAGTGCAAAATAGTGAATGTAAAGCAGCAAGAAATCGTAAATTAAAATAACTTCTACGATCTTTTGCAAATGATAGCGAGGTTTTTATTTGGCTTAGTTCAAGAATATCGTCTTGATTATCATAATAACAACAAAAAGTAGGGTCAAAGAAGCGAGAACCGACTTGCAAAACATAATGTCGTTCGTATCTATATCGATCATAAATAGGGGAAATTTTAGTTTGATAATCTTGATCGAAGCAAACAAAATCTCCTTTCAGTGGGCCTTTATCATTAAACGGGCGACTATTAAAATTAGTATAGGTATGTAATCTTACATTATCGATACCTTGCATTTTCAAGAAGTAGCCCAAATTTGTAGCGAGATCGTAACAGTTAAGGGTAAGGGATTCTCCTAATCTTGAGTCAAGGATCATTCCTGAGTATAAGCGATCGCCATGATATTTAAAACGATTACTGCGCACATAACCTATGTAGGTTTGAAAGAATTTTAAGAGATGTTCATTAAGATCTTTACTCTTTAAGCGTAATTGATTAAATGAAAATGCAAGGCAAGGATAAATGACTGGCGCATAACTGCGTTGTAAATACGTTTTGTATCCTTCTGATTCACTAGTGGTTAATTCGCTGGTGTATAAAGGTACCCCATATTTTTGTAATAGCTCAATGATAGCATAGCGCTCTCTTACCGCTGCTAGTTTGATTAAACTAACGCCATCTGAGGTGCGTACCTTCAAGTCACAATGAGGGTATTTCCCAAGAATCTCTTGGAATAATGGAACAGGAATAAATTCAATGAAACGATGTAATAATGTGCCGTCATTTTCATCGATAGGATCATCAATCCCTAGTCCATATTGCATCGCTTTTGCTAACAAATGGTTGATATCTAATGTTTCATATAACACTTCTTCAACGAGTTGATTCATTTCAAGATATTGTTCAACGCTTGTCATTGTTAATAATGATTTATTCAATGGGAGATAATTCAAAGGCGTGAAACCATCTGAATCAGGAATATCGAGTCTAGCACCCGCACGCCTCAATAAATTAGCTTTTACATAATGTTTGGTTTTAATTAAAGAATGCAATATGGTTGTCCCTTTCCTATTGCTTACTGCTAATACTTCAGGCGTTAAATAAGGTAGAAGCGATTTTATTCCTGCTAATGAGCAATTAAATATGACATAGTGAAAAATGGGATCATCATGATGATTAATCGGCGTTGTTAAGAGATAGTTAATACTATGTAACCAAACAAGAAAATCAGATATACCTTTGCCACTTTTTATCTTGGTTAAGTCAAACAATCTTTTTTCGATTAAAGGTAATGTGGGTAGGTGATTCCATGCTTTGAATGTAACCTGCTTCCTATTATTCATGTTATATTCGAGAGCATTTTTTCCGTTGTAATCACGAAGTTGCCAATTTGCACCATGAGCCAATAATAATGAGACGACATTTTGTAATCCTGCAACGGTCGCTTGTATCAGTGGCGTGATCTGATAATTATTAGGACAATCGATTTCACCAGGACGCAGAATAGATAACATATAATCAATATCAGCAAGGTAGCCATTTAGGGTGATAAAATGGACTAGCGTATTTCCATAAGTATCAGTAGGGACGGTGAAGGAGGTTTGCTTGCTAAGCTGATTAATCATTGAGCGCTTTGTCTCTACGGACTTTATATTGGGAAATTGCTGCTTAAAAGTGGTGATTGCGTTTTGGCAGCTTGAAACAGAATTCATCATGGCTTAACTCAGTAATATTAAGTTAGAATATAAACTATTTGGTATTGGTGAGGCTGACTTATATCAGAATTTGAGCTTGATGTATAGCAACTAGCTTATTTGTGTAGGAAAAATGCGCAACCATGGCGCAACATTAGGCCATGGTTGGGTAAAGTGCGTTATTATTTGACTTCGAAGTAAGTTGTATCGAGTGGATAGCAATTCCATGTTGCTTGTTGGCCACCGACTTTAACGTTAATGGTAACGACATTTAAGCTAGCAAAATCTGCTTTTTTCTCAAGAAAGCATGCTCGTTTAGTGCCATCGATTACCGCAAATTGATAGTTATCAGCTACTTTATAGGTTTCTGGCACAACGTAGAGATCCCCTTGTTTTTCGAGAATAACAGGTTCTCCGGTGATGATAAGTTTTTCTGCAAAAGCACTTGCACTAAATGCAATTAAGCCGATTACTGCCGTTTTAATGATCATATTTTTCATAAGAAGCTCCTGCGCATTAAAGTATTTCACTGGTAAAACTATAGACAACACTCAGCGTAAATGGGAGATTTTTTGCGGATGCGTTGTACTTGAAAGATGGTAACTATTTCTGTACGATATTCAAAAATCAAATGGCATCACTCCAAACTAGGTATGTTTACACGTATTAGCAGGCGTTTTTTATAGAAAACTCAATTAGCAGGCGTTTTTAATTGAGAGCAGATAAATTTCATGCTAAGTTTAGATAAATAGACTATTAGCAGGCGTTTTTCATGGAAAGTGAAACTAGCAGGAAATTTTCAAAAGCAGCAGGCGTTTTTCACGATCGCTATCTACCTGAAAAAGGAGCCCAGCTAGCAGGTTACGCTGCCTTAATGAGTGTATATCAGCTTGAAGTCCCTTTGCCTGATAGGGTTGCCATTATTAGCCAAAAGCATAAGCGTTATCAAAAAGATCATTGGTTAATTTTTACGCCTAAACATCAACCTGAAAACACGCTTCATGGGCATTTGGTTTTTGCACTTAAATATGAAGGTGTGAATTTAAGTGTTTTAAGCGCTTTATTTAAAGTAACCTCACAACATGCATTAGAAGAAATCATTCAAGGGGAACCTTGGAGTAGTTATAGTCGACGTATTTGGTTCCTTTATGAATGGTTAACGGGCAAACAACTCAATATCCCAGATATTAATGATACTAAAATCAATTTCATTAATGTTCTTGATGAAAAATTACAATATGCGGGCCCTATCAGACGTTCTGTACGACATCGTATAAACAATAATCTGCCCGGCGTCCAATCTTTTTGTCCATTAATACGAAGAACCGCATTATTAGATAATTACATTCATAGTCATTTAAATACAATTGCCAAATTAGAATTAAAAAGCATTCATCCTGATTTACTCATTCGAGCGGCTGCTTTTTTATTACTGAAAGATTCAAAAGCTTCTTATGCAATCGAGGGTGAAACGCCGCCTCAAAATAGAGCAGAAAGATGGGGTAAAGCCATTGGACAAGCTGGATTACATCCTTTATCACATGATGAATTATTGCGTTTGCAAGAAATTGTGATTGCCGATTTTCGATATACGCATCCTGGATACCGCATTGATGGTGGTTTTGTTGGCGATCATGATAGAGCGACCCAACAGCCGATCCCTGTGCATATTTCTGCCCGTTTTCAAGATGTACCTGATTTGATGGATGGCTTAATTGAAACCGATAATTTATTAAAAGAAGCTGAATATAACCCGGTATTAGCGGCCGCAGCGATTGCTTTTGGTTTTGTGTTTATTCATCCCTTTGAAGATGGCAATGGCAGAATTCATCGTTATTTAATTCATCATGTATTGGCTGAAAACGGTTTTACACCAGAAGGGGTTGCTTTTCCTGTTTCTGCTGTGATTTTAGATCGATTAAAAGAATATCGCATGGTATTAGAAGCTTACTCTTCGCCACGCTTAAAATATGTAAAATGGCGAGCCAATGAGAAAAATAACGTAGAAGTGCTCAATGAAACGATCGATTTATATCGTTATTTTGATGCAACGATACAGGCAGAGTTCTTATTTTCTTGTATAAAAGAAACGATTGAAGAAGTTATTCCTAAAGAAATTGATTATTTGCAAAAATATGATGAGATGAAGCGTTTTATTGAAAATTATATTGAAATGCCAGATAGGCTGGTTAATTTGCTGATTATCTTTTTACAACAAGGTGAAGGGAAATTGTCAAAGCGCGCAAAAGACAATGAATTCTCTGCTTTAACACAAGAAGAAGTGAATGCATTAGAAACAAAATTTTCATCGATTTTTTATAGGTGATCAGATGGATTATCAGATTATTCCTATCACGATGGCCCATATTGAAGGATTTAGAAAAGCCGTAGACAGTGTCGCGAGAGAAAAACACTATCTTTCTTTTTTGGAAGGGCCACCTTTTGAAATGTCTAAAGCCTTTGTTGAAGCTAATCTTGCCGAAGGGTGGCCACATCTATTAGCGGTACGAGCTCAAGAGGTTATTGGCTGGTGTGATATCACTTCATTAAATAGACCGGTTTATGCGCATTGTGGAGAATTAGGCATTGGTATAGTCGCAGACTATCGCGGACAAGGCATTGGTCAAGCTTTAATATTAGCTGCTTTGCAAAAAGCCAAGGAAAAAGGACTTTCGCGCATCGAGTTGACGGTTTTTGAAAATAATCTACCTGCTATTAAATTATATGAAAAATGTGGCTTTATGATTGAGGGAAAGAAGCGCCTGGCCGTTAAAATAGATGATCATTACCAAGATCTCATTTGCATGGCACTTTTTATTTAACCACAAACTTTACCGAAGCTTTTTAGCCAGTCAAAATGATTTTGATTCAGGCTCCCCGTTAATGGGGTTCCTTGCTTCATGCCAATTTTAAAATGAACTGAGTTTGCCGCTTGCAACTTGAGAATAATATTCGTAGGGATGAAAGCACCTTTAGAGACATCCACTGTGCTTGTGCCTTTTTCAACCTTTAAGACTTCCGGTTTGCGATTGTCGATGTAGAGCAACAGGTAATTACCAATTTGATCTTTGGTATTAATGTTAATAAAGACTTCACCACGATGATCGGTGCTGCGAATAACATCGAGGTTAATTTTTTCACCATTTGCGCAGACCACAGGAATATCTTTCATTGTGCAAGGATGGGCTTTATCAATACTAGGATCTGCAAAAGAAATCGATGAAGTTGCAATGATTAAGACCAGTGTAGCTGCTTTAAAACATTGTAACACTTGTAGCTCCTTGGAATTGACAAAATTACCGATAGTTTCATCTTACAAAGTTTTCATAAATAAGCAATACGACTAAGGCACTATAATTCAATACTTGTAATTCAACTTATATCTATTTGCTATCCTCTTAAGGTTTTGTTGATAGTTTAGCCTTGTAACATTCACTTTTTTTACCTGATTTGGTATGGCGAATTTCGTTATAGAAGAAAGCCATTTCACCCGATGCATTAATCAGCTTATGAGAGGGAAATAATCGAAAAGGTAATGTGGTTATCTTGCCAACGAGTATGGGATCATTTTCATTCGCTATCCATTTAAAGCCATTATCATTGATGGATACCGCTAGTTGTGGATCATTTAATAGTTTAATAAAACGTTCTTCGACGGTGCTATCTAACTTTTTGGGTTTAATAAAATGATAAGTTGGATTAAAGCAAATAAAAATATTTCGTGCACCATTGAGTAAACGACAAACAGCATTAGCAACAGGCAATGCAAAGGGCGAATTGGGTAAAATAGGTGCAGGAATAAGTGCTGGTGTATTCACTCTGGTGCGTTTTGATAATGAAGTATTTTCAAGTGATGTGCAACGCTTTTTCGGTATCGGTTTTGGGGATGCATAAGAGGGCTGTACAACAACTTGTGGCTGATTTTTAACAGTTTTTTCAGGTATTGTAGGGACTGTTGCGAGTGTTTCAGTTGCTATGCATGGCAGTATTTTCGATGGATTGTTAGTACGGTTTTCTGTTTTTTGTGCTATTGCGGCATGAATAATGAGATTCTTTATCTGCATAATTAGCTGGGTATTAGGTGTGTGCGTCATCTGGACCATAAGGCCGTTGTTCGTGCTAGTTAATTTGAAATCGGGTGTTTGTTGCAATTTTTTTAATGATTTTTTTAAGTGATTTAATATTGTATTGTCGCTAATAAGGACTGCTATCGTTTGTGAATTAAACATTTTTGCACTGATGCTAGGATGTTCAGCAAACAAATTTGATAATTCATGATCGCAAAGTTGGTGGATGGACGAACGACGAAACCAGTTTGCAAGTTCAATGCAGTCATTGTCAGTGCGAAACTCACTTAATCCATGTTTTTCGATCAATAGAGAACCTTGTTCGGTGAAATAAAATATTTTAAAGCTGTCCATGTTTTGTTGTTCAATCAGCTTCTCTAAAAATAACCTAATGGAATTAATTAACATTGCTTTAGTAGGTGATTTTGATTCTTTAATTAACGAGATCATGATATTAAGATGATATTCTGCTTCAGAATACTGATTTAGAGCAAGATAAGTACAAGCCATGCATTCTCTTGTGACTATCTCATGTAGTTTTTTCGCTAAGGGATTTGAGTGAAACGCTTGCTCAATTAAATATAAGCTTAAATTACTTTGAGAAAGGACTCGTAGATAAGCAGCGTTATTGTTATGTTTTGAAGCTAATGTTAAGTTTTTACGATTAAGAATGTAAGAGTCGCTGACGCTTTCCTCGAGTAAATCTTGACATAAACTTGAGTTTCTCAAATGATTCTCTTCTAAAATTTCTATCCATTTTTCGAGTTTTTGTAAAGAATAAGAAGCAGTTGCTATGGCAGTTTCTAACGGAAGATGATCTAGAGTAGCTGTTAACTTTGTAAAAAACGGAATAATTTCGTTTTGCCAGGGAGTTAAGTGCAATTGCATTTCATTATTAAATTGTTGATAGCCAACTACTTTTTTTAGATTGAGATGCGTTAATGTTGCTTTTTTTGCATTAAATAATTCATTAAAGTCATCATCCACTTGATTAAGGCATTCTTTCATTGAATGAGTTTCGATTTGCTCACCGCTTTGCAGTGCTGTCAGAAGTGACAAAATACTCTGTTGGGTGGTCGGTTTAAACGTGCTCAATGAGGATAATGGTAGAGGCTCTAATGTTAAAGCTTTTATTTTATTTTCGAGTAATTCAGAAGTAATTGTAAAATCTGTAGGCCCTTGCTTCATTGATAACCTCAACGCAATATATTAGAACATACCATGTAGGATATTTCCCTACATGGTATGTTACATAACAAATTACGTCAACTAATTATTAACAAATTCGAACTTTGCAATTAAATTATTAATGTATTGAATAGGATGATTATTCAAAGCCTTGAAATCCTAAACTGAATCAATGCAAATACCTGCATTGAATTGAAATAAGTTCAAAAGGACACCCAAATTTACAAAATGACTGTCCTTTATTTTGCTTTATTGTAAAAATCATTATTTGCAGATTTCACCGAAGTATTTTAACCATTCAAAATGATTGTGATTCAAATTACCGGTTAAAGGACTGCCTTGTTTCATACCAATTTTAAACTGAACTGAGTTGGCAGTTTGTAATTTAAGAACAACATTTGTTGGAATAAAAGCCCCTCTGGTGACTTTGAGAGTGCTCGTTCCTTTTTCTACTTTTAATACTTCTGGTTTGCGATTATCGATATACAGTAATAAATAATTACCGATTTGATTTTTTGTATTGATATTCACAAAGAACTCACCGCGATGATCAGTGTTTCGAATCACATCTAAGTTAATCTTTTCACCATTTGCACAAATAACAGGAATATCTTTCATTGTACAAGGATGGGCTTTTTCAATGACAGGATTTGCATGCGAAATTGAAGTGGTTATCAGCATTAAAAAGAAAATGACGTTTTTAAAATAATCAAACACTTGTACCTCCATGGAATTTTTCAACACCATATATTTGATTTTAGTTTTCTAAAACAATCAATGCAACTAAAACACTGTTATTAAATTTTTAACTCAACATAATCTAATCATTAAAGAAGTGGCTGTCCTGAAGTAAACAAAACGGGGGTAATTACTGACATTGCATTGATATTTAACAAACTGCATTAAGGAAAATTTTAGCGACAAGTCATTCTATCTGCTCAATAACATTGAAATCCAAAGCAGCATCAGTGAAAATGCCCCTTTTCGAATTCAGTGGTTTTGCTTAATCAACGACATGGCTATTCTCGAATTTACAGTTAAAGGATATCGATCGCTGCAAGATTTTCATTTGCCCTTAAATCATATCAATGTGATAACAGGGCCTAATGGCTGTGGCAAAAGTAACCTATACAACTCAATATGTTTACTGGGAAAGTCTTCTGAAGGTCATTTAGCAAAAACATTAGCCCTGGAAGGAGGAATGCCTTCCATTTTGTGGGCAGGGGAAAGAAAAAATGTGACCAGAACGAAGAAGCCAGTCAGGATGATTTTATCCGTAAGAACTGATGTTTTTTCTTATGAGTTATCCTTAGGATTGCCTTCATCTTCGCTCTCCTTATTCAGTTTAGATCCAGAAATAAAAGAAGAATACGTTTGGCATGGTGAAGAACGACGTCGTGCCAACACCTTTTTTGAGCGTCAAACCAATGCAACGTGGGTGATGAATCAAGCAGGAGAGCGAGAAGCTTATCCTGTTATGTTAACACGTACTGAATCCATTTTGTCTCAACTTCATGAGCCCCATTTATATCCAGAATTATCGATGATGAGAGAGTCCATGCGAAATTGGCGCTTTTATCATCATTTTCGTACGGATAGCTATTCGCCGCTAAGATTTCCGCAAGTTGGCGTTCATACGCCAGTCATGAGCAACGATGGAATAGATTATGCGGCAGCACTACAAACCATCATTGAAATCGGTGATGAAAAATCGTTACATGCAGCGATTAATGATGCTTTTCCAGGCAGTAGGCTTATCATCAAAAATGATCGCTCAAGATTTGAAGTGTTATTACAACAGCCTGGTATTAAGCGACCATTAGAAGCACGCGAATTGTCTGATGGGACACTACGCTATTTGTGTTTAATTGCTGCCTTGTTAAGCCCAAGACCGCCTGAATTTTTAGCAATTAATGAGCCTGAAATGAGTTTGCATCCTGATTTGATTGAACCCTTAGCCAATTTGATTTATATGGCAAGTAAGAATTCACAAATTTGGGTTACAACACATTCACAGCCATTGGCAGAATATTTAGCGTTGCTTTCAAAAGAAAGGCCTATTGTTTTAAATAAAATAGAGGGATATACCCAGCGACTTCAAGGGGAAGCGCAAAATAACACTTTTTGACTGCAGGCACACTGTTTACTGCGTGCTGCATATACGCAAGTTGTTTTTTTGCTCTTAAGAACAAATGGGATGTGCACCTAATAAAAATAAGGAATTTTCCGATGTGTGGTACCACGGAATCTTGACGTTCTAATGAGAATCAAGTAAATTTCTGTGTCAGTTGTATGAAAAACATAAGTTAGGTTATGTCCATATTTTCATTTAAAAATCATCGAAATGAAAAGAGCGCTACTTTTACGCGCGACATCTCCTATTTCCATTCGACTTTACATTTTGCCGTTCAAAAATTCGCTGGCTATAGCTGAATCTCTATCATTTATAAGTTTTGAATTTAAATTGCTTTCAAGGGGGCAATTTATCGTTTCATCGTAAATGATAGGAAGACGTTTCAATGCCACGCAAAAATCATAATATTGCAAATCTTTCATTAGAAGAGATTATAAAAACAGCAGGTAGCCGAGCTAGAATTGCAGCATCATCAGGTTACCCATTGAATGAAGAAAAACTACTTGCTTCTGCAAGTGTTTTTGCAGAACACGCTCAGGCTTATATTGATGCCTATAAAAGAAGCCATACACTTAATTTTGGTAAGAAAAATATAGAAGACATCATCAAAAAGAGAGCTTATACCTGTGCGAGAGCGCAGTCTAATAGAGCGATGGTTACCAATGATAAAACATTAATGGAAAAAGCTAAAAAACTATTTCCAAATCATGCTGAGTTGTATGTGAAATACTATAAAGAAGCGCAAATTAATATGATCAATAAGAAAACTGCGCAAGTATTAAAAATTGATGGGAAAGCTGAAAAAATGTTAGAGCTATTCTCAAGCAAATCTCAGATCATGGTTAAAAGGTTTGACAAGGTAATCAGAAATTAGGATGTGGGTATTATATTCTTTTCCTCTTGTGCTCTAATCGACAAGGGGAAAGAACTTATTGTTGTTTACCATTAGGACACAAACCAATGCTATCTGAGAATCAAAATGAGCAAAAAAATTTTCCAAGTCGTCTTGATCTTGGGATACTCGTTCTCATCGCATTAGTTTATATATTAGGTACTTTTATGGAATTCTAAGCCTTCATGTTGGCTATTGCTAACAAGAGGCAGGGTTCCGTCGTGTAAGTGCTTTCGGAACCCCTATCTGACTACTCAGAATATGGTTTTGTGCCATCTGACATCATTGTCATTTTTCTTCTTGATGGAATGATATCATCGTTGATTTTTGATGGTGTTCGTTGGAAGAGGGTGGTGCTTACCAAATAGCGCGCAGCATCCTGCATATCCTAATATCATACGGTTTCTAGGACCTCTCGCACTGCGACTTCTCCAATTCCCTGGGTATTTAAATGAGGCGCTATATTGCCAAACTAATCAAAGTGATGCAAGCATGCAGTTACACTAATTTGAGTTATTGTAAAAAAAAAGCGAAATTTCTCGATAAATTCTTTCAAGTGAGATGTTGCATTGCTACAGAGATGATTCAAACAAGGGTCTAATGCACTATTTTTAGCAAAAGTTAAAAATGGCAAGTAGGGCCTATTTATTCTTATCAATACAGCGGTGAATGTTCGTATCTTGGGATGGGAAAGATCCATTTGGTTAGTGATGGCGATTCTGTCAGCAGCCTATTTTTGTTTAAAATCATAAAGTTAGCAGGCTGTCGTGTTTCTTTGCAAAAAAGTTCGAACTTAGTTAATATGCTTACTTTTGCATGACAGGAAATATTCGGTGTTTATATGAAATTTGGCCCTCCTTCTCTTTCTGTAGAACAAGTATTAGACAATGTAACACCCTTTGAGATGAATGCTGACGTTTCATTACTGTACTTGCTGATAAATGTTTTGAAGGGAAAAGTTCCTGCATCGGTACTTTTGCAGATAAATGCCGATGCCTTAAATTGGAATATCAGTGCAAAAAAAGGGGAATATAAAAACCAAACGGCACTTTATTTGTTGTTAAGCGCAGCTAGTCGAGGCAAAGAAGAAGCATTTACGGTACTCGCTAAGGTAGCGGAAAATAAAGCCGTCAATTGGGACGTGCCACTAGAACATGTGAAAAATGCAGGGTTAACGCCGCTTCATTTGCTGATGAAGCTAGTTCAACAGAGGAAACCTCAAGCATTAATCGTACTTAACAAGCTAGTTGCAAGGCATGGATTAAATTGGAATGCACTAGCTGGAAATGGTAGTCATGGCCAAACCCCATTTTATATGTTCATGAAGGCGGTTTATGCTGGTATCCCACAAATCATAGCAGTATTTGAGCATGTCGTTGCGAATAATTTCATCAATTGGAATGCAAAAATAATAGAAGAGGGTGAAAAGGGTATAACACCGCTTCTGTTGTTGTTACGCACCGCTATTAAGGGTGATCAAAAAGCATTAGCGGTACTCGCTAAGTTAGGTGAAAATAAAGACATCAATTGGAGTGCGCAAGCAGAGAATGCGCAAGGTGAACGAATAACACCGCTTCATTTGCTGCTATTGTTAGTTCTACAGGAAAAACCTCAAGCATTAGCCGTACTTGACAAGATAGTGACACGCCATGGATTAGATTGGAATGCACCGGTAAAAACAGTCGGAGAGAGTAACGGCATCACAGCATTTTATATGTTCATGAAAGCGGTTCATGCTGAAATCCCAGAAGTCACAGTACTCTTAGATCATGTTGTTGCAAATAATGAACTCAATTGGGATGCACAAGTACTATCTGGTAAAGAAGAAGGTCTAACACCGCTTCATTTACTGATGTTGTTAGTTCAAAAGCAGAAACCTCTGGCATTAGCCGTACTTGACAAGGTCGTTGCAAGGCATAGATTAAATTGGAATGCATCAATAAAAGTAGCTGGAAATGATAGTAATGGTAAAACGCCATTTTATCTGTTCATGAAAGCGGTTCATGCTGGTATCCCACAAGCCACCGCCGTGTTTGATCGTGTCGTCGCGAATAATGAACTCAATTGGGATACACCAGTACTCGAGGGCGAAGAAAAAGATCTAACACCGCTTCATTGGCTTCTACTACCAACAGGTTATCAGAACATTCCGGTGAATAAGCAACCTATTATTTTGGAAGGGGGCATTGCTCCTAAATATCAACCCGCAGGTGTATTGCCGCATCTGCCGCAATATGAACGTCAACACGCGTTTGAACAATATCAATACAATAGTCAGCAAGTATTTACCCCATTGCCTTTCTCGTTAATGCCTGAAAATTTATTCCGAGACGCATTCCAGATTAATGAACAAGAAATTCAAGCAACATTATATTCTGTAGATGGAAAATTAGATAATAGCCGGCCTGTGTTTTTTATTTTTGCGGGTAGAAAAGAAGCGGCTTTGTTACCTAAGGCTAATGATTGTCGCTGCATTTTAGTGTTAACCCAAACAGAATATGAAGAGATTACGAGAAATCAAATACCCCTAGAAATAGATATGTTAGTGGTGCATCGGCTTTCTTCACCAACGCATGGCGAATTTAATCAGCTTCATTTGTTGACGGCAAGGAGATTGGCCGCTTTTCTGGTTGCCCATCATTTTCAGCTAAATCACTTTGCTGCATTGGATGATAATATTGAATCAATCTCTTTTCAGGCGGTTTCACCATCGGCAAACATGAAAGCATTTTACGATTTGCTTGTGAGTCAATTAGAAAGTAAGGGTTGCATTAGTGTTTCGACAGCATCGAAAACACGAAAACTACGAGAGCATGAATTAGGTTCAAAATTCTTTGTGTTTAACATGGCATTAATTCGCGAATATTTGCTGGAGTTAAAAGATGTGTTTTTATTGCAGCCTCCTGCATCTGAAGCGAATAAACCGCTTGAGGATGCTTATTTTCAAACATTTTTAAGTGTTATGCTCAATGGGCGGTCACGAGGTTATGAGATGCAACCCAAAAATTTATGTGTGTTACAGCGATCGCTGCAGCATCGTAATGCTTGTGCTAAAACAGGAATGAAAGCCAGCATTTTTGTTGGGCCAGAATCATTGACTGAGCTTGCGCCACATCAGCAAGAATGGTTACAAGAAGCACTGCTAGTCATCAATGACTATATAACAAAAAAAATCAAACGCTATGAAGAAAAAGCGAAGCAACTCGAGGTTGTTGATTTAGGCGTGCAGCATGGTTTGGTGCATCACGTAGAACCTCTGCAAAACGATTCAAGCCCCTCACAATGTCGTCAAGGCCAATTTGTTAGCGCCTATCAAACAAGATTAAAAAATTGGCAAGACAAAAAAAGCATTTTACGCCACTATCAAGTGTCAGCTATTCAAGCGATTGCCAATCAAACGGAACCCGCTTGCTCGATTTTAAATGCTACAGGTTGCGGAAAATCAATGATTCTTTATACGCTTTCCCAAGAAGCCTTTGCTGTCCTCAATCAGGGAGAGCTGATAGCCGTTGTTACACCTCATATTGATCTTAGTAATCAGATGTATGATGATTTCAAAGAATATCATGGTAAATTTGAATCGGATTATCCATTAGAAAGGATTATCTCTGTTTCCAGTGATAGTCAAAGCTGTTCGATAAGATTATTAAATTATAATCATTCATTAGAAGAAAATAAGCATATATTAATTTTTTGCTTAGATAGTTTTCAAAAATTTTGTGAAATTCCAGAAAACAGAGCAAAAGTACGATTGGCACTCTATGATGAGTTTCATAGCTATGCAAAATCATTAAGTGTCCTTCTGCAAGATCAACCTACCGATAGTCTCGTGGTGGGATGTACTGCAACATTGCCGGCGTATAAAGTGCTACATAATCCGGTTTATTCATATCCCTTTACGCAAGCCATTACAGATGGCTATCTGGCGCCTATTATTGCTGATGGTTTAGGAATGGATTTTTCTAAAGAGAATGTAGCAAAACTGATACAATTTTTGCCAACCCTATTACAACATCAGCAGCATCCAGGATTTGGCAAGAAAACAGCATTGGCCACAACCAAAGGTATTATTTATCTTCCATCTATTGCTGATTGTGATGCTGCAGAAAAGATGATGGCTGCTGCTAATATTCCATGTATGGTTGTGCATTGCAAAAGTGAAAACCGCAAACAAAATATTAAGCAATTTTTGCAACAAGAATCGGGTTTTATTTTGGCAGTAGAGATGCTGCGTTTTGGCTTTAATGATGTCAATTTAGGCGTGGTCATTATTGCCCAAAATCTAAACAATCCAAACAATCGTAACCATGTTAATTTATTGCAACAAATGATGGGGCGTCCTTTGCGTAAACTCGGTGATAAAATTGCTTATGTTTTAACGTTTGACGATAACAAAGTTGTGATTGATCATTTATTAAAAGAAACACCTCATGTGAATATCCCAACCAATGATTATCTATCACAATCCAATACCTATTATCTTGACGTTAAGGGGGAATGTAAAGTCGTTGATAGTGATGATGACCTTGTCACCAATATTAACCCCTTGTTTACGATTGAAGTCTCAAGTGACTATTTTTATAGAAGAAAATTGTTACCTACAGATTCGATTCTTCAAGAAAATGACGACAAAGAGCAGATGAGGGATGATGATGGTTTATGCGATGAAGATGAAGAACAATTATTTAAACGATACTGTAAGCCTTGGAGTATCGGTATGAAAAGAAAGAGAGAGAGTATTAGTGTTGATACAGCAAAACAAGAGACACCCATGCAACAAGGCAAACTAGCTCGTTATCGATGTAGCTAAAGGGATAAACAATGATCTAAGGGCGTCATCAAGGTCTTCCCAAGTGCCACTGGGCTTATTTTTCTATGGCTTCAAGAGACTGCCAAAGCAGATTGACATATTGCTGAGGATGAATAAAAGAGCCATCTGCTTGGTGATAGCGCTATAGTCAGTGGAATTTCTTGTTTCAAATCATAAAGTTAGCAAATTACCATATTTTTTTGCAAAAATATTCGAACTTAGTTATTATTGCTACTTTTGCATGACAGGAAAATATCGGGTGCTGCTATGAAATTTGGCCCTCCTTCTATCTCTTCAGAACAAAAATTCGACAATGTCACTTCGCCTCAGAATCCCCCCATGACGGATCGTGACTATTTACAACTTCACCTGTTGATGAGTGTTTTGAAGGGAAAAACTGAGGCATCGACACTTTTGCTTATAGACATTGATGGCACTAATTGGAATGTCAGTTTAAATAACGATGAATATAAAAGTCATACGGCACTTTATTTGCTGTTAAGCGCAGCTTGGAGGGGCAAAGAAGAGGCATTAACGCTACTCGCTAAGATAGTGGAAAATAAGCAAGTAAATTGGAATGCGCAAGTCGATCTTGAGGAACAGGCAGGAACAACGCCGCTTCATGCGTTGATGCAGCTAGTACTCGCGAGAAAACAGCAAGCATTAGCCATACTTGACAAGATAGTTGAAATGGAGGGATTAAACTGGAATGCAGTTATCACAGCAGCTGGAAGCGATAAGGGCATAACACCCTTATGGATGTTAATGGTGGCAGTTTACTATGGAATACCACAAGCCATAGCGGTGCTTGATCGTGTAATAGCTACGAAAGGTCTAAATTGGAACGCACAAGCTTTTGAAGGGAAGTATAAAGGCTTCTCGCCTTTTCATTGGTTGATGCTAGCAGCTGCTGAGAATAGAGTAGAAGTATTCGTACTTGATAAGCTAGCAGCCAATATAAACATTAATTGGAATGCGCAAATAGATAGTGGGAACCTTGCAGGAGTAACGCCGCTTCATGTGCTGATACAGTTATTACTACAGAGAAAACAGCAAGCATTAGCAATACTTGAGAGGATAGTTGCAATAGGAGGATTAAACTGGAATACAGCTAGAGCGACTGTAAGCGAGGCCGGCAAAACACCTTTATATGGGTTGATGCTGGCACTTCGGGATGATAGTCCACAAATCACAGCGGTGTTTAATCATATCATAGCGAGTAATAACCTTAATTGGAATGCACAAGTACAGGATGGCGAAGAAAAAGGTTTAACACCGCTTCATTGGCTGGTACGAGCGGCCGGTGTTGTGGATAATCCAGGAGTACTAGCCGTACTTGATAAGCTAGCTGCTAATAAAGACATCAATTGGAACGTACAGCAAGAGAATGGCGTGTTGGCCGGGTCAACGCCGCTTTATATGCTAATGCACCTCATTTTGAAAAAACCACAAGCATTAGCAATACTTGCTAAGGTAATTGAAAATAATGACATCAATTGGAGTGTGCAATCAAAGGAGGGGCAAGGTAATCAAATAACACCGCTTCATTTGCTGATGATGTTAGTTCTGCAGAGGAAAGGTCAAATATTAGCGGTAGACAAGGTAGTTACAAGGCATGGATTAGATTGGAATGCACCCGCAAAAACAGTCGGAGCGAGTAACGGCATCACACCATTTTATGTGTTCATGAAAGCAGTTCATGCTGGTATCCCACAAGTTTTAGCGGTGTTTGATCATGTCGTCGCAAATAATGAACTCAATTGGGATGCACCAGTGCAGGAGGGTGAAGAAAAAGGTCTAACACCTCGTCATTGGCTTCCCCCTGAACTGCGCGATCGGATCATTCCGGCCAATGATCAACCGCTTACTTTAGAAGGGGGTATTGCTCCTAAATACCAACCGATTGGTATAGTGCCGTATCTGCCACAATATGAACGTCATGAATTTGAACATTACCAATACAATAGTCAGCAAGTATTTACCTCATTGCCTTTCTCGTTAATGCCTGAAAATCAAATGCGAACCCCATTGGAGATTAATGAGCAAGCAATTCAAGCAACGATATATTCTGCTAATGGACAATTAGATAATAGCCGTCCGGTGTTTTTTATTTTTGCGGGCAGAAAAGAGGCTGCTTTGCTACCTAAAGCTAATGATTGTCGCTGCGTTTTAGTGTTGACACAAGCAGAATATGAAGAAATCACGAAGAATCAAATATCCTCAAAAATAGATATGTTAGTGGTGCATCGGCTTTCTTCACCAACGCATGGCGAATTTAATCAGCTTCATTTGTTAACGGCAAGAAGATTGGCCGCTTTTCTGGTTGCCCACCATTTTCAGCTAAATCACTTTGCAGGATTGGATGATAATATTAAAGCAATCTCTTTTCAGGCTGCTTCACCATCAGCAAATATGAAAGCATTTTACGATTTGCTTGTGAGTCAATTAGCAGGCAAGGGTTGCATTAGTGTTTCGACAATATCGAGGACAAGAAAACTGCGAGAGCATGAATTAGGTTCAAAATTCTTTGTGTTTAACATGTCATTAATTCGTGAATATTTGCCAGAGCTCAAAGATATATTTTTACTACAACCTTGCGCATCACAAGCGAACAAACCGCTTGAGGATGCTTATTTTCAAGCATTTTTAAGCGTTATGCTCAATGGGCGGGCACGAGGTTATGAGGTGCAACCCAAAAATCTATGTGTATTACATCGCTCGCTGCAGCATCGTAATGCTTGTGCTAATACCGGAATGAAAGCCAGTACTTTTATTGGGCCAGAATCATTGGCTCTGCTTGCGCCACATCAACAAAAATGGTTACAAGAATCACTGATAGTAACAAATACCTACATAGCACAAAAAATCAAAGACTATGAAGAAAAAGCGAAGCAAATTAAAGAGGCTGATTTAGGTGTGGTGCATGGTTTAGTGCATCAGGTTGAATCGTCACAAAACACATCAAGCTCATCATCCTGTCGTCAGGGTGAATTTGTTAGTACCTATCAAACAAGATTAAAAAATTGGCAAGACGATAAAAAGATTTTACGTCACTATCAAGTGTCAGCTATTCAAGCGATTGCCAATCAGACGGAACCCGCTTGCTCGATTTTAAATGCCACAGGTTGCGGAAAATCAATGATTCTTTATACGCTTTCCCAAGAAGCCTTTGCTGTTCTCAATCAGGGGGAGCTGATAGCGGTTGTCACACCTCATATTGATCTCAGTAATCAAATGTATGATGATTTCAAAGAATATCATGGTAAATTTGAATCGGATTATCCATTAGAAAGGATTATCTCTGTTTCCAGTGATAGTCAAAGCTGTTCAATAAAATTATTAAATTACAATCATTCATTAGAAGAAGACAGGCATATCTTAATTTTTTGTTTAGAAAGTTTTCAAAAATTTTGTGAAACGCCAGAAAACAGAGAAAAAGTGCGATTAGCACTCTATGATGAATTTCATAGCTATGCAAAACCATTGCGTGTCCTTCTGCAAGATCAACCTGCCGATAGCCTCGTGGTGGGATGTACGGCAACTTTACCAAAGCATAGAGTGCTACATAATCCGGTTTATTCATATTCCTTTACGCAGGCAATTACAGATGGCTATCTAGCGCCTATTATGGTTGATGGTTTAGGAATGGATTTTTCTGAAAATAATGTGGCAAAATTCATACAATTTTTGCCGACTATATTACAACATCAGCAGCACCCAGGATTTGCAAAGAAAACAACATTGGCAACAACCAAGGGTATTATTTATTTTCCTTCTATTGCTGATTGTAATGCTGCAGCAAGGTTAATGGCTGCTGCTAATATTTCTTGTATTGTCGTTCATAGTAAAAGTGAAAACCGCAAACAAAATATTAAGCAATTTTTGCAACAAGAATCAGGTTTTATATTGGCAGTAGAAATGCTACGTTTTGGCTTTAACGATGTCAATTTAGGCGTGGTCATTATTGCGCAAAATCTAAACAATCCAAACAATCGTAACCATGTTAATTTATTGCAACAAATGATGGGACGGCCTTTACGCAAGGTTGGTGACAAAATTGCTTATGTTTTAACGTTTGACGATAACAAAGTTGTGGTTGATCATTTATTAAAAGAAACACCTCATGTGAACATCCCAACCAATGATTATCTATCACAATCTAATACCTATTATCTTGGCGTTAATGGAGAATGTAAAGTCGTTGATAGTGATGATGATCTTGTCGAGAATATTAACTCCTTGTTTACGATTGAAGTCTCAAGTGACTATATCAATAGAAGAAACTTATTACCTATTGATTCAACTTTTCAAGAAGATGACGATAAAGAGCCGATGAACGACTCTGATTTGAGCGATTACGAGGATTTAAGCGACGATGAGGATTTAAGCGATGATGATGAAAAACAATTATTTAAACGATATTGTAAGCCATACATCATCGGTATAAAAAGAAAGAGAGCTGATACGAGTGTTGATACCATAGCAAATCAAGATACATCAGCTAAACGAGCAAAAATGGCTCGCTAAAGGAATAACAAGGATGTAAAAGACGACACCTGGCTACGCTAAAAGCTTCGCCAAGGCAAGCGGAGGTCGTCCCAAGTAAAAGGAATGATGAATCACAAGAAATATTTAATTAAATGGTATAGCTGGAGAGTAAGTACAAATGAAAAGTGGTCCTCAACATGTCTATTGGAACAACCTCATTACCAAAAAGAAGATGAATGGACTATTTTTTACAACTCCTTTGCATTTAGAGACACGTCAATTAGCTCTTGGCAATGTCGACGCTTTTAATGTTCTTAACTCGCTTGTAGCCGATGATAATGTTAATTGGCATATGGCGATTGAACAGGAGTGCCCTGATAAGGGAGTCACTCCCTTTCATGTGCTGTTCTCTTGTGCGCTTACCGGAAATGCAAATGCCTTATTAATTCTCAATAAACTGCTAGCGATGGATAGGCTATATGATAGGTTAGGATGGAATATACCACTCCCTGGAGGGTCGTTTAAGGGTAAAACACCAGTTTATATCGTCGTCGAGCTAGCTATTCGAGGACAAACTATAGCAAAACAACTACTCGAAAAAATATTAGAAATTGATAATTTAGAATGGAATACAACAACAATAGCTTTGGGAGTAGATGGAGTTAAAACACCGCTTCATTTGTTATTAATGGCAGCTCACTCTGATAACAACAATTCCCTTATTCTACAAGCTCTCGGTAAACTTGCTAGAAATAAAAGTTTAAAATGGAATGGATTAACATTGTTTAGCCAGTTGTTGTGGACTGCGGCTAAGGATAACCCTTATGCATTAGATTTGTTCGAAAAACTATTGGAAAAAATAAAAATAAATTGGAATGAACAACTAAATGATGATGGCTTTACATTGGTTTACTTATTATTGGTAATGGTGGGCCAGAAAAAACCACAAGCATTAAAAATATTGAATAAGTTGGTAACAACAGATGAGGTGAACTGGAATGTGCCAATTACGAAATCTGGAATAAATAAAGGTAAAACGCCATTTTATATGTTGGTTATTAAAATGGTCGCAGGACATGTTGATGCAGAAATAATTAAAAAACTAATAACAAATACAGAAATTTATTGGAATGAATATGCTAATCCCTTTAGTTTGTTAATGAAAGCTGTCTCTGAAGAAAATACTGCTGCTCTTGAAGTTCTTGATTTCTTAATGTCTTCTCACGATATAGATTGGAATCAACAACTGCATGGAGATCAAAATCAAGTTACCACGCCTCTTTATTTATTGATGAAAGCCATTCGCAGAGGCAAAGCTGAGGCATTATTGATCCTTGATAAAGTAATAAAGATTGATGGTATACAGTGGGATAATCTTGTCTCTTTTGAAGGAGTAACCCCTTTTCAATTACTAGAGGAGGCAGTTAGAAATGGCGTGGTTCCAAATCATGTACTTAATGAATTGAAGATGAGAAATAGTGCTGGGATCCGAATTGTGATTCAAGGGGGCATCGCACCTAAATATCAACCAGCGGGTAATGTGCCAAGACTCCCTCAATATGAACGGCATCAAGCATTTGAAACTTATCAATATAATCATCAGCAGGAATTTATACCATTATCATATTTGGCAACTGTCGAAAGTCATTATCGAATACCATTGAATATCGATCAAAAGGAAATTCGAGCAACGTTATATACTACACGGGGAAAATTAGATAATAGTTGTCCTATATTTTTTATTTTTGCTGGTAGAAAAGAAGCTGCTTTAGTACCCAAAGTAGATAATTGTCGTTGTGTGTTAGTATTGACACAAACTGAATATGATGAAATCACGAAAAATAAAATACCTTTTGAATTAGACATGCTAGTTTTGCATCGACTCTCTTCACAAACGCATGGTGAATTTGACCAATTACAATTACTCACCGCAAGAAGGATAGGGGTCTTTTTAGTAGCTCACTATTATCAACTAGATCGATTTGTTGCCCTTGATGATAATATTGAAAAAATCTCTTTTCAAAAGGACGGGCAACTTACAGGCATGAAAACATTTTATGATTTGCTCGTGAATAATTTGCTTAATAAAGCCTGTATAAGTGTTTCAACGCAGTCAAAGACACGAAAATTACGTGAGCATGAATTAGGATCAAAACTATTTTTATTTAATATGGCACTCATTCGCCAATATTTGCCAGAGTTAAAAGACATATTTTTGCTTCAACCAACTGCAATAGAAGCGAATAAACCGCTTGAAGATGCTTATTTCCAGACATTTCTTAGCGTTATGCTAAAAGGTAAAGCGCTTGGTTATAATGTACTTCCGAAAAATATTTGTGTGTTACATCGTTCTCTTAAAAATCGTAATGCATGTGCCAGTATTGGGATGAAGGCAACAGAATTTGATGGACCTGACATGACTGATTTATTATCGTTAGTACAAAAAGGATGGTTAACTGAAACACTCAGTGTAATCAATAGTTATGTTCAAGAAAAAATTCAAGCTCATGAAGAAAAAGCAATACTAACCGCAACCTGTGATTTGGGAGATGCTCATGGATTGGTTCATAAAATACAACTCGGGCAAAGTGTATCCACTTCAATGTCGTCAAGAGAAGGTGAATTTGTCAGCACCTATCAAAAAACACTCAAAAAATGGCAAGATCAAAAAAAGATTTTGCGTCATTATCAAGTATCTGCGAT
This sequence comes from Candidatus Berkiella aquae, assembly GCF_001431295.2. NCBI lineage: Bacteria > Pseudomonadati > Pseudomonadota > Gammaproteobacteria > Candidatus Berkiellales > Candidatus Berkiellaceae > Candidatus Berkiella > Candidatus Berkiella aquae. The sequence continues at coordinate 2,002,603 of NZ_LKAJ02000001.1, read as the reverse complement.
TAATGCGATAGCCAATCACAAGAAAGCAACTTGCTCGATTGTCAATGCCACAGGTTGTGGAAAATCGATGATTCTTTATATCCTTGCACAAGAAGCTTTTCCTGTGCTAAATCAAGGGGAAATAATTGCTGTTATTACGCCACAAATTGATTTGAGTAATCAGATGTATGAGGATTTTAAAAATTACCATACAAAATTTGAATCTAGTTTTCCATTAGAAAGGGTTATCTCTGTTTCAAGTGATGATCAAAGCTGTTCAATTAAATTACTCAATTATAATGACACATTAGAAAAAAGTAAGCATATTTTAGTTTTCTGTTTAGAAAGTTATCAGAAATTTTGTGAAACACCTGAAAACAACGACAGAATTCGTTTGGCACTGTATGATGAGTTTCATGATTATGCAAAATCACTTAGTGCTCTTTTGAAAGAACAACCTAAAGATAGTTTGGCTGTGGGTTGTACAGCAACATTGCCGAATCGTAAGGTGTTAAACAAGCCTATTTTTTCTTATACATTTACACAGGCGATTAAAGATGGTTATTTGGCACCCATTATTGCAGATGGTTTAGGAATGAATTATTCTGCAGAAAATGTGGAAAAATTTATTCAATTTTTACCTACGATATTGCAACATCAGCAACATCCAGGTTTTGGTAAAAAAACAGCGCTTACGACAACCAAAGGCATTATTTATTTACCTTCTATTTCTGATTGTGAGCGTGCCGCTAAAGAAATGGAAAATGCTAATATTCCTTTTGTAATAGTGCATAGTAAAATTGAAAACCGCAAGCAAAAGATTAAGCAATTTTTGCAACAAGAATTTGGGTTTATTTTAGCCGTTGAGATGTTACGGTTTGGTTTTAATGATGTGAATCTAGGTTGCGTTATTATTGCCCAAAAATTGAACAATCCTAAAAAGGTTAATCATCTAAATCTATTGCAGCAAATGATGGGGCGTCCTTTGCGTAATCTTGAAGGTAAAATTGCCTATGTTTTAACTTTTGATGATAATAAAATACTAATTGATAATTTATTAAAAGAAACACCTCACGTCAGACTCCCGACAAATGATTACCTATCCCAATCTAACGCTTATTACATAGAGGGTGACAAATGCAGAGTTATTGATAGTGATGAAATTTCTAAGGAAAATAAGCCCTTATTTACCATAGAGTCGTCTGATGACTACTGCTCTAGGTTGAATTTATTGTTTAATAATTCAGTTATAGTAAAAAACAATAACGAAGATCCTTTCACTGATAACGAATCAGATGAAAGTGAATTAACTGATGATGAACTTGAAAATGAAGAAATGCTTTTTAATCAATATAGTAATTCTTTTACTATAGGTATAAAAAGAATTAGAAAAGATATTAGTCGCAGCAACGTAGTAGAAGTAACTGCCGTCAAAAAGCCCAAAATGGGTAAATATGAATAATATTTGTGAAAGCGTATTAGTATAGCTACGTTGGGATCGATAAGGGCAAAACACCATCCCACGTAACTGACTTTATTTTTCTATGGCTTCAATAATTCTTGAAACATGCCCATCGAGATCACCATCGTCAGTTAAGATCTCTAAACTAGCCACTTCTTCATACAGGCTATCGCGCTCTTTATGTAGCTTTTCAAGAAAGGCTTGGTAATCATCAACAGGTAACAACGGACGATTTTGTGAAATACGATTAAATTGTACGGAAACACTCACGTCGGCATAAACCGTGAATTGTTCTGAAAGCTTCTGGCGATTTTCTGCATTGAGGATTATGCTGTCATCGGTGGTGATGACAACATTTTCTTTGCTAATCTGATGAATCAAAATAGCAGATAAACAATGTTGAAAAGATTTTTCACCATCCACGCTTAATACTTCACTGAGTGAACGTCCGATAGTAGGTGTTAAGCTAAAATCAGCATCAATAAATTGCCAATTTAATTTTTTAGCTAATGTATGAGCAAGAATGGCTTTACCCGCACCTGAATGCCCAACGATAAAAATGCGCTTAACGGGGTCCGTCATGTGTATTACCTCTAAAGCATTTATTGTGTATTATTTTTATGTGGCAGTATGTCATTTTATCTGGATTATATAAATAGTCTTTAGAATGAAACCGTTTATTTATTCAGGGCTCATTCAAAATTTGATGTAGGATTAATCATGGATACTATCTTAATTACCGGTGCCAATAGAGGGCTAGGGTTAGAGTTTGTTCGTCAGTATGCAGAGAATGGCGCTAATGTACTGGCATGTTGTCGAGATCTTGCAGAAGCTAGCGAATTACAAGCGCTAAAAGAACAATATAACAATATTAAGTTGTTCGCCTTGGATGTTTCTAATACAGAACAGATTCAATCATTAGCAAATGAACTAAAAGAACCGATTGATATATTGATTAATAATGCAGGAATGCTACAAAAGGAAAACTTACAGGATTTATCGGTAGATACTTTACTGCAAACCTTTATGGTCAATTCAATTGCACCTATCAAAATGGCTGCCGCCTTTACGCCCCATTTAGCTAACAGTAAGCGAAAATGTTTAGTTTGTATTTCTAGTAGCATGGGTAGCATTAGTGAAAATCTAAGTGGGGGTTATTATAGCTATCGTTCCTCCAAAGCGGCACTGAATATGTTGATGAAAAGTGCGGCTATTGATTTAGCTTCGCAAGGGATTAAAGTTTTATTGCTACATCCTGGTTGGGTGAGAACCAGAATGGGTGGGAGTGAGGCAACCACAGAAGCCGTTGAGAGCATTCAAGGGATGCGTAAAGTGATTGAAAATTATCAACCTGCAGCGGGTGAGGTGATTTTCTATCGCTATGACGGCGGTACCGTCAAATGGTAATCATGGGGTTACTATTGTGAAATTATTTTGGATTCTTTTTGCCGTTGTTGCCTGTTGGTTAATGGTTCCAACTATTTTCTACCTTTCAAGTGATAATCTAGAAATGGCAGGGCAGTTGGGCGATCTTTTTGGCATCGTTAATGCCTTATTTTCAGGTTTAGCATTTGCTATTTTAATTGTTGAATTACATTTTCAACGACAAGAACTGAAATTAACACGTCAAGCGATGATGGATCAAAAAGATCAGCTCAAAGAACAAAGTGAAGAATTAAAGAAACAAAATTACGAAAGATTGTTTTTTAACCTTTTGTACATTATCAATCAAGAAATTGATTCAGTGACAGGGCAGCGTGAATTTGAAAATGAAGAAGGTTTTACTTTGCTGAGAACCGTCTCTATGCAAATTGATAGTCATATTACCCCACAGCCCTCTGTCGCTGAGTTAACCATAGAGCTTGAAAAATTATTCAAAAAAATCATTAAACAAGAATTTGATATTATTGCAGAAAAAGTTTGGTTTTTGTTTAAATACATTGAAAAAATAGGCGATAATTATGGGGCTGAAACCCAAATATATGAAGATATTCTTTCAAATGCATTAACTATTCATGTTCATCGTATTTTGATTTTATATTTTTTAACCAGCATGGGTAAAAACATTAAAGATGTGAAAGATTATGCTCAAAAAATGCAAATGAATATCGATGAGATGCTGCGCGATCATAAAAAATCCTTTCATTTATAAATGATTAAATATCCAGCCACTGGTTGGTTTTTAATCTCAACATTACCTAGACTCCATCCCATATTATCAAAATAAGGGGTGTCGTTATGATGGACATCAACGGTTTATTAAATCAGTTTTTGGGAGGGAATGCTAAAGATTCTCTCAATACCCTCACCGAAAAAGCCAAAGCATTAACAGAACAAGCAAAGCAGAATGGATTAGGTGGTTTTGCTGGTGGGGCAGCAGCTGGCGGACTTCTAACCTTACTCCTAAGTAGTGACAAAGTACGCAGTCTTGCAAGTGGTGTGCTGGGTTATGGTGGGGCTGCTGTTTTAGGTGCAATGGCACATAAAGCCTATCAAAATTACCAAGCAGGGCAATCAAGTCAGTCTTTAACACCGGTCACTGAACAAGAGCTGACTAATCTTGCGCCTCAATATCAACCAGAGAGGATGACAACGGCAGCAGGAGAGCCATTTTCACTGCTTTTGATTAAAGGCATGATAGCGGCGGCGAAAGCGGATGGCCATATTGATGATAATGAACAAAAACGGATCTTTAATGAAGTTGAAAAATTGAATTTATCAGCTGAACATAAAGCACTCATTTTTGATGCTTTAAATCAACCCTTAAATGTGGATGATCTGACAAAAGATATCCATTCCGTTGAATTAGCATCGGAATTTTATCTTCTCTCTTTACTTGCGATCGATCCTGATAACCCAGCAGAGCAAACATATTTAACCACCTTGGCTAACAAGCTTAAATTGCCACCTGATTTAGTGACGCATTTGCAAGAGCAAGCGAAGCAGGGTGTGGAATCATTGTAATACAAGTATTTTCGAATATTTGTCGCAACAATATAATAGGCATGTTAATGGTGAATTTAAGTTGATTGCATAAATATCCAATGTTATAAGTTGGTATTAAGTTAATTGAAGGTTAACAACATGCCTCATACCATTATTGCCGGAATGGGTCTCGCAGGTTTATCAGCTTGTTTAGCGTAATTGCTAAAAGGGCATAAAGGTGTTCAAGATTTTATTAGTCATTTGAGAGGTAAGAAGAATATTATTTCCATCAAAAAGTTTGAAGAATTTCAACTCAAAATGTTAGAAGAAAAATTCCTGCAGAATTACTTGGCGTAACTGATAAAAAGAAATTAATTGAATTTATAGAGCCTATTTTGCAAAATGAATTCCAAATGTCAGTTAATCCATCAAAAATTCTTGTTCAAGATACAACGACTATATCTATCTTTTCTGTTACACATGAAATAGCAGAAACGCCGTATACTAGATTGGGGAAAAGTGGTTTTGCGATAGTCTTGGGTGATGCGCTTGAGCTAGCTAATCTGCATTTTGCTCATGGTATTCCTAAAGCCATCCAGGATGGTTTTACGCTCATGAATGCCTTTGATGAAAAGGACACCTTTATATCACAGATGCTGCATAAAAGAGTTGAGGATATAAGATATGAAATAGAGGGATTCTGTGGTTTTCAATATGAATTGATAACAAGCAGGGAATTTCAAAGGAAAAGGAAAGCGAGTCCATTATTATCCGCATACAATAATATAAGAACAAGAGAGATACAAAATCCACCCGATGTAAAAAGTCGCAATGTGAAGCAAAAAACTTGCACCCCGCCATAAATAGCAATACAAGGATGTCACGGTTTTTTTTGTTCTATATCATGCTGTTGCTGACGTTGTAATTCTCGTGGACTGATATTGCGTTTCTCGGGACTTAACTCGTCCGTTTTTTCTTGTTGATCTCGTAGAACATCGCGCGGGCTACTGGTAGTATCATGTCCTTGGATTTCCTGAATTTTTATTTGAGTACGCTGTACGTCTCTTGGGCTGCGATTGGTTTCCATTCCCTTGGAATCTTCTGTTTCAACATGTTGGCGTTGTAATTCACGTTGGCTTTGATGGGTTTTTGCTCTTTCTTCATTTTGCACATCTTGAATATCTCGTTGTTGATCTCGTGCTTTTCTACTTTCTTCCATCGGATTTTGCTGTATTTTTTCTTGATGTTGTTGTTCGACTTGGAGTTCGCGTTGTTGTTTGATACTTTTAAGCTTTTCTAAGGCTTGCTGTTGTTGGTGTTGTTGTAGATCATAAGCCAATGACAAAGAAGGAGGCAAAATTGAACCGCAGCAAACGCTAAGAAAAATAATTTTTTTGAGAATCGAGTATCTCATAAAATTTACCTATTTTGGTTGCGATATTCTTCCATTTTGCTATTTTGCATCTCTTGCTGCATACGTTTGATTTCACGTGATTGGCTTTGTAGTTCAATTTTATTTTCCATCTGTTGTAATCGCATTTGTTCACGTTGCTGATCGAGTTGCTGCTGTTGTAATAACTGTTGTTGTTGCACCTGCTGTTGTTGCCCATCATAAGCATAGAGTTGAGGTACGAATAAAGCTATCCCAATATATCCGCTAATAAATGAAATCTTCATCGATTTGATTTTATGGTAGTTCATAAAACCTCCTCAGTTTTATCCTTGTCAACTTATTTACAGTGTATTTTTCCCTATACAACCTTGCATTGATCCTAATTCAACAATATCACGCTAAAATTTGCTATAAAACGTTGTTCTGCACATATCATAAGGAAATGAAGGCATTAAGCCGAATAAATGGAAATGGATACGAAAAAATCAGTCTCAACCGATTCAATCTGGTCTTCATTCCAGTATCCCGTTTTTAGAACATTGTGGATAACTTCACTGATTTCTAATATTGGTACTTGGATGCATGAGGTAAGTGCAGCATGGTTAATGACAATGCTGACAACACAGCCTATTCTGGTGGCAATGGTTCAAGCAACATCTGCCTTTTCTGTTTGTTTATTAGCGATCCCAGCAGGAGCTCTTGCTGATATTTTAGATAGACGTCGCTATTTAATGGTTTTACAGAGCTGGATGATGGTTATTGCGGCAAGCTTAGCCATTATCAGTTTTATGGGCAAAATAACCCCAACCATCTTACTAGCGTTAACATTCTGCTTGAGTGCAGGAACTGCTTTAAATGCGCCTACATGGCAGGCTATTGTTTCTGAATTGGTGCCTCCCCATCAATTGGTAGGGGCGATTACGTTAAATAGTATGGGCGTTAATTTTTCGCGCACCATTGGCCCTGCTATTGCCGGTGTGATTATTGCGACATTAGGCCCTGCTGCTGTTTTTGCCATTAATGCGGCCTCGTTTTTAGGTATTATCATCACGCTCAAGCAGTGGAAGCGTGAACAACCTATCACAACCTTGCCTGCTGAAAGATTTTTTGGGGCTATGCGCGCAGGGATCCGTTATGTAAAAGGTTCGCCTGTTTTAATTAAAGTATTAGTAAAAGCAGGTGCAATTTTTCTTTTTACCAGTTCCATATGGTCATTACTACCCTTAATTGTCCGTAATCTTCTACATAAAGGGCCCACAGGTTATGGGATCTTACTCGCCATGATAGGCCTGGGTGCTGTTTTTGGCGCTTTTACAATGCAAAAAATGAGGCACAAATTAGGGTTGGATAAATTAATATTGGCGGGTACTGCGGTATTTGCGGTGACGATGTTGACGATACCCTTGGTTAAAGATTTTTATTACACCTGTTTTGCCATGTTTTTTATTGGCATTGCCTGGATATCGGTGTTATCCACTTTAAATGCCGTTGTGCAACAAAGTGCGCCTCCTTGGGTGAGAGCACGTGCTATATCCGTTTATCTGATGATTTTTTTTGGTGGTATGGCCTTAGGAGGATTATTATGGGGTATTGTAACTGCCCATTTTAATATTACGGTGGCTTTTGTTACTGCTAGTCTTGGTTTAGTTGTGGCTAATCTAATGACCTTGCGATGGACTTTAGAAGACAATATTGTTTATGATCATACCCCCTCGATGGATTTACCTGCACCGTCTGTTGAAAAAGAGCTAAGTCATGATGAAGGGCCAGTGATGGTGACGGTTGAATATCAAGTTGCTCCAGAAAATGTAAGCAAATTTTTAGAAGAAATTCAAAAATTGCGGTTAACTCGCTTACGTGAAGGCTCATTTTTTTGGAGCATTTTTAATGATATTGAAAATCCCAAAAAATATGTCGAATGCTTTATGGTAGAATCATGGCTTGAGCACTTACGATTTCATGAGCGGGTTTCTATTGCTGATCGTAAAATCCAAATGGCAGTGAATGCCTATCATGAAGGCACTCCCAAACCTAAAGCGACGCATTATGTGGCTCGTGAATATACCGCTCGTACTTGAAAATTAATTAGCTTCTTTGACCATTTTCCAAGTCTTATCTGGATTAAAGGTGGTTATCTTTTCTACATCGACTTGAGTGTTAGCACCCAGATCTTTTTCGTAGATTTTACCTTCTTGATTGACAATAAAGGTCATCATACCCGTATTGCCATAGGTTGCAGGCCAGGCAATTAAAGCATGCCCACCAATCATCTTACCTTGAACCAGGTAATCATAGGCGCCGCCTTTGGCATCAGGTCCCTGACTTTTTAAGATCCGATAAAAATAACCATAATAAGGCTGTTTTGATTCTGAATTAGCGTCATGTCCTTCGCTATGCGCTTTCGCATAAAACTCACCTAAGGGGCTAGGCGTTTCACCACTTTTAACAGGGTAATAAAGCCCATCATGGGTATTAAGCGTGCTTTGAAACTTTTGCGCATAACTCAGCTGTTTATCTTGTTGAGGATTACTCAGATAATAGTCATGTTGTGCATCGACATAGGCAAGCAATGCTTTCATCACTGAAATCTCATTGCGTCCAATTCGACGGTTAAGAATTTCTTCCTTGCCTGAATCGGTATCAAAATGCCAACTATTGGCTTCTTGCACGAGCGGGATCGGAAACTGCCAATTATCTTTGCCGATAGTTAAAATAAACTTGGTATCACTTACTTTTTCAAGTTTATTCGCATTGTTATAGGCTTTTAGAAATAACTCACGATTCGCTTTGTCTTCAATGGCATCGCCAGATTCTACGAGGGGTTTTGCTTCTGTGCCAAAAATTTGGATTAATTTATCTTTATCATCCGCTTTAATGCTAGAGACAAAGGTTGTGACGGCTTCTTCTGGTGAGGAAAAGCTCATTTGTTTGGTATTTTGAGTTGCAGCATTAACTGATGTGCAAAGTGCCAAAGTCGCTGTTGTAACACCTAAAATGCGTATTGTTGGATGCATGAGCATTATTCTCCTTTATTGCTTTAGCGACGTCTGCCACCACCACCATGAAAACCACCACCGCCGCCACCATGGAATCCGCCACCACCGTGAAATTCTCCACCGCCGTGGAAACCGCCACCACCTTGAAATCCACCACGACTTGCGGCTCCGCGATCACTAAAGTGACGCATTTCTTCGCCACGATTAATACCGTCGAAAGCGCCAGAACGAGATTCTGCGCCTCTTTGAGGATGAAATTGTTGCTCGGGATGAAATTGCTGAGGATTGATTCTTTGCGCATTATCAGGACGGTTAAGTGGTGCAATTCTTTGTTCTTGTCCTGCTAGATTAGGATGTCTATCTGCATCTTGAGCAAAATTATTTCGATTTAAATTATCTCGATTAAAGTTATCTTCACGCTGTTGTCCTTGATGCTCCATTCGCTGCATGGCATTGGGGCCATCTTGAGCAATTTCGCGACGTCCTTCTTCAGCGCGCCCACGAAAGGCATCTCGGGCCTTTGCATCCTTCAATTGTGAATTTGCAAATTGTTGTTGAGCAGTACGATCGCGATAAGGAACGCCGCCACGGTGTGCTACATCATGATGCCAATTGCCATCATTGATATTGGTGCGATTGAATTGATTAAATTGATTAACATTAATATTGACATTATGACCTCGCCAGTCACAATGTCCCCATAATGCATTACCAACCCATAATCCTGCGCCAAATGATAATGCCATACCTGCTGTATAATAGCCTGCAGGATAGTAAGAATAGGGAGGATAAGCAGGATAAGCCCATGAACCATATACGGTGCTTGGATCATAAGATGGCACGTAGATCACTTCAGGATTAGTAGGTTCAATCGTAATGATGGGGCTACTATCTGCTTGTGTTGCAACATTTTGTGATGATGCCGCTTCTGGCACTGTTTCAGGTGCGGCATTAACCACTTGTTCTTTGCTTGATTTTAAATTTCCAGCCGATTGTGCTTTTGCACGTAATGTTTGCACGGCATTCATCACATCGGCTTGTTGGCCAAGGAATGCATCGCCCAATTTAATCGTCATATCTAATTTGTCATTCATTTGGTTTAATACATCTGGCACAGCAGTGAGCGATTTTACGCTGGGATCCCAGGTTTGTTGTTGCAGTGCATCTTCAAGTGCTTTTCCTTTTAAATTAGGATTAGTCTTTATCCAGCGATCGGCTGTTACGATTTCAAGCGGGTAGGTAGAGGCCATTAAGATCTGCGCTAATAAGGGATCGGGATAAAGTGCAATAGGAGCAACTAATTGCTCGAGTTCCTCTTTAGATAGCGCTTGTTGTGCTGCTTGTTCAGCATAACTTTGCCAAGGGATCAAAAAAGCTAATATTACGGAAATAATTGTTTTATATGCACGATCCATCATGGTGCTCCTGTAAGAATCAAGCAATGACAGTTATCGGTAAATGGGGGAGGGAATGTTACTGTGTTTATGAATAGTCTGACTTATCATGGATTTATTAACGATTATCTTAAAAAAGTAGAATGTTTCGTTTAGGTCTTCATATGATGCTTCTACTATAAATTTAGGATTTAAGCATGCAAACTATTATTGTCGATCTATTTCATGTTTACCCAGATGAACTTAACATGATCAATGTAAAACATGACATCATAGGCACGTCAGAAGCGGGCATAAATTTATGTTTGCATTTTGGCAGCAAATATCGATTTTATGTTTGTGAAGACTACGTTCATGAAAAAAACGTAACAAAATGGCATGTGCAAAATCTGTTGGCACAGCGAAATGGTATTAAATTGTTGACTGATTATGATGATGTTCCTTCAGAAATTATTGAGCCTGAAGGTGAAGTAAGACTTATCGTGAATGGCCAAGCGTTTCGTGGCGATGCTGATAATAACGATAAAATTGCAGGTTATGATACAGATGAATATATAGATGTCTTAAATGAATTACTAAAAAGATTTCACATCAACAATACTAGTCGAAAACTGAAAGAACTCGTCATTTTTTCTTGTGGTATGGCAAAATCTACACAATTTACCAACGCATTAACAGAAAGATTTATTAAACACCCCAACGACATGAAAATTATTCAATTTAAAGAAATGATTACTTTTTCAGGAGGAGAAATTATCTCATTCTTTGAAAACGGTGATGTGAAAAGTTGTTCTCTTGATAATTTGTCGGATGATGCATCAGCAATTTTACATTTTGGTGAAGTGCCTACCAAACGTAAAGCTTTGGTACCCGCTTTTAATAGAGTGGGTGAATCATCAAAGAACGCATCACCGTTTGCAATTAAATTCCAAAGATTGGATAGTGCCAATAACATGAATCTGGGTTGTAGTACGTTGAATACAGCGACTGCTGCCGGTACGCCTCAATGCAAAAAAACACCTGGATAGCACAATCTAAGCGATTTAGTTATACTTAAACAATCCTTATTTGATGAGCGGCATCATGGCAGAAAAAAAGGCAAATAATGATCCAGCTGCATTGGTTCTTACGCGACTGGTGTTTAAAGTATTAACGCCCGTTTTCCCTGGATTGATGAATCGTTTAGCTTATAAACTTTGGATTACCCCCCCTCGTTTTACCCCCCCTGAACGTGAACAAGTTTTCCTTCAACGCGCTAAAGCGGGGTTTGTTTTGGTAAACGACTTAAAAATCAGAACTTGGGCCTGGGGAGAAGGGCCAACCATACTATTTGCCCATGGGTGGGGTGGTCGCGGAACGCAAGCTTGTGGGTTCATTGATGAGCTTAATCAAGCAGGCTTTCAAGTCGTCAGCCTTGATATGCCTGCGCACGGTCAATCTGATGGCAAACGAACCAATGCAATTGAAATGGGATATGCTGTGGATGAAGTCATTAAACAAATTGATCATTTACATGCAGTCATCACTCATTCCTTTGGAGGGATGATATTTGCGCACTATTACAACGATAACGTTGCATTGAAAAAGATTGTGATGATTTGCCCGCCATCTACCCTCAATACTGCATTTAATCAATTCTCAGAGACCTTACAGCTTTCAGATTCTGTCAAAGCTTACATTATCAAAACGCTGAAAAAGAACTTTGGTGATGATGTGGTAGAGCAATTTTCGCTTATTAAGAACGGTGCTAGAATAACGCAACCCGTACTCATTGTGCATGATGAGCAAGATGATGTGGTTCCTTATCAAGACGGTAAAGATATTGCGAATATCCTTCAACATGGCTCTTTTTATGGTACTAAGGAATTAGGCCATCGCAAAGTGTTATACGAAAAATCAGTCATTAATGCTATCTTAGAATTCGTCAAATCGTAACAGAAGCTATCCCCAAACCATTCATCTTCGAACAATGACAGCCTATCCTTCTTTGACTTCACAATATAGTAAGTTGTGTTACTTTGCCAATAGTTATTCCTGACCTGAGATGTGATATGAAGCCCGAAAAAATGAATATACACCAGCAAGCCACTTTTCATTACTTGCAGGAAATTAAACGTTATTGCTTACAAAATATTGATATTAAGCAATTTCCCAATAAAAAAGAATATAAGCAATTAGCGAAGATCCTCAATAAAGTATCAAAAATTTCATCTGACTTTAATAAAGAGTTTAATTACGCCGATCTTTATTTTAAATATCATAATGCTATCGAAAAAGTAGCTGATTTAGAACTCAATTCTCGTGAGAGAAAAACTGCAACCTATTTAGATGGTTTATTTATAAGAACCTTTGAAAATCAAAATAAAATACATGATTTTCTCTTTGATAATGTTATCAATGAAGGTGAAATTGAAAGCAAAAATAATTTGCAAAAAAACCTCATTAAAAAAACTGATGGTTTAAGTAAAAAAGATATTAGGCACCCAGATAATCCTTTAAATGCATTCTTTGCTAGCATGTTAGGCGGGTTTGGTTACAATCCATTAAAACGAAATAATGTTCCTTATTTACCATTTTCTGAAAATCGTTTACCAACCCATCGCACCTGTTTACGAATTGGCGCACAAACTCGAGACAGTGGGTATGTCAATAGTACCTTTCAGCGATATTTATTAGCTAATGCACGTAATCGAGTGGACGTAGCTCCCCAAAATCCACAGGGTCAATATGACTATGTTTATATCAGTTTAATGAAAACTGAAGAAAGTCGACAAGATGTTAAAAAAGAAGGCATAGCAAAGAAGCTAGATCAATTTGTGAGAAATTCAGAAGGAACACGGGCTGCAGCACTAGAGTGCATTAATTTAGCTAAAGATTATCGCGCAGCCGTGATTACCTTACCTGCCGATGGTGGTTTTTTTCTAGATGGATTTAGTATGAAAAAGGGAGCTGCTATCAGTAATCATAAAATCAATATGAAAGATCTTGCAAACCAACTGATTGAAAGCATCAAACTGGATCGCAATGATTTTTCCATGTCGAAAGATGTTAAGAAAGCGCTCTTTGGTGAACCATTTAATGAACGTCTTATTGAAACGTTACTCAAGTCGGCTATTAATGAAGTCATTCCTGATGTTAAAGGTAAAGACTTAAGCGATATCAATTTAACACCTGAAAAGAGAAATGCGGTATTGTTTCAGTTTGTAAAGTGGAATTTATCTAATTATATATTAGAGGTTTTAAATCCACGTGCTTACAATATGTCATGCAAAGATGCGATTGATAGAGGTGGTATTCATACCCTTTGGTATCATATGAACTTATTAGCAAAGCACGGAACGCCGCTGACTAAAGAAGAGTTCTTTAAATTCTTAGATAGCCCAGCGATGGTTGTGAAATATCGTGCATTGAATGACAATCGTAATTTACTGGTGAATGTGATGAAACATCGACTTGATGCCGATGCAACATTTGAAGCGCAGCATCCATGGGCAAGAAAATGGGTAGAAATGAACTCCCCTAAACAAGAGGTTAAGCCATCTGTTGAATTAAGCAAGCTGAAAAAAATGCTGAATGTTGAAAAAGCAGCACCTAAAGAGATTATTTCTGAACAGCAATTAAAGCAAGCGCTGACCAATATATTTAATCAGCAAGTGCAAAGTTGTGCTAAACAGCAACAAAAATCCTTTAGTTATGCCGATTCTGCTAACTTGCGGGTGCCTGTGATGGTTCGTTGCTAGTTTACAGTTTTGTTTCTATCAGAAAAGCCTGAATAATGTTTCATAACATTATTCAGGCTTTTCTGATTAGCTACCTACAGTAATACCAGGTTTATTTCTCGAGATACCATTATCCGTGTTAGGTGTACTCAAGTATTGAGGTCTCGATCCTGTTTCCAAAGTTTTTGAACGATAAGGTGTATAAGTTGGTGATGTAAATCCCAGAATTTCCTCACGCATATCATTCATAGAACTTTGATTATAAATCCCGTTGCCGTTGTGATAATTACGAATGATAGGGCTACTCCGTTTAATAGGGGGATGACAAGCGACTGTGTCATCATTACGTACATAAAATGTATAACCATTATCTTTTAACCAGAGCAATTCATCGATAGTGCCTGTAATGAAGGAACTATCATAATGACTTTTAGGTGTGACAAGGATAAATGTTTTCCCCGCTTCAATTGCCCCTAGCATAAAAGCCTGATTTTTTTTGTATGACCATTTCTCTCCTCTTCCTTCTGGATTTAATACTTTCCCTATATTACTCTTTCTATCAGCCCGGTAAGGTGCGACTGTTTGATCATATTTTAAGTCTCCTTTAACCTTGAGGGAACCGATGTATGCGGTCATATCATCCGTTTCCATTAACCCTTCTTGATAATCTGTTTTTTCTTCTTCACGTAAGCGTGATAAGTCTACCAGATCTTCCCGTGAAGTAATGCTCTTTTTCCGAGAGAAATCTTCTTGTGCATATTGCGGACTTGAATATGACGTAGCGGTATTTTCTTTTGGCGCAAAATCTTTCCGCAAATATTGTGGGCCAAGAAATAAACCACCTAGATCATCAGCGAGATCTTCTGTAGTTGTGTCTGATTTAAATGATAACATGATGTTCTAATTCCCCATAATAATTGATATTTTTATATGGAAATATTAAGACATATCATTTATTAGAGAAATGAATACTAGATGAATGGTTTTTTAAGCAGTATGAAATTGCATGTAAAGTAATAGTTTGAATGTTGATCGATAGAAAATGATAATGGCTAGAGTTATAAAGATTCAATGAATTCAAGTTTACCTATAAAAGGATGTGTCTCATAAGTAATCTTGGAGGCTTATATAGTAGCGTTAACGATGTCTTAAACTATTCGAATATTCTTCATATCCTCTTAACGTTGAGCTATTAATCGTAACGGGGGTGTGATTGATTTGCGCCAGTGCTTGAATAGATTGGTATAAAAATTCAATTTGATCATCATGCTTATTTTCAAGATGTTTTAATCGACCTAGTGTTAAGGTTTTAAAGTGACCTTGTTTTGCACAAGTGAAAGCAGTAGCTATTATAGTTAATAACTCTAAACAGGAAAATTCATTACCGGAAAGATCAAGTTCTTCTAATTGTGTTTTGGGTAAAATCTCACTTATGATAGCAGCGGTTAAATCAGAATTAAGCGCAGAGTTATAAGAAATATCGAACACTTTTAGTCCTGGGATAAGAAGTAACGTTCGAAGACACTCACCCGTTATTTCAGTATCTGCAATACTTAAATTTTCAAGGTAGGTTAATTGTTGTAGGTACATTAAATCATTATCTCTTAATGTATTGGCATTAAGATTTATACCACAATATTCTGAATAGATGAGATTTTCTTTAAGTTCTGCAAGACTGTTGCATCGTTCGCTTAGTAAGCAAAAACGTTTTACGGTTGATTTTTTAGACTCAGGTGTAAACGTTAACATTTGATAGCCTTTAGATTACGGTTGAATCACTGGCATAGTAGTTAATTTATTAGGCAAAGTCTATCTTTAGGATGTTGTAAAAGAGATGTACTACTCTCTTTGTTGTAACGGGATAACGTGCTAAAGTTATCCGTGCAACCCAGATTGAAAATCTTCTTCGAACGCTATTAGGTTAATACTTCGCCTTCTAGGTAGATTTTGGATTTTTATTGAAGTAGATAGTCTTGCCATTCGTTGGCGTGAGAAAGTGATTTTTGTTTATTTGAAGTTGCTGTAAAGCGAGTTGTAAATGATTAATCGGGTCATCATATGACTCGTCAGATAATTGAAAAGTACCATAATGCATGCCTATGCTTAAGGTGCTGCCTAAATCAATATGCGCTTTAACTGCTTCTTCTGGGTTAAGATGATTGGCTTTCATAAACCAGCGAGGCTCATACGAACCGATGGGAAGTAAGCAAATATCCATCTTTCCCATACGCTGTTTAATCAGTTTAAAATGTTCGCTAAAACCCGTATCACCTGCAAAAAAGATTTGGGTTTCATCTATATTAATAATAAAGCTACACCATAATGATTTATTGGTATCGAATAAGGTTCTTTTTGACCAATGTTGCGCCGGAACTGCTGTAATCGAGCGGTTTTCGTTGATGTAATGCGTTTGCCACCAATCAAGTTCAATGATATTCGTTATTCCTTTTTTATTTAAGATGTAAGCATTTTGTAAAGGGACAATAAAAAGGGGATTATCTTTCTCCGTAAGTGCTTTTAAGGAGACTAAATCCATATGATCATAATGGTTATGGCTGATAATAACGATATCAATTTTAGGTAGATCTTTTAAAGCCAAACCAGGTGCTCTGACTCTTTTGGGACCTAACCACGAAACGGGGCTCGTTCGCAAAGAAAAGAGCGGATCAGTTAAGATGTTTAAACCGTATGTTTGGATGAGTTCAGTAGAATGATTGATAAAAGTGATATAAAACTCATCGGGTAAAATGGATAGGGGCAAGGCTGGTGTTTCAGTGTTTTCAACCTGTGTAGGCCATTTTGATTGTTGTTGAAAAAACTTCCATTTCCAAAAATCTAACCAACCTTTGCTGGTAATTTTGTTTTGCCAAAAATTATAAAAGTGTTTTCCATCAAAATGATCATTACTTGGTTTCATGTCGCAAAAACTTAAGATTACTAATTGTATATCATAGTGAATCTTAAGGCAGACTGCAATTCAATAGAAGTAGCTTCACGAAATAGTCATGAGGGTTTTTGCGGGTTTTTTAACTGCTTCATATTTTGAGGATTAAATAAATATTCTTCGTATGCTCTTAAAGTAGGGGAATCAATAATGACTGGATTTGATGCTGTTTGGCTTTGAATAGCTTGATGTAATAAATCTATTTGCGTATGTTCAAGATGTTCTAGATTACCTAGCGCTAATCTTTTAAAACCTTTGTGCGCGCAGGAAAATGCGGTTGAAATCAGCAAGACTAAAGAAATACAATCAAATGGATTGCCAGATAAATCAAGTTCTGCGAGATGAGTTTGAGGGAGATGTTCAGTGAGTACTTCCAAAGTTACTTGAAGATTAAGTGACTCATTGCAGGAAATATCAAGTTTTCTAAGGCCGGGAATGTGAAGCAAATCCTTAAGACAACTCCCTGTAATATCGGTTGCTGCAATGCTTAAATCTTCAAGATACATTAAAGATTGTAAGTACAATAAATCTTTATCATTTAAGGTATTGTCATTGAGAGTAATGGCTTTATAATTTTTGTCGGTAATTCTTTTTTTCAGTTCTTCAAGGCTATTGCATCTTTCGGACAAAAGACAAATCTTAAGAGAGTTAGTAAAAGTTAACATAACTAAAACAGCCCTTTATGAAAAAACCTGAGAAGACTGGCATAGTAGTTAATTTATTAAGTAAAGTCCATCTTTAGAATAGCATGTTTGTTTCAAGCAGTTGCAGGATAACTTGTAAAAGTTATCCATGCGACCAAGTGATATACAACACTCGACGATTAAAAGGTCTGTGTTGGTTTTTTGCTGCCTCTTTTTGGTACCACTTTCCAACCATCTTCAACGTCCATTGCTTGTTGTCCGCAATTATTGCTAGCAACCGTATCTGTTTTGCTAGGCTGCGACCGCCAGTTCACCGAAGTGTCGGCTGCCGATGTTGAGCGCCAGTTATTGCTGCTATCAGCAATAGAAGTTCTCTGAGTAGGCGTTGATGAAAATCTTGGGGTATACACTTGAGGTTTAAACCCTAGAATTGCATCTTTCTTATCATTCATCGAAAGTTCGCTATATATTCCTTTCCCATTTAAATAGTTTCGCATTATTGGATCTTGAGTTTGTGCTGGTGGCTTGCAGATCATGCTACCATCATCTCGCTCAGTAAAAGTATAGCCATTATCTTTTAACCAGAGTAATTCATCGACAGTTTGTGTAATGTACGATTTATCATAAATGCCTTTAGGTGTAACGAGAATAAAGGTTTTACCAGCTTCAATGGCGCCCAACATGAAAGCTTTGTTTTTTTCATAGGACCAAGTATCACCTCTTCTTTCTGGATCTAATACTCTTCCGACACTAGCGGGTTTTCGTACATAAAAAGCGATTGTTTGCTCTTCTGTTAAATGTTTTTTGCTGCCTGCATTTTTCTTGAGGGTACCGATATAAGCAGTCATATCCTCGGTTTTCATTAAACCTTCTTGATAATCTGCGCTTTCTGTTCTTCTCAAAACAGATAAATCAGTTAAATCTTCTCTTAATCTTGATGCACCTGAATACAACATGGTGTTTAATCCCCTCGTTAATTAATAATAAATTTTTGTGTAATAATTTTTATGTAACGATAGTTAAACAAGTTGATATCTGGGTAAAGGAATACCGGATGAATGGTTGCTTTGACGGTATGAATAAGTCATTGAACAACGAATTTCATTTTTGATTTAACAATGCGAATGAAATTGATATGGTATTTAATAAAAGCAGACTGATTTTAAGAGAATATAGCGCATGACTCATATTAAGAGTTGCTCAAATAACACATTATGATGATGTTGTTTTGTATTTATGTGTTGAAAAACTAACATACATGATAGTGGAACATAAATAATCTTGAGAGATTTTATACAATAATGTTAATAGAGCTTTAACTTATTATTATTTAAATACATTTCATAGCCAGCAAAAGTTGAGCATTCAATCGTAACAGCAGGATTGATTTGCGCCAATGTCTGCATACCTCTATACAATAAATCAATTTGATCATCATGATGATTTTCGAGATGCTCGAGTTTTCCCAGTATTAGGGTTTTAAAGTTGCCTTGGGTCGCACTGGTATAAGCAGCAGCTATCAATGCCAATAATTCTAAGCAGCCAAATTGATTGCCTGAAAGATCAAGTTCTTCTAATTGTGTTTTTTGTAAAAATTCACAAAGAATATTAGCCGTTAAATAGGGCTCAAGTGTACGATTATGAGAAATATCTAGCACTTTCAGCCCCGGAATAAAAAGTAACGTTCGAAGGCATTCCCCTGTTATTTTAGTATTTGCAATGCTTAAATCTTCAACATAGGTTAATCGTTGAAGCTGCATTAAATCATTATCGTTTAATGTATTGGAATTAAGATTGATACCACGATATTCACTATAGATGAGGTTTTCTTTAAGTTCTCTAGCGCTATTGCATCGTTCACTTAATAGGCAAAAATTTTGTATGGTTGATTTTTTCGACTCATCTGTGAATGTCAACATAAATGCTAGCCTTTGTATTACTGAAACTGACTGGCATGGTAGTTAATTTATGAGACAAAGTCTATCTTTGTATTGTCAGGAAAAAATGTTTAAGTTATTTGTGATAACCTAGATTAAAAATCCCTTCGAACTCTTTGGTTAAGCTTTACATATCAGTGATTTTCCTGCGGACGAGCCGCAGGAAGTAGATCCATGAGATCTTAGTTACCCACTGCCAGGGCTGTTCTTCTTCTCCAGCTGCCATTATCATCGGCGGATGTTGTCGTTGAGTATCGTGGATTCTGGGAATAATTACTCGAAGATTGTTGCCCTGTGCGATATGATGTATTTCGATAAGGTGTGTAGACAGGTTCTGGTTCGAATCCTAGAATTTCATCACGCATTTTGTGAAGTAATGGTTTCTTATAGACACCCTTTCCATTGTTGTAATTGCGAATGGAAAATTCACTTCTGGGTGAAGTAGGTGGAACACAGCGTGTTGTGCCATCATCCTGCTCTGTAAACGTATAACCGTTATCCTTCAACCAAAGCAATTCATCGATAGTACCTGTAACTCCTGGATTATTTTTATAGTGATTTTTAGGCGTAACAAGAATAAAGGTTTTTCTCGCTTCAATGGCTCCTAGCATAAATGCTTGATTTTTTTGATATGTCCATATTTCATTTTTTCCAGTGCTACTATCATATCTTGCTTCAGGATTTAGTACTTTGCCGATATTATTGGCTCTAGCGTTAGCTGCGCGATAAGGTTCGACAGTTTGTTCAGGTTTTAATATATCGCTTCCTAGTGAACCAATATAAGCTATGGAATCATCGGTTTTCATTAAACCTTCTTGGTAATCCGTCTGCTGATTTTCACGCAAACTTGATAAATTTGCAAAAGATTCATTTGTTACTCGAAGTGATGGTGGTGTATATAACATTTTGTAATCCCCTAAATAATATTTTTTCTTAGGGTTACATTAATAATCAATTTTTTTTTTTGATAAAGTAATACTAGATGAATGGTCATGTTAACAGTCTGAGCATGTATTTTTCATCGCATTGATTTAAAAATGGCAATAAAAATAATGAATAAAATTAAAAAATATTGTTCTAACTGAATGGTTTTGTAGACGATGAATAGACATTCAAGCATTCGAACTCTGTTTTAAAATATAATCCGGTAAGAACCTCGTTTGACAAGCTGTAATAATTGCTCATGAGTTGTTTTCTGATGAATAAATTCACTAATGCGAGTCCCCAGCATCGATAGGATGCGATGGAAGTTATCGTCGATAGGGGCAATTTGCTGTGAAAAAAAGTGCATGATGCCTAACACTTTATCTTGATATAACAGTGGGACGCCAAGTGCATCATGAAGTTGCAGTTTATGCATGATGTTAGCCCGTTTAAACAAGGGGTGACTTGAATACTGGCCAAATCGCATGGCTTGGCGATGCTGCCAAATAAGACCTGGGAAATCTTCCTCCATTGTGAGAGTAGTACCTACTGTGGCTGCATCAAAGAATGCATAGGCTTTTTTCTTTTTATGCCATATTCCAATATTTTGTAACACCTTGTTTTGTTCATCTATTAACCATAGTTCACCGATTTTCCATTCGAAAATTTTGCAAATGGTTTGCAATATCCGTGGAATAATTTGTGTTAGAGAGTCGTTTTTTTCTAACAATTCAACCAGTTCATTTTCAAGAATATTTTCTTTTTGGTTTTGTAAATATTCGGTAATATCTGATGCAATACCGATGATATGAAGTAATTCACCTGAGTTGTCTTTGATGAAAATAGTTTTATTCAATATAGAGCGAATGGAGCCTGTGGGATGATTAATGCGATATTCTAAAGAAGCATTTTCTTTGGTGCTTATAAGCTCTTTTATATGGGTAACTACTTTGGTTTTGTCTTCTTCAATAACCGTCTCTTGCCATGAAGCAGGATTGTGATAAATCGAATCAGTCGATTTACCCCAAATAGTTTCATAGCCTGGGCTGATGTAAATGAGCTTATCTAAAGAGGCAGTGGTGCGCCAAAACACTTCATTAGTATTTTCGGCAAACTGCCGAAACATGATTTCACTCTCTTGTAATTCATCTTTCACTGCTTTTAATTTGGAACCTTCAATTTTTAATTTAACGGTTTGTTGTTGAATGGTTTCATAAAGGGCTATGTTTTCGTATAAGATAGCTAATTCGCTCACAAGAGTGTCTAACATTCTAAATTCTTCTTCACCAAAATAGCGATGGTGTTTTTTATTGATAAAATAAGCAAAACCGTAGACTTGGTTGCTCGTCATAATCGGTGAGCAAAGTGCATTTATAAGGTTGGCATTGTGCCATGATATCGTATGTTGTTGGATATTTTCTTTAGTGAATGCTGAGCGGGCCTGTAAGATATCTTTAATAAACGGGTTGTCCAATACAAGCAGATTTTTATTAAATCCTAAATCATCATTTCCAGAAGTGGCAATATATTGGAGATGGTTTTTATCATCGATAATGCAAGCAATCCCAAATGTTGCATCAACCGATTTTCGTGTTCCATGACAGAATAATTGTAATAATTTTAGTGCATCCTTTTGTGAAATCATTTCTATTGTCAGTTCTATTAATGAAAATAAATCCCTATGGAGGGTGCGATAGGTATTCATGTCATTTGCTAAATCATGGGTTAAAGCAAGTAAAGCATTCTTTTCTTGTGCGCTGAATGCCGTTTGTTCGAACATTTTTTTCAATTGATTTATTTGATTTAAGGAGTGATGGATTTGGGTACTAATTTCTATTAGCTTTTGTGGCGCATGATAAAGATTGGTTCTTAAGTCACTTTGCGTTTCAATTAAGGGCGATGCGATAAATTTGGTTTCTTTTTTTACGCCTAATGCTTGTTGTATGGTATCTATCATGACTTGGGGATCAGACGGTTTAGAGAGTATAAATTCTACACCTAAATCCTTGGCTAAGAGACTTGCTTCTTCTTTACGATAGGTTGCGGTATAAAAAATAACAGGAATATTTTGTAGCGACTCTATTTTTTTAAGTTCACGGACAAATTCATAACCATCCATTTCGGGCATTAAAATATCTGAAATAATTAAATGAGGACGTTCTTTCTTAACAATAGCGAACGCTTCTATTCCATTTTTTGCTTCTAAGGTTGTGTAGCTTAAATATTGCAATATTGACTGCACGTATTCTCGATTGATTGCTCTATCATCAACAATGAGTACTAGAGGCATAGTCTTTCCTTAACTTGATAGAATGTTAGCGAAATGTCCAATTGACATGTTCTGTTTGTTTTGCCAGAATTGAGCATCCAAATCTTGGTTGAAGTAACATGCCACGTATTAAAAAACTGGAAACCCGTAAGCAAGATATTCTCCAAGCAGCATTTGAATGTTTTGCTCAGTTTGGTTACTCAAAAACAAGCTTAGATCTCATCGCACAAAGAACCGGTATCTCCAGACCATTGATTTATCAACACTTCAAAGATAAAGAAGATCTTTTTTCTTGTATGATGGAAGATAGGTTTAGCGAGCGATATAACCTTGCAGAGCAGGGGCTTTTATCGGATCTTCCAAAAAAAGATAAACTCCTTAATATGGTTGAGATTATCGTCTTAAAAGATTGGCAGCTTATTTCCAATTCTTTTAGTGGGCCAGAATTCTTTAGCGAATTATTCAGTACATTGCCTAAGCTTGAAGAAAAATATCGAAAAAAATTCATTCAGATGGCCAGCGCGGTATTGCAGAACCAAGAACTTGCAGAAGTTTTTAGGCTCGCGCTTAGCGGCTTAACGACAGATAATCCAACGACCACCACCCTCCGCAAACGTATTCATATTTTAATTGATTGTGTTTGTCACCCATAACCACAACCCCAATATAGTTACTCCCTTTATCTAATCCTTGTTTGACCTATCTCGTAACACGTGATTGAATTTGTGTATATACACTATTTGAGGTTTTGATTCAACCGATAGGGAATTGCTAGAAAGATAGGCTGTGTAAAAATGCAGCCAGTCATAGGGGAGAAAATGATGAGCAAGGCAACAATACTGATTGTTGAAGACAATGAGATGAATATGGATATCGCTTCACGATTATTAGAAAGGGAAGGTTATTGCATTTTAAAAGCCGTTAATGGTGGTATGGCGATTGAGCTGGTACAAAAGAAAAAACCGCATTTAGTGTTAATGGATATGCAAATGCCAGAAATAGATGGATTTGCAGTAACCAAAATACTAAAAGAGAATCAAGATACCAGAACGATACCTATTGTGGCATTTACCGCATTTGCTATGGATGATGATAGGAAGAATGCATTAGGTTGTGGGTGTATAGGTGTGATTACCAAGCCGATTGATGTGTCTTCATTCGCGCAAACAGTAAAATCCTTTCTTCCACCATTTTAAGATAATGATGGAAGAAAGGAATGTAACCCTAAGCTGCTCGTTTGGTAAGTACCGTATTATTTGGCGTTGAGTCAATATCTAGTCTTTTAGAATGATGGGGGTTTTTATTATACTTTCTAAAGATAATGGGCTCCTGTTTAATCACAGTGAAATCAAGCACGTCAGTTAAAGAAGATGCAGCAAATTTATTTTCCCTGACAACACGATTGTTAATAGCCAGTGCTTTGTCTTTATTACTGAAATGATCCATGATATATCGATAGAGTTTAGGGGTTTTGCTAAAAGCTTGGATTAAATCTCGATAATCTGCATTATTAGCCATGGTAGGGTCCTTCCAATCAAAGATTTGATCAAAAGAGTAATCACCGTTTTTAAAGATGCCACGTTTTTTTCCTTTACCTTGGTTAATCAGTGCATGCAAAATATCGCCGCGATTGTGCTTAATAATATAGCTCAACGGTGAATTGCCTCTGACATCGAGTGCTGTTAGTAGGCCTTTAGGTAATTCAGGTGAAGTTAATATTTCATAAGCAACGGCACAAAAGCCCGTGGCATTGCCTCGTTGTGCTAGATAATGGAGAACATTTTTTCCTGATGAATCATTTTTAGTATTAATTATTTCTAGTAATAATTCACGGTCATCACAGAATGAATGAACGAATTCATTAGGTGCATTTTTAAAAATAGTTTGCCATAAATCAATTTTATTGATAACCAGTGATGAAAGTGAAACATCATTATTAACGACCGCTGTGAGCATTAATTTAAAGGCATCATAATCACCTATTGCAATTGCTTCATCTAAAGCAATAGGTACACCATGCTTCAATAAAATTTGAATAATATCATGATTATGATTCAACAGGGCGTTTCTATAAAGGCTTGGTGCTGTTTGACTTAAAATTTCCTTTAATTTTTGTTGAACATCGGTCACTTTACCATGGTAATAGGCTTGGTTAATTGTTTTAGTGATCATACGAAGTGCTTTATCAACAAAACGAGCATCATTGGTGTTAATAATGGCATGCAACAATTGACCATTATTTTGTGATGATAACCAAATAAGATTGCTTAATTGACTTTTTAGCATTTTTAATGCAATCAAAGGTTCTTTGTTTAACTTGTCGCAAATATTATCAATTAATGTATCAGGCAATATCATATTCCAGCGTTTTGCGCGATTATTTTCAACAATATCGATATGCTGCTGATGCGCTTCACAAGCATTGACAAAAGCACTATGAGTAACATCAATACCATCATCGTTGGCAGCAGCAATACATTCTAAAATTTGATTCGATAAATAGCCTAAGTGAGTATTACCTAATATTGCTTCATCTGACGTATTCTGTTGTGATTGTTGTTTCTTTAATTCTTTGCTGAAAGCCCAAAAAAGGTCTTGAAGTTTGCAAAAATAAAAGCTTTGCGGATTGGTTCTTTTTAACCTTTCTTCTTTTTGGGTCAATCTGTCATCATAGGTATGAGGATAATGATCTCTGGCATCTTTAAATTTATGTAACCAAAGTTTTGTGGCATCATTACCATTTTGAATAAGACGACCTAGTTTTTCCGCAGAGATATCAAATTCCAAGGTAGTGACAGCGTCAGGCCAGATTTGCACCGTTTGGTCAAAATACAAGGATTGTTTTTGTGCGACATCTTCAACTTCGGGTTTACCAATAGTATTCCAAAAGACAGCCTTAGCAAGATCTCTAAAATGCCAATGTGAATCGACAGTAGAAGAGGAGGCTGACAATCCTGTCGTGGTTGGTAATATTGCTTTAATACGCGAAGGCAAAGGGGTGATTGCCTCGTTTAATTCTTCTATCGGAGTGATGCTGAATCCAACAACACAAGGGTTTACTTGAACGGGCAAATGATGTTCATCTTTACGTTCAAGCATCTGATAGTGTGAATCACTATAATACTGGGAATTAAAGGCATTGACAGGGAAATTATTTAAAATGCCACCATCCGCAAAGTATCCCAATGATTTAAATACGAACTGTGGGTTACCATGGATGTCTAGAGATTGAATTTGCTTACCATCAGCTCCCGTTTCATAAATAAATTCTTTTTGTCTTACTTGCCAAGGTTCAAAAGCACCTGGAAAGCTAATTGTGGCGCGAAATGCATCAGCAATCACAACATCGGGTGTGTTTTCAAAAGAGAAGACTTGTTGTGCTTGTAGACTATGTGGGGTTCCATAGTGAGTTGAGATAAATAACATTTCTTTTAATGTAGGGTCGCTTGCCATTTTTTCATGTAAATCGCGAAAGGTTGCATCTTTATCTCCTAATACTTGTTCAACGAAAAAGCTTGCCCACTGATGGAAAGATTTACCAGGGGAGGCTGCACCATAACGCAACACATCGAGCGCGGTACCAATTTTGGCGCCACTAAAGAATTCACCCCAACCATTCTTTTTAACATCGAGAAAATCGGTAAAGTTCATATGTTCAGATAAATATTTGAATTGTTCACTATCAAATCCTAAGCCCATGAAAAAGGCGGGGATCCCACCTGCAGAGGTACCTGCAGGACAAACAATTTCATCTAAATAACCATTTTTATCTAATACTTCATAAGCGCCAATGTAAACACCTCCTTTAGCACCACCACCTTGGAATACGGGATATTTTATGGGAGGTTTGGGTATGTTTATGGTGGAATGATGTTCTCGTATTAATTCAATAAGACGGACAGCTTCATCAACATTGGGCACGGTTGGGTTAATTGCATTTTGGTAATGTTTCGCAATTTCATGGGGAGGGGTATCCACTAATTTCCATGATTCAATTTTTTGTAGCAAGTTATCAAGAGTTGATTGGCTTAGTAAAGATTGGGTGCCGCTTTTCATAAAATGTATCCTTAGGGTTATTTGCCAGGTTGTCCTTGTGATACAGCACATTCACAAATCTTATATTTACAAATTTACATTATTTGTAAAATTTGTCAAATTATAATTTTTAACCCTATATAAATGATCAGAAGCCCAAAGAAGCCTAAAGAACCTAACAAAGATAAAGGACAGCCAAAGATTAAAAAGACATTTACTAATTAGTAATTGATGGTTTAAGTTATTTACCCGATAAACGGTATACTTTACGTGATAGTAGTGTGATGGAATTTCGAAATGATTTGCTATGATATCCCCCTTTCTAACTCACAGGGGAATAAAAATGCTAAATAGTTTATTAACAACGTTACAAAACTTAACAATCGGTAATAGTGAAGACGAAGAGGCTAAAAAGAAGAAATTAGATTTGGGTTCAGATTCTGATTCCGATTTAGAATCTGACTCCGATTTGGAATCTGATTCAGATTCAGATTTAGAACTAAAACAAACAAATGTAAAAGAAAAGCCGAAACCATTCGGGATAGAACAGGCTAAAAAACTCTTTGATAGTGAAGTTAGCCAAGCTGAGTTGCTTCAGATGATAGACAATTTAGAACGTAAAAATAAAGCTCTGCAACATGAAAACAGCTCCCTTAAACAAGGCACTACCTTATTAAGAGCCAATCTTCAGGAAGCACGTGAAAGCAATTATGCACTAAAATTGGAAAACCAATCTCTTCAGGAAAGGAATCAACGATTAGTAGAAGGTAAAGAAGCACTCACCGCGGAATTTCAAGACGCGAAAAAACGATTTGGACAATGAGTTTTATTTAAGCATTAGATCCCAGATTTCCATACAAATCTGGGAATTTCTTAATAAGAATATCCCTTCATTGCTTCCATGCTACAGCTTGAAGCAAGTCTTTTACCAATTTGATGCTCATTTAAAGTAGTGGATTCAATTTTAATGTCTGGACTGTTAACGCTTAATTTATTTATCAGGACTGATAATAAACGGATTTCTTCTTTTGAAAGATAATCGAGCTTGCCGAGTGTTAATTGTTTAAATCCATTTTTAGCACAATAAAATGCCAAAATAATTAATTGGTGTAGTGTAAGGTAATCAAAGAAGTTGTCACTGGCATCTAATCGCTCTAAAGAATTTCTTGGCATATGTTCGATTAAATTTTGTAACATTAAATGGTGTTCAAGAGAAGAATTATGCGAAATATCAAGTGATTTTAGACCTGGAATATTGAGTAATACTGCTAAACATGAACCCTTGATTTCGACATCGGCAATAGATAAATTCTCAAGATAGTTTAGATAACATAGGTATTGTAAATCCATATCACTTAATGAATTACTATTAAGCACAATGCAGCGATATTCATTTTTAGTGACTTGCTGTTGAAGTTCTTGAGAGGTGTTGCAATGCTCTGCAAGAAAGCAATTGTTTCCTTTAGCTCTAGACGCTGTCCATTGATTAAGCATAGCAACACCTCTATTAAATAGATTATTTCACGGTAAAACTAGATGATTTTTGTTTATTTCCAACTTGTGTCCAACCATCATTGTTTGTGCTGTATTTCTTGGGATTACTATATTGTTTACTACCCGAAGAGGAAAAGGACGGCGTATATGTTTTAGATTTGAAGCCAAAAACTTCATTTCTATCATTGTTCATTTGTTCTTTAGAATACTTGCTCGTACCATTATAATAATTTCTGATAATAGGATTAGTTGCTTCAGCGCTCGACGGTGTGCATATCAAAGTATCTTCTTTACCTTTGCTGAAGGTGTAGCCATTGTCTTTTAACCAGAGTAATTCATCAATGGTTGTGGTGACATATGAGTGATCGTATTCACTTCTGGGTGTAATAAGAATAAACGTTTTTTTAGCCTCAATCGCGCCTAGCATGAATGCTTGATTTTTTTCATAAGTCCAATTGTCATTTCTTCCTTCAGGATTTAAGACTTTGCCATAAAATTCAGGACGTTCTCTATAGTATTGAATCACTTGCTCATCTCTTAAGTGCGTTTTGGTTTTACGCTTATTACTCGTTGAACCAAGATAGGCAATGCTGTCGTCAGTTACATGGGCTCCTTCTTTGTAATCTTCAAATTGACGTAATTTATCGAGTTCAGCGAGATCTTCAGTAGAAAAACTAAGTGACATGATTGGTATATCCATGATTAAAAATAATATAGTTGGCAATCATCTATAAATCCAAAGTTCTAATAAAGCCTTTACTGACAATCAGTCATTTTAAATGAATGAGAGGTGGTGAGATATTGATTTTTCGACAAGAATTTATTTTTTATTCGAACTTCGTTGGTTTTAGAGCAAATAAAAGTTCCAATAATAAGAATGGTTTCTCTAAAATGAAGGGAAAATGCTGTCAGCGTTTTGAGTGCATGTTATTAAGACGGTGTTTTAATGCCGACTTTTTCACAGCAAGCTTTAAAAGCATCGTGATTAAGCGTTTGACTTCGATAAGCAACGTAAGTATCAGGTCTTGCCAGGTAAAACCCAGATTGCTTGATGCCCATTAACGTCTTTAATTGTTCACCTTGATCATGAGCTTCTTCTGTTGCTTGAACTTGCAGATTTTCACTACTGATCACAACTATTTTCAATAAATCTGGATGGTTATTCGATATTTCCTTGATAAATTGCGCTGCTGTTTCTTTGGCTGTTACATCCACAAAAACCAAGAGCGTAAACTGATTAGGATCTAAATAGGCTTGAAAAATGCTAGGTACCCTGTCACCGGGCTTGATTCCAGCAGACCATGAGTCTGATTCGCCAACATAGGATGAGCCCATGTAATTTATTTTTAATTCTGAAACTGTTTGGGTGATTTTATTGAGTATAGATTTCTTATGAAGTAAAAATTTCATGATATGATTGCGAATAGTGATTAACCACCTTGATTTTAAGGTAATAACGTGGGTTGCAATCGTGGTTTTACTGACCACATTCTTTGCGACTGGCAATCTTTCTTCTTGATAACTGGGTAACACTTCGCGTTTTAAGAGATTTTTTTCAACTAAGGCTAATTTCCAGGTCAAATTAATTGCATCTTGGATCCCCGTATTCATTCCTTGACCACCCATGGGAGAGTGTTCATGGGCAGCATCACCCAGTAAAAAGATATTGGTTCGATGATAAGCTGTCACCACATGTTCATGGATCCAAAAGCCAGAACCCCATAACATATTGTCAAGGCCCAATGGATAAGGACATATTTTTTGACTTAACTGCTGAAACACTTCAAGTGAAGGATTTTTTTCGTTATTTAGATCAGGAATTTCCGATACATCGATAATAATACGATAAAAGGATTTAAGTGGTATGATAACCATGGTTCCTTGAGGGCTTAAGAAACCATTTGCATAATCATAAGCCAATGTATAATGATCATTTCTTGGGATATCCGCCATGATAAAATGTTTGGATAAATCTTGCCCAAGAAAGGGGATCTGTAATTTTTCTCTAATGCGACTATGTGAGCCATCACAGCCTAATAGCCATTTGGCACTTATTTGTATGGTTTGTTGTTCGGTATTTTTGCAAGTGATTTCAATTTTGTCATCAACTTGTTTAAAGTCAATTAACTCTGTCCCTCTTAAAACTTGAACTTGATGTGTGTTTAATTTATCGAGCAAGACTTTTTCAGTATCAGATTGGGGAAGTCCAATAATGAAAGGGTATTTGGTCGGCAGGTTGTTGAGTTCAATTTGCCCGATTTGAGCGTTTTCATTATGGATTTTTAAACCATTAATTTGATGGCCTTGCGATAATAGGGTTTCTACAATCCCCAGTTTTTCTAAATTTTCAAGCGTTCGAGATTGTAAAGCAAGTGCATTCGATGTTTTAGTCGGTTCACTTTTTTTATCAATAATAAGGCAATCAATGCCTTGTTGACGCAAGTTAAGTGCAGCAGTTAATCCCGTAGGGCCTGCGCCGACAATAAGAACAGGTGTTTGCATTTGCATGAGGTTACCCATAAGCCCGCAGCTATCAATTTACTTAACATAGCACCTTGGTTTAGTTCCTTATCATAATAACGACGATGCTTTATTTTTGCTGTTTAAAATTGAAGTGTTTTTTACGATGAGGTAGGCTTAGCATCTTTATTAAAATACATCATTAGGTAAAAAATGAAACATTATCGAGAAGAGCTCTCCTTTAATACCAGTACGCGGGTTGCTTTTATCAACATCACCGATAAAGTTCAGTCTGCTGTAGAAAAAAGTGGGATCCGCAATGGTTTTTGTTTAGTCAATGCAATGCACATTAGTGCGAGTGTTTATATCAATGATGATGAACCTGGATTGTTGCATGATTATAGCGTCTGGTTGGAAAAGCTAGCGCCTCATGAACCGATTAGTCAATATCGTCATAATGATACCGGTGAAGATAATGCGGATGCCCATATCAAGCGGCAAATCATGGGACGTGAAGTTGTGGTTGCAATCACCGAAGGGGAGCTTGATTTTGGTCCTTGGGAGCAAATTTTCTATGGTGAATTTGATGGTAAAAGGAAAAAACGCGTTTTAATTAAAATCATTGGCGAATAATAAATACAAAAGGGTTTATTCGAACCGTTGTGAAATACGCAAAATAAAACTCCCCTTTAGGAATGATTGGGCTTTATATCATTGATATGTTCGACACATAACGTTGTTATCTAGTTTGCTTGATAATAATAAGTGTCAAATGTCGGGCACCGATTGAGCAAGGTAATCTTGAGGTGCGAGGAAGTCACATTGAGCGTGCTATCGTAACTCTTCAGAGCTACATTCGAATATTTTTAGCAAAAAACCCCGATTTTGATGAGAAGCAAACACGCGCATTGCTTTTAATTCAATCATCTTTACCGAAAACATTTAATAAGGCACAATTTTTTAATCGTAAACAGCGGTGCTTAAAATACCTGCGTCCCTAGTGCTATACCTATCCTAGGCATATACAACTAATTGTCTCCATTCATCATCTGAACTAATTATATTGTTGCCATCTCTATACTATTAATATGCTTAATTGTTGAGATGTCGATGATACACTCATTTGTTACTCAATCACATTATCATTACATTCCTTCGAAAATAGAAGAAAAATGTAGGGCCATTGAAAGAAAATTAGAGCCCATGCTTCAAAAAACAATAGAAGAACTTAATAAAATGTCTTCGCAGGCAATTTATCAAGACTTGCTTGCAAAAATAACCGCCATGCTAGCGGATTACAACGCTAAAATGCAGAATATCCAATATGGTAAATCCAATCAATCTCATTATGATGTTTTATTATATGATGCACTAGAGCGAGAGGCTTATGGATTGCTTAAAAATATTTTTAAAGAGGTTCAAGATGTTGCTAAATATTTGAATATTTCAATTGAACAACCTACTGCGGGTGAACAAATAGCACAGCAGATTAAAGATATCAAAAATAAAATTACACAGCTAAAATTGCGCCAGCAAGAGCGAATAGATGAATCTTTAGCTAAAACGCTTGAGAAAAAAATACAGAAATTGAATGGAAAAATAAGTAAATTACAAAGAAAGCACGAAAAATTCACTGTTCAAGGAAGATTGAAAAGTAGTGTAAACCCAACATCTTATATGAGTTCGCTTTCTGAAAATTTTCAATATTTTTTTACTGACAAACTTGATGCGGCTGCATTAGATAAAATTGAGCAAAAAATAAGCGAGATCAACAATAATATCGATTCACTGCAGCAAAAAATTGATACAGCAAAAAGTACGTCTACTACTTTAAGTGACTATCATCTTCTTCAGAAGTGGCATGATAAGCAAGAAGCATTGTCTGCAAAATTAAATCACTTGATTGAAATGAGAAATAGTGCTGAAAAACTAAAGCAAAGAAGCACGTTACAAAAAGTGGGCGAAACGATTGTGGAGAAAGTAGCTTCAAAAACACATCAAGTTGTAACTGATATCGTATCTGCAATAGGTTCAACCTATACAATGTATGAAAAAATTGCCACCTACATGAGGGATCTACCCTTGGCATTTAGTGAGTTGGATTCAGTCATAAAACAATGTGCTCAAGCAATCAAAGAACTCAACGAGGAAATATTAGCATCGCAAGGCGATAACACAGAGATTAATTCGTTATATATTATTAGAAATCATGAGTCATTGCAGCTGCTTAAAACAATCCATAAAGAATTGGTTGTCATAAAAGATATTTTGCAGCAGCAATTTGCAAACAAAGAAAATCCTGTATTAAATCTAAATTCACTTGCTGCTGAAATCGAAACTCAGATCAATGATCTTAAACAGGCCGTAGCACTTAAAACGCAGTTCAAATTAGATCTCGGTTTTGAAAAATTGCACTTATCTTATTTAGAGAGGGCTTTAGATATTATACAGCGTTCAATCGATAGCATTGTGTCGCCACTGCCAAGTGATGAAGTAAAGAACTTATTCAATGAAATGTTGGATTCTTATTCAAATAATTTTTCTAGAGTATTAAAGTTGGCATCTGCTTTAGCAGATGAAGATGAACAGGCAATACCTGATAAACTAGAAGAAGAAGTTAAGTCTGAACCTGCCTCTAAATTTGATCTTGCCGTTTCATTTTATAAAGATGAAATGATTAAAGAATATGGCTTAAATGTGCAAAAACATGTTGAAGTGTCTAAACATGCTAAAAAATTCGCTAAAGACATTGGCAAAGCAGTTGCAGGATCTTCGTCGTTTGTGTTATTTGGTGAAGAAGGAGATATTAAATTACAAAAAATCTTAGATAGCAGTCAGACCTATCATCCACTCAATAGTCGAGCTAAGGCCAAAGCAGACGGTATTTATGAAGCAATGGATATCAGCGAGAAATTGTTGGTTGAGACTGCCTCTGTTGCAGGAGCGCATCTTAGCAATAGTGCTATTGATTATGCGGCTTTAACATTCGCTAGCGCAGCTGTTGTTGCAACAGGTACCTCATTATTACCTGCTGTGATTGGTTTGGGAGTCAGTTTTGTTGCCAAAGGTGCTGTGGGCTATTTGAAATCAAATGTTGAAGATGTTATTAAAGATTCAATAAAATCAGTCTATATTTCTTTGCGCTATTGTGGGATTAATGAACACAATTTTGCTATCCAAAAAATAAATCAGCAATTAGATAAAGTTAGAATGGCTATGTTGAATTTAAATAACACCTCTTTTTCAGCTGTTGAAAAAGAAATTAGATTAACATATTTAATTGAGCAAGTATTAATGTTAGAGCAAAAAGTACTTGATGTCTCCATGAGTGAAAGCTATAAGAACATCAAAGAAATAAGGGGTGGCATGAAAAAAATAGATAATCAAATTGTCGCAATAAATCAGATGCATATTTCTGAAAGTGAAAGAACGAAACAATTACAGATGCATCATTTGCAAAAGGACAAATTGCTAGAACAGCAGAATGAAAAGCTTAATTTTATTCGCCTAATGAAGTCGCAGAAAAAAATCAAAGAGATTGAAATGATAATAACTAATTGCCAGCGACGTATCATGGTTACAGATTATACGACTGCTTCAACTGAACAAAAACAGATGACAGTGAACTTTAATAGAGCTATGATTAATCAACTGAGTCAACACAAGCAAAATGAATTTAATGATTATCAACAAATACTTTATCTGTGCATGCAAAATCAAGTTGTGCCAAATTTGAGTAAAGAAGCTTCAGCCTCTCATTCGACGCTTGAGCAAGATTCCTCAACCAGAAAACGAAAAGCAGCGTTAACATCAGCCTATCAACGTTCAAATGATGAACCTATTGCTAAAAAACATCAGACAAATCGTGAGGTGCAAGAGGAACTCAAAAATGAAAGAACACTTAAAAAATAGTATTATCGACTTTTTAGTACACCATTGCGTTTTTCCTTTTTCTTTTCCTCGATTTCATTGATAACGTATAGTTTTCTGATACGGTTATTCTGCGTTCTAATCTCTTGCTGTACCTGTCCAATCGCTCGAAGCTTACCTTTGCCATCGGCTCCTAATACTTTCATTCTGGCAATATCTATTTTAGTGGGTTGCTGATTATTTCCGGTTACCCATTTTGAACTTAATTTTACACCTTGTTGATTTAATCCTTTTTCTGCTATCCCTCTAACTTCATGGTAGTTGTTAGTTTGTTTATTATAACAAAGGCCAAAAAAGGGTAAGAATGTCGGGTTATTACAAGGGAGTGTAATAAATAAAGTTTCATCGGGTATATAATTATTCACAATGGGAATAGGAGGTGTATAACCTTCTAATGGTTTAAAGCCATAGTGATTGACTTTAGAGGGAGTGACGATGTTCTTTATAAGATAAAGTCTACGATATTGATTTTGTGCGGTTACCGTCTCTTGTTGAACGCTACCCGTTGCTTTTAGTATTTTAGTTGTTGTTGGTAATCGGATGCTGACCTCCATGACATTACTTTTATCATCTATTCTTACACATTGTTTAGAAAGTTTGTTAAAACTCAATAAGGGTGCAAAATTCGCATTGCGAGGAACCGAAATAAAAGTAGATGTGTGTGCTAGATCCTTATCACCAACAGGAATAGCAGGAGATTGTTCGGCGAATAATTCAAAGCCATAATTATTTAATTTATCGTGTTTTGCTGCTTTCTCATTAGAGCTGTCACACTTTACCAAATGAGATTCAGGTTGTGTTTTAATTTTTGTCTTGCTAGAAGGTAAAGAGAGCGTAGCAAATGATTCTGTTAAAACACTTGTGCTCACAGGCTCTTTTTCTGCAGGCTTATTATCTGGAATAGGATGAATCGATGATTGAATTGAGTCAATCGTTGTGATGGCATTGATAAACTCATCAAGCCACTGGTGGCTATTGTGTGAAAATAACAAATCTCTGGTAAAAATAATTGAATTTGAATCTGAGAAATATTGAACATCACACCTTGAGTTTAGTAGATTTAAAGTCGCTGGGTTGATGTCTTGCGTTCGCATTAAAACTAAAGAATCTGAAAAAATAATAAGTTTTCCAAACGATTGTAATTTTTCCGCAAAAAATGCTTGAGTCTGTGTGAGATACTGATAACACAGTTCCTCGTATTGATTATTAAAATGTATGGCCAGCTCTGCTAAAGGAGGAGATGAATTTTCTTCGAGAAGAAAATTAAAGCAATGTATATTGCATACTTCTATGAAAGTAATCAAATCAAGTGTTGTGATGTTGGTTTTACTGAGTGAGACTCTGATACATTCTGCTGTTTCAAGGAAAAGATCTTCAGTGATTTCTGATAGTTGAAAAAACTTGTTCGATTCTTGCAATGCCTTTGTGGCTTCTTTAAAGCATCCTTGAGCGGCATAAATGGCAGAAAGTAAGAGTAAACATTTATATTTACACTCATCAATTGAAATCTTGAGAGAGCTATCTAATAATATGGTGTTGATACATCGATTGGCTTCAATCGCTGAATGAAGTGCTAAAGTAGTATTTCTCATATTGAGGTATTGATTTGCTAAAAGTCGGGTTGTTTCAAACCTGAGCATATATAAAAGCTGTTTGACTAATAAAGGTGACAATAGAATTTCATGTTTTTTTAGCAATGACTTAAGATGATCATTGAACAAATTAAAAACCATTAACATTTTTTCAAAAGCATCATCTTGTTGTTCTAATGATGACATGACGACTTTCATTTTTGTCATCATATCATTGGGTTCTACCATGATCTGCGCGAGCGTCATGTTTTCACCCAGTGAAATAATAGTAGAATCTGGGTGCTGTAAGAATTCGACTAGACGTGAATAACTTCTAAAATATTGTTTAATGATTTGTTTTTGATTAAATGTATCTGTTTTTGATGAGATGTTATTTAACATTTCTCTAAATAAGGAATACGCAGCTCGATAAGATACGGCTGCTTCACATAAAACTAAATCAAGTTCCCGTAACGTTAATGTGCTAATTCCTTTTTTTAACTGCGCTTTGAGATGATTGCTTAAACCAGCAGGTTTAATGATAGAAATCTGGGGAAGTGATTGGTCGTCCCATTTTGCTTGAAATAAAGCTTGTAGCGCATTGATATGAGTTGGTTTTGGACTTTCGAATGATAAAACTGCTCGCATCAGCTGACGACCATTAAACCGCCAGTTTTGATTGGTAAAACAAGCGGTTAGAGTAGAGATATTTGAAATTGATTTCTTTTGCCAAACGCCATTATCTTGTTTTTGTTCACCAATAATGAGAATTTCACCAACGATCTTGCGATTTAAGCCATATAAAGTTAAAACTTCATCTGGGATAGTCTGAATGTCAAGCCCTGCACCCGCTGCGAATAAAATGTTGGCGCAAGTGCGTTTTTGATTATTGGTGCCGGTACTTGAGAGCAAAGGTTCCCAAACAGCAGTCGGGGTACTATTTTTATCGCAATGAAATGGACTCGCACCAAATTCTAACATGCAAGTTAGAATTTCATCGTTTAGTCGTCTTAGCGCATAGCTATAGGGAGATTCACTGCCTGGAATGTGAACTAAGATCATTCGATGAGCGCCTTGCTGTAATAAAAATATAGCAATATCATTGGAAGGCTGGTCTAGGGCTTCTTTCATCAACTCCGTTGTTCTGTAATTGATGAGATGCGGTTCTTGGTTCAAAATCGCTTTGACGATTGACAGCTGCTGCAAATGAACAGCAAGCAGTAGCATCGAATGAAATAGTTTGCTATCAAAGCCCTTCATTTTGCTGATTAAATAAAGGGCAGCATCGGTTTTACGATTAAAAATAGCATCTTCTAATGCGGTTTTATCATTACTGTGGATTGCCTTTGGATTAGCGTGTTGTGTTTCTATCAAATAGCCTAATATTTTGGTGTGGCCTCGGGTGGCTGCTACTTGTAAGGGGGTGATGCCCTTGAAAGACGTTTCCAGTGGCAACTTTATTTTAGCGAGTTTGGACTTCATCTTGGTAAGTATTTGATCTTCAGTTAACTCGGCCGTCATTAATTTGATTAATTCACGTGCTTTCATCTGTTATAGCTCACACAAGCAAAAACATAGTCGAATAACTTATTTATTCGGCAGATGTTCGAATAAAACCTGACGAATAATAGCGATTCAACTTACTATTTGCAATATGTAAAAACAGGGAGCTGCTTTCTCACCTTCGCTATTTGGCAAAGTGAGAAGATTTTTTGCATTAAGAATTATTCTTACATTTATAAAAAGAATAAGAATTTTTTTTATAAATGTATCGAGAAATGATGATAAATACTGGAAATAAGATGGATGTTTAACATTGTGTGTTAACATCTTTTAATTTTTTATCGAGGTGGC
Organism: Candidatus Berkiella aquae; assembly: GCF_001431295.2. Lineage (NCBI taxonomy): Bacteria > Pseudomonadati > Pseudomonadota > Gammaproteobacteria > Candidatus Berkiellales > Candidatus Berkiellaceae > Candidatus Berkiella > Candidatus Berkiella aquae. Next base: position 1,964,673 of record NZ_LKAJ02000001.1, on the reverse strand, counting down.
TTTATGACCATTAATATGTATGGACCCTTCACAGCAGAAGAAATTGAAATTTTCTATCCTCTTTTACAAGAAACTTATACACATGGATATCAATATAAAGCGCCTGCGAGAGAGAAGTTTAAACAAGACCATGGCATGACAGCATTAGGTCGATTTCAAAACTTTGTTAAGACTTTTTTACCGAAGATCCCTGATTCAGAAAATAAGCTGCCAACATTAGAGGAATTGTTAGCGTGCTTAGAATCGATGCCAAAAACACCTACTCTCATTTTCACAGCAGATAACATTATCGGTGGCAGTGACGAGATAGAAGCATCAATCAAGCCTAAGAAAAAGCGATTTTGTACGATATTGTAGATGGGGTAGTTATGGCTTTGGGTGGTTTTACCAAAGAAGAAATTGAACGCTTTTATCCACTTCTTGAAAAAGAATACAAGGATGGTTATCGTCATAATTGTCCGCTAAGAGCGGCTTTTAAACGTCAATATGGCCCAGAAGGATTAGAGCGTTATCGCAATTTTGTTGAGACTGTTTTTCAAATAGTGCCCAATATTGACAATGTTCTGCCAACCTTAGAACTGGTATTTAAAGAACTAGAAAATCTAGAACATAAACCATCGAAACGCCGCTGTTCAATCATGTAATATCATGCCGTATTAGACTTTGAGGAAGATAGTCTAGTACGGCGATTTTGTTGCTATCCTTGCTAATAGATATCCAGATTTTTAATAGGCAATATGTTGGCAACAAGGCAATCTGATTTTATACAGGGTGCAAAATATCTGCTGCAGGGCTTTAAAGTTTACACCCATCCTCATATCAAACCGTATATTTATGTACCGCTTTTGATCAATTTCATTATTTTTGGTGTGTTATTTTATCTAGGTATTCATTACCTTAACCATAAATTAAGTATATTGACTGTGAGCTCCTGGCCCTCTTGGCTGCAATGGATAGGGGGGATTCTCTCCTTTATTAAAGGATTTATTATCACCTCTTTATTGGTGCTTTTTCTGGGTATCAGCGCGGTGCTGGCAACGATTTGTGCTAATGTTGCTGCAGCGCCTTTTAATGGTTTGTTGAGTGAATCGTATGCCAAGGTATTAGGGGAAACCTTGCCATCTCGTCCATTGTTGCAAACAGTGGGTGCATCCTTACTGCGTGAAGGGCAAAAATTTTTGTATTATCTTCCTCGGGGACTTTTAGTTGGTGCAATTTCAGTCATTTTATATTTTATCCCACCGTTTAATCTGTTAACCCCCATTCTGCTTTATTGGTTTGCCGCTTGGATGATGGCGATTCAATATATCGATTATCCAGCTGATAATGAACACGTCAAATTTGCGTTATTAATAAAGGCTTTTAAAACAAACAAAGCACTGTGTTTAGGATTTGGTTTAGCTGTTTGTGCTATTAGCAGTATTCCCTTTATTAATTTTTTTGTATTGCCAGCAGCGGTGCTTGGAGCAACCAAGCTTTGGGTTGAAAAATTAAAACGTGAACATTAGTTCGAATGAGAAAGTAAATGAAAGAAAATAGATCGAACAAATAAGGAAAATGTTCGATCTTCTTCAGTTTTTTTAATAAAGTTCGTAGAATAAAAAATTATAATTAACATTGAGAGTGAAATGTGATGTAATTTCGTCCGTTGAAAATTCTACGGAAAAAAATATGAAAACCTTCCCTTTAGAACTTGCCTATGTTGGCTTTAACTCCCTGCAACCTTATCTTGATATGCCGATGGAATATGGAAGTACAAATAAGATCGGTACGCTTATTGAATATAAACCAGGAGAATTTGGACTGGTTGCTGGACTTAATGTTAATGAATTAGTTCTTAGAAAAATTGAAGATTTACAGTTAACAGCTGTAGATAAAGGGGAACGTATAGAATTAGAACCTGTAATGATTTGTGCAAAAACACGTTTGATTATTTTAAAGTCCAAAACCCCTGGTGTTTTTCATCGTTTCCATGAGCAAGCCGTGAAGTTGGCTAATGATTTTGAAGTCAAAGATTCAGAGGATGTCAATCTTTTTCAAAAAGATCTTAGAAGTCAAAAAGATGTGATCACAACTCTTAAAGCGAAGCGATTTCGTTTCGATGGTCAATTTTGTTTTTCATTATCTCAAAATGTCGAAGTCGAAAATGGCTTGTCAAAGCCTGGTCCAATTTTAAATAATGAAGGCAAATTAATTGCTTATATGATTAATGCTGCTGATAAATATGTGGTTTCAGTTTTTCATATTCAATATATGATGAGATTGTTATTAACGGATAGCCAAAGCCTTTATATTCATTATCCACATATCAAATTTGAATTAATGGATCTTACTTCAGACAATTATCATTTATATCTTCCTGAAGAAGCGGTCGCAAAAGAAAAACAATCTTATGGGTGTAGCATTCAAGATTGCCCATCTTATGCAGGGTATCCGTTTCGCAGAGGGGATATTTTAATTGAGATTAATGGAGCAACGATTGAGTGCCAACATATCAAACATCCTACTTTGGGTAACATTAGTATAGCGGCAATAGGGCTTCTGACAGAAGCAGATAAATTAAGTTTTACTTTATATCGTGATCGGCAAAGATGTGAAATTGAAGTAGATAAAAAATTATTTTCACAACCCATTAATCATATGAAAAGTGATGGTAAATTTGCCATAGTCAATAGTATTGTATTCCAAGTGGCCAATAGCCATTTATATTTACAATTAGTTACGCAAAGTAACATACTGCACATCCCCAATTTAAAACCAGAAAATAGTCATAGTTTAGGAAAGAGCTATAGATTTCCGAAGCATGAAGATAGTGAAACGATATTAATCACAGAAACACTAACGAATAATACACTATTTAGTGCGGATGGGCGCCCTTTTAATGTTGCACCTACTGTACCATTTGTTTTGAAAAAAGTGGATGGAATGCCTATTAGAAATTTAGGCATGTTGATTGATTTGATGACAAAAATACCTGTTGGTTCTCATTACGATCTTGAAGGAACGATGGGTGACGGAACCGTTAGGGCTCATGGGATTAAAATGTCAGATGAAGAGAATGATGAGGTTTTAGCAACAAAATCTATTACTAGACGTTTTAGTGACAGTGTTCAATGGTCTGCGATGAAAGAATCTTTATCCGCTCTTTCATTGTTAAATACCGATCCTGCAAAAAGATCTGCCACATGCTTGTATCGCTATGAAAGCAGAAGCATACCAGAATGCAAAAGAGAAGTAACAGAAGCTAGAACTAATCATTTTTCAATTGAAGAAGCAAGTAAGTATAGCGTATTATTTTTACATGCCACAATAAGAGCACGCTCTTACACTAACCCTTTGCAATATGGTATTGATTCAAACGGCACAGGTAGTGGCTTTATCATTCGCTATGAAAACAAGAATTATATTATCACTTGTGCGCATGTTTTAGGATACACCGTCGAAACGCAACTAAAAGCCAATTTTCCAATGCAATCGAAAGATTTCGAACTGCAAATATTAATGTTAAATAATGAGCATGATATAGCTGTTTTGCAGGTGCATCCTGATTTGCAAAAGGAATTTGACGAAATAGCTTATCCTTTAAGTTTGGATAGTGCATCGCTTTTCCCAAAACTGCAGAGTAAGATTGCGGTGATAGGATTTCCTGGCGCTGCGGCAGGAGATAAAACGAATTCTAAAATTCAAATTGGTCAAGTGACGACGATTGGTTATCTCGAACGTAATAAATTAGTCATTCAATATAATGCTGCTACCAGTGGCGGAAATAGTGGAGGGCCTGTTATTGATATGAATACGGGTGCTGTTATTGGTATCCATTCAATGGGTTCAAGGGCTGCCCAATTATCTAATTTCTCAAGACCTGTTATATTTCTCAATAAAATGCTAAAACAAATGCACCATGGCGATGCTGTTCATAGTCCTTATCCAGCTTTGCCTGGTGTTCCATTTGATCTCATGCTTATCACTGATCGAAAATTAAAACAAGCGCATGGATTAGAACCAGACTGCTTAATCGGAGCAAAAATTTGTGCGCTAAACGGTAATATTTCCGGGCTTGAAATCGGTGATATTTTGCTTGAATTAATTGATAAGGAACAACGCATTTACCCCGTGAGTGGGAAAGGAACAATTTCTATTGAAGGAAATGACATTTCATGTCGACTGTTCTTTGAATTACAAGAAATCGGCGATCCTATCTCCATTAATGTGATGCGTAATGGGAAAGAATGCATTATTCATACGCATGTTGACAGTACTTGGCCACTTCATACTAAAATTAGTAGTGTACGAAAAGATAACAATGACGCGCCAGTGATTATTTTTAGTGAAAAACTCATGCTGTGTAATTTTGATGAAGGGGTCATTCAAAGTATTCCTTCAACTTCATCAGGTTTATCACCTTCATTAGTTTATTACGCCAGTAAATTGCAAAAACAGCGAAGAGATGAAAGCACTAAAGTCGCTATTCTTGAAATATTGCCAGGAGCGCTGAAAGAATTATCTGGCATTAAAAAAAATAATAAGGAATTATTATTTTTGAATAAGATAAATGGCACGCCAATTCGTTCTTTAGATGATGTTTGCAAATTTGTCAATGATTCAGAGACTAAAATATTTGAGCTTGAATGTAAATCTAGTAAATGCATTAGGCCTGAACAAAAATTTATTTTTAGGATATCCAACACCAATTATACCAAAAGAACTGATATTGTTGAGAAGATTGCTGAATCGAGAACTAATCCGAGATTAGGTGCATAATTTCTACGTTATCTAGCAAAGAGGGCATCGCCCTCTTTGTCTTATCTAATTAATCTCTAGAGGAGAGTGAAAGCTTATAGTTTATTAACGTCAATCACACCGGTCACGCGATAGATCCTCCAATAAAGACACCCGTCCCCATCTTTGATTCAAAAAGAGCTTTGGAGAAGTCCTCTATAATGGTAAACTTGCGCCCCTTTGTACCGAAGGGATGGGCGTTACATATTAAGTCAGGGAGATTTCCAAAATATATTAAAAAGAAGTCATTATGAAAAAAGGTGTTCGTGCCCAAACTGTTTCCTCTTCTAGTTCTAATAGCCAGCAATACTTCAAGAAATACCAGGAAACTGCCCAAAGGCTTTTTAATGATGTAGCAAAGGTCCAGGCGATATCTGGCAATCCGCAATATCAGGTACTCGATAAAAAGTATCAATCTTATTTGACGAACACGTCCCGTACCAAGCTGCTGCTGAAGGAGCTGCTTAAGCTGCTGCAAACAAAAGTGCTTGAAACGCAGTTGGCTATGATGAGTACGCCACAAACATTTGAAGCAATCAATTCGACATTATTATCAATGAATAAAAAAATCAATATTATTCATTATTTGCTCGAATGCGTTGTTCCCCATCACCTTGATTGTGAAGAGGTGACATTACAATTGCATAATGCTCTTTGGGAAGATGTAACAAATTCTTATAAATTTATAAAAACCATTTTAGGTAACAATATTGCTCCGATAGGTGAAAACCTGCTTTTACTAGAATTAGAAAAACAATATAGGCAAATTGTTATTAAACATACGCCTTATTATGCTGCTTTTTTGGAAAATGTAGTACAAGAAAAGAAATCAACCTTATCCCAACACTTGTTAGAGGGAGCCAAAACTAAAATTTGGAAAGGATTTGAAAATCTTATCAATATTCAATTAGATATTTGCTTTATAAACAAATTGGTGGGGGCCGAAGCAATATCAGCACAAGCGCATGACAATGCAGCCGCTATGATAGCAAAACTCGGTGAAAGAATTCCTCAAATAGTGAAAGTGGCTCATTATGAACAAGCATCCGTAGAGCATGCCTTAAAAGAGGGATTACAAAAAAAACTCGATTGGTTATCCGCTTATAATCCATCATTTGCAGAGCAAATGCTACTTGCTATGTATAAAAGTGGAAATATGTCGACAGCACTCATGTTAGCTGCTCTTACGAGATTAAAAGAACAAGCCCCATCCCAGGATTATAGCCTTAACCTGGAACAGGTGATTCAAGATATGGGGGCATTAACCTTAAAAAATGCTTCACGCAAGCTGGATGATATTCAAACCTTAACAGAAGTGAATATGGATTTTCACCAGAGTTGGGCTTATGTATTACAAATTGAACAAGTATCACTTACTCAAGCGTTAGTCTTATTGCCGTATATTGATAAGCTATTGTTAACTTGGAAAAACTTATTTGCCCAATCGACTAAAACCGTGATGGTTACTAAGCTACTTTGTGAATGCTTGGAAGACCTGGTTAAAAGATCCATTGAAACCCGGTTAAAACTGATAGCTTTACAAAAAGCGAATGAGGCTAAAGAAGCTAAAGAAGCTAAAGAAGCTAAAGAAGCTAAAGAAGCGCTAGCAAAGCAAGCGGCACAAAGCATTAAGATCGTGCCTGTAGAAATCCCTAAAAAGCAAGCGCCACAGCTGCAACCGGTAGAAGAAGTCACGGCTTTATTGTCTGATTTAAAAATTCAATCAGAGGAACCGATTAAAGTAAAATCAGCCAGTAGCAGCTTAACTAAGGTATCACAAACTGTCCCCTCTGTTGCAAAAACATCTCCTCAAAAACCACAAAGTAAGAAACAAAGGGCGCGTCATCAAAAAAGTAGTGTGCAAGGAGCGCCGAGTTTGCTGCTTTCAACTAAAGGTAAACAGAATAAGGCACTACCCCACAACCAAGACGAAAAATCTGCTGAAAAAGAGGCATTACCTTTATTAGAGGAAACAATAGAGGATACCACCCATTTATTAGCTAATTTGGTATTGGTGTCAGATGAAGTGAATGTTGCTAGTGTTGAAACAGATACGACGTTTGTGGCTCCAGCTGCGCTATTGACCACAACGTTTATGCAAGAATTGAATGTGAAAGAACAAGAAGGTATTGCTGAGGCTGAGGTCGTTCTGCCTGTGGCATTGCCTGTGCTTGAAGTGGATATCCAAAAGCAAGATGATGATGAGAAAGTGCCAGCAAAAGCATCTTCTTCGATCCATGAAACGACCATCCCAACTATTGTCGAATCTATCATTGTTGACGATGAGCCGGTGAATGTTCATTTGCCGATTGCTCCTACCGGACTAACAATTCCAATAAAGCCAGAAGTGGCTAAAATGCTAACGCTACTCAATAAAGCGGGATACTGGGCAGTTGTTGTTGGCGGTTATGTTCGAGATGGTTTGCTAAACATTCCATCCAATGACGTTGATATTATTACGAATTGCCCGGAATCACTATTGGCAGAGATTTTAAAAGAACCCTGCGTAGAAAATCCATTTATTTTGGGGCTCTTTGAAATCAGGGATATGGATATTCTCTGTACCGAGCTTTCATTAGAGGCAGAATTAAGAAGACGCGATCTCACCATCAATGCCTTCATTGCAGATCGTGAAGGGAGGGTTTATGATTTATTGGGTAATATTGCTGATTTGGACAAACCCTATTTAGTGATGATAGGCGATGTCAATGAGCGTTTAGCAGAAGACCCATCTCGAATTTTACGTCTGATTCAGGGTGCCAATCACGTTAATAAATGTATTAGCTCTGACTATTTCCCTGCCATTTATAGTAATGCCCAAAACATGACTCATTTGCCATTTGGTAAATACATGAAAAAACTAAGCAGTTTTTTCTTAAATGGAAAAGCAGGCTGTCATTTATCAGGGTTACTATATTTGTATATTTATGGTTTTATGACGCCTCCTACAAGCATTGATTTTAGTAACTTTCCTTGGGAGTGTTATTGGGGATATCTGCATAATAAAATGTCGGAAATTGATTCTATATCGGATGCAGGACGAGAGGAATTATATACGCCTTATTCCATTTTAGGGCTTTTACTGTTGCCAGAGTTTTACCAAAGAGTTGGAATGACCAATTCATTATCTCAAGCTGCTGAAGAAGTGGTTGACTCTTTTTGTAATACTTATCAAGGAACATTTTCTGATATAGAAAAAAGTTGTTTTACCAATTCAGTAAAAGCATTATTTGAAATGTACTACATTGATTTTAGAAACTATCAAGTTAATGTTCAAGTTGAGCTAAAACGCGCGGTTGAGCAACAAAGACGTCATCATAAAGGGCGAGATGAAACGAGAGAAAAAGTTTCAATGCCTCAGCAGAATTATGCTAGAAGTGATAAAGTGCCTAAGACTGCTGTGGTACCTCAATATAATCAATCTAGGGCTAAAAGTAGTCCTGGCTGGCGTAAACCAAGCCAACCTACCTTGAGTGATTTTCTTGTAAAATCAAGCAGTGAGCCTACGCCAAAATTACGTCAATCAACAGCAAAGTCTGTTAAAGCAAAACCTAATTTACAAGGTGGTTTCTAAATGTTAAGCAGCGGTAGCTGCGATTTAATAGCCCCAGGTAAAGCGAACGCGCCGTAAGGCAAGTGAGTGGAACCCGGGGTGGCAGGAAGTAGGGATCGCTTCGTGACATCCTAGCAATATTAAGTACACCTAAGAATTCTTCTTATTTACTTTTCATCTCTAAAATTTATAATTGCAGCTCCCTCAGTAAGTTTCGCAACTTTTTCCCCGAGGAGTAGCTATCAAGTGTCTGTTAATGGCCCATCTGACGAAATTTCAATTGATATTATTAATATTGCGATTGAATCTAAGATAGAAGAACTCTATAAACGGTTAGATGAAGCTAAAAAATTAACATCGTTGCAAACTGATTTATCATCGGAATTCAACCAAAGCCACATTAATCAATTTCATGAGATATGTTTACAGGCAGGGGAACTCATCAAGATAATAAGAGAATTAGACCCCACTATAAAATTAGATGAGATATTTCATAGGATAGAAACTCAGCTCGACGGTGAAATAATGCTCATTATTTTTTATCATTATTTAGATTTGGCTTATTCTAGTATTTTTGAACGGCATGTGCCTGAAACGCCCCAAACACTAGAATTACTGGAAACAGAGACAGAAACTGCTCCGTCGTTTTCAGCTGAATGTTTCTTTAGCACAACGTATCATAATGTTACTAACACATTAAGCCGTTTTTCCTTCTCTTCCTCAAGCTCATCTTCACCTTCTTTGGAAAAGGAATCACCTTTAGCAAAATATCGAGGGATAGTTTAATCATTCTTAGTTAAACAAGGATCGTTTGATCATGGCTAAAATTCATATTGTACTAGATATTGATAATGTTCTTGCCGATCGCTGCACTTTAATAAATAGGGAATTCCATTTTTTAAGAAATGGCGCAGTGCTCAGTGTAAATAATCATCTTTATTATATCTTTCCAGGAATTATCCCTTTACTAAAAAGGCTCTATTCTTATGACAATGTTGAAGTTTCATTCTTTAGTTCTGGCACTAAAGTGAGAGATAAAGAATTGATTAAAAAACTCTTAATTTTAGCCTTAGGTGAAGGTGGTTATCAATTAATAAAACCAACGTTGATTGTTCGTTCAAAGGATGACCAAACTCTAATCTCATCCAGAGTGAAGGTTAAAGATTTACTTAAGATCGTTAATGTTGATGATTTACCTCGTACAATTTTTGTCGATGATGAGTTTTGCTTTGAACCTCAGCAAGCGCACAATTTTCTAAAAAGCCAAAAAGTTTCTGCAAATGCTTATTCTGAAGACATGGGTGATGATAGCTCAGATTATCGATGGCAACGAGTTAACAATGCTTATTATCTAGCGGGAAGATTAATTCAATTAATCAATTTTCTGAGCGCTGATCCTAGTAATACAGTAAGCAATTGCTTATTTCCAATTCAATTTAACAATGATTCTAGTGGTGGTTATCTCTTTAATATGCATGTCTATCATGATAGAGCAATATATGAATATGGTCTTGCCATGTTGCAAGCTATCGATCCTAGTTTAACGTTAGTCTCAGCTGATTTCTATCGTGAATCTATTGAAACGATAGACTTTTCGACTAATCTTTCCCCTTACTTACCTAGGTATTATTCATCACTAGAACAGGGTATGAGCGTTGATGTTAGTATTGAAGAATTTGCAGAAATCTCACTTAAAAATAGGCGTGCTTATTTATCGAGTATTAGATAAGTACGGTATTTTCCTGAGTGCTTGTACATCTTTAATTGGGTAGCCTTTAATCTTAAGAAGAAAACAGTTTGTCCAGAAAATGCTGCATTGTTTGAAAAAATCATTATAACTAATCGAACTTTGTTAAGTATTTTTAGATAAGAGGTAGCTATGTTGAATTCATTTTGGGATTTTGTGGTTGGGCTATCAAGTCGTTCTGTTGCAAATTCAGGAACTCCCACCATTACGAATGACCAACCAACGCTCGTATTAGAAAGTGATAGCGATGATGATTCCGAATATGTTGCTAGTGATGAAAGTGATCTTGAAAGCTCACTTGAAAGCGACGAAGATAATGATCTTGAGAGTGAATCCGAAGAAGATAACGATCAGCAATTTGATCTAGATGCTTATGTTGCTTGGAGAACTGCGCAAGAAGAAGAAAAAGGAACCAAAAGATTGGCATCTGAACGACGTGATATTGATAACGAACTTGAAAATGCTAAACGACTTCGTAAACGCTAACATTCCTGTACCTACTCTCCGGTTGTCCTGAATTCTTAAGGCCTACGAGGCTTTAGGAATTCAGGCATAGGGCTTTGTGGGCCTTGCACCGATGGAACCGCACCTATTGCCCGAAGATAAGCATTTATACCATCTCGAGCGGCCATTGCTTCCATAGGTAATACTGGAGGTCTAGCAACTGGTTTCACAGCAGGCAATGGTGAATGATATGGGCTAGCGTAAGGTGAGGATTGCTGCATGGCAGAGTACTTTTGCATCATTAAACACATAGGATCGATTGGCGCTGCTTGGGGTATAGAAGGTGCAGGTACCTGAGCGATTGGAGAAAATATTCCGGGTGTAAAGACTTGTCGTTTAAAAAACATGGGATCAAGTTTAACGGGTGCAGGTTCTGCTTTGGGTACAAAAGGAATATCAGTTGCTGGTTTCTTCTTATTTTGTAGCAGTGTCTCCAGCATTTTCTCAATGGTTGAAAAACCATATTGATAGGCAGCGGTTTTTAATTCAGATCCATTATTCAAATCGAGTACCAGTTGCCATCTTGGATCGCAAATCCAGCTATGGCCAGATTGCAAGTAAAGAGACCAAGTATGTATCCGAGGACTTCTCGCTGATCCTGAATTGAGATCGCAACGGTAGTGTATGGCTTTACCTTTGGGTAATATTCCCATCTTGATTAAGTCACCGATTAAATATGCAGATAGTAGTGCTTTATGACGGCATACTAATAGTTTTTTTTCAATCAACTCATCGATGGTGATATCTCGCGGAATGGGTTTCGTCAGCAAAAAGAGACTTAGTTCGTCATCGAGTTCATGTTCTCTCGCGTGACGAGATTTGCCTGCTATTGCTGTTAATTCATCGACAATGTTATTAACTATCGTCAGAACTTCTTTTACTGGTTTACCAACGGTTTCATTAATAACCTGTTCTCTTAATTGAATGATGCGAGGGGAGTTTGTATCCAATAATAAATTTTCTCGTGCAGCACTGCTGCCCATTGATACCCATAAGGTTTCAGATTCATTAGCGAAATCCACCTCAGTGCGTACCCAATTCCAAAGCTTACCATCAACTGTTTGATAGATATAACCTGGCAACCCTCTGTCATCGCGATGAAAATCAATCGCTCTGCGGGTGCGCGTTGGTGAATGTAGCATGCTGTGAATCCTGGTCATCAATTTGAATGTCATTATGTTACTCAATTAAATTGAAGAAAAAATTAAGAAAATGTCTGAAGCAAATCACGGGATAATTATAAATGATTGATTACATTAGTATTGTCTTTGCGGCCTTAAGATAAAGCGCATTCTGCAGCAGATAGTTGTGGCTATGTTAATTGAGTGTACATGCTCATACGCTATAAAATGCTATCTTTTGGATGCGAATTTTAGTAAAATAACACACCTATTGCTTGTATATAAATTCATTTTGACCAAATTAACGGAGAAAATAATGCGTTTTGTTTTTGTACCTGGAAAAAATAAAGAATCTAGCACGCTTCAAAAACAAATAGTTAAAATAAATAAAAGAAACAAAATCTTTCACCCTGTCGTTGTTGATATGGCAAATGAAAATAGTGTTGAAACCAATTTTACGAAAAAAGTTGTTGCTAACGATGTTATTGAAATTCGTGCTGAAGGCCGACCTTGGGACATAGGGCTTGATTATGAGTCTACCAGAGATTTCTCACCTTTTTCTCTTGCCTTATTTCTCCAAAAAATCTTAGCCAACAAGGGTAACATAGCATTACAAATTGAGCTTCATGCTTGTAATTCAGCGACTATAGCAACGGGCCCTAGGGGTGATATTTGCTTTGCTAAAGACTTTAGTGGCGCGTTAGAGAAGCTAGGACTCACTCAGGTAAAAGTAGTGGGTTATGCAGGCTATGTGCAATCAGAAAGGCATTTTAAACAATCGGTTGTGGCTGAACCTGAAAGATCTCGTGCAAAAATTCCTCATTGTACACTGGATGAAGCAACGGCGGTTTATCTCAATGGAAAATTGGTCGGCGCCCCTGAAAAAATCTTAGTTAACGATTATTGCTATACGGAAAAAGATATCCTTAGCTTAAATAGTTTGCAAAATTATTTTAATGATGCCGAAAAAGTAGCGATGGCTGCATGTGAACAACGCTTCAAAGAACTTTCCTTAGAATTCGAAGCGTCTGTGGAAAAGGAGGACTCAGAAGCATCTGATGAATTTATTCAATTCCCATTGATTTATAATCCCAAGTTAGCAGAAGCAGCAATGGCTTCAAGCTCTGTAATATCTACCGTTGAACGTGAAGAATCTTGCCTTTCTCGTGCACCTCATCGATTTTAGTACAGCCATCCGTTTGAATAATACGCCCATCTGCTAGCAATGGAATGCATTTAGTTTTCAAGCTTATAATTGGAGGCACAGAAAACTATAAGGTGGGAATATACAATGTTACATTCAGCTCCAAGAAGAGTAAGAAAAACCCAAAAAGGTTCAAAAGCAATTTCACAAAATAATAAATTTTATTTTGCTCCGCTTAATCCGAAAAATATTAAAATTAAAGATGAAAAATCTTTAATTAGAAATGGGTATTTTGGCCAAATAATTTACAATAGATCGACTTCTCTGCAAACCCTAGCACGGCACATTCGTGATGGTGATACCATTGAGCTTCATGGTGATGGGCTTCCATGGGTTATGGGAGGAGTGAATTATAATGCTGAACTTGATTTAAATCCATTTACCTTTGCTAATTTACTTGATAACACCATTGAAAATAAAGATATTAATTTAATTATTGATTTACGTTTTTGTTCTAGCGGAGTTGAAGCAGTTGGCCCAAAAGGTAATTTCAATTTTACGCAAGATTTAAGTAAGGCATTAGCGAATAAAGGCTTTAGAAATATTCAAGTCTATGGCTATACCGGTTATATTAATTCTGAAAGCCAATTTCGACAAAGTGTTTCTTCAGTAGGCGATGGTAGTATTCATGGTGCTAAAATTAAGCATTGCACGCTAGATGATGGTCGATTAATTTATCAAAATGGTGAATTATTATCACCAGCCAAAAAAACACTGGTTGACGAATTTCCCTATGATCGTGATGACATTCGTAAAGATGGAACCTTGAGAGATTACCTTGCCGCAAGGAAAGAATGTTATAGAACATTAGCAGAGATTGAAGGAGAAGGTGTTCTAGAGCATTCTTTCGATCATCTTGTGACCGATAAGGAAAATGCTCCACTTAATTTTATGTATAACAAAGAATACATGCCATCTACTCATGAATCTTTTAAAATGGTTGACTTAGACGCAATCCGCTCTACATCTGATGTCAGACAAACAAAAGCTTCAATCTTGTTATAATGAGTAAATTTCAAAAATGGGTCACACTGTGGCCCATTTTTTTTGCGATAAGTCTTAGCCGCGTGCCTATTATCTGGTCGTTCTCTTCAGAACTAGCATTTTTTGGTATTGGCTTAGTTCAGCTGCGACCGGATCAGAAAATGCATAATTTTGCAATTTTTCATCTTTATCAAGTGCTTGGTAATCGACTTTTTCCGTTGCGAAAGTGACTGCAGGTCGTTTTAATTTTCCTGTTGCTTCTCGCTGTCTTAGATGATATAGATTTCCGGTAAATTTCAGTGGAATTTGCAAGATCTCTGGAAAAATGCTGATGATTAACGTCGGCGTCCACCGCCACCATGAAAACTACCCCGATTAGAAGAGCCGCGATGCATTGAGCGTTGCTGAGAACCTCGATGTGTCGCACGCTGCGGGGTGTGTTGTTTTCTCGCTTGATTATGGTGTGGTGGTCTATGTTGTCCAGCACCTCGTCCACCATTGTAGTTTCGTGAGGGGTGGCGAGCCTGTTGCGAAGGTTTACGAGCCTGTTGCGAAGGTTTACGAGCCTGTTGTGCTTTGGCCTTCGATTTAGCATGAGACGGTTTCTTATTCGCTAATTGTTGCTGCGGGCTCTTTTTCGCCTGTTTAAGGCTTTGTGCGCGTTCTTGGGAGAGTTGTTGACGGCCTTGTTCCGCGCGGTCACGAAATGCTTCTCGTGATTGGGTATTTTGTATTTGATCCCTGCCATATTTGTGCTGTGTAACTTTGTCACGATAGGGGACATTACCACGGTGTTCTGGGTGATGCTGCCAGCGATCACCATTGATATTTGCGCCATTGAATTTGTTGTATCGATTGACATCTATATTGACATAGCGATTGCCCCAATCAAAATGGCCCCACAGTGCGTTGCCTACAATTGCAGCGGTTGCAAATGTGAGTAATGCAGCAGCAGGGGAATAGCCATAGGGATAATAATCATAGGGAGGATACTCAGGGTAAGGCCATTCCCCATAAACGACATTAGGATCGTAGACCGGGACATATACCACGTTTGGATCGGTTTGTTCAATGGTGATGACACTTGGCTTAGAAGGCGTTGCTGCGGGTGCTTGGGTGACATTAACGACTTGTTCTTTACTGGATTTTAAATGACCTTTCTCTTGCGCCATATTTCTTAAACGTTGAATGGCTTCTAACACATCTTGCTGTTGCGCTAAAAAGGCATCGCCTAGTTTTTGGGTCATTTCTAGCTTATCACTCATGGTTTTCAATACATCGGGTACGGTGGTGAGTGATTTGACGCTTTCATCCCATTTTTGCTGCTTTAATGCGGCTTCTAATTCTGCGCCTTTAAGCTTTGGGTTTTCCTTAACCCAACGGGCAGCACTCACAATTTCAAGCGGGTAGGTTGATGCCATGAGTATCTGTGAGAGTAATGAATCTGGATAGAGTGCAATAGGAGCGACTAGTTGTTCAATTTCTGCTTTTGAATACAGTGTTTGTTTTTCTGGTTGGGCAAAAGCGGGAAAGATCAAAATGAGGGCAAGTGTCCATGTCAGGATGGATTTTAAAGTAGAATTCATAGAGCCCCCATTAAATAATTACTTTGAAGTCATAGCAGAGTTTGGTAAAAGTTAGCGTGCATATCCTGATTGTTGGTTAAGCCTACTTCTTGCGGCTTGTTTTTTGTAGTTAGCTACTTGTGTATAGAAATTGATGACTTTGTCCTGAGTTGCATCTAACAGATAAGTTTGGGAAAATGCGGCCCCTTGCATAACAATCATAAAAAAGGAAGTACGCATGCAACACGGACCTTCAGCGCAATCTCAATCTTCATCTCTTCCAGAATACCGGCATACTTATTTTTCAAAACTATTTGGTGCTGGGAGTGGTGCATTTATTGAGCAAGGTATTTTTCATGGGCTTGATACAGCTTCAAAAAATGCCATGGCACATAATCAGCCGGTGTTACCCTGGTTTAGAGGATTAGTACAACAAGAAGGGATCCTGGGTGCAACGAAAAGACTCTATGCGGGATTTGGTATTGGGTTGCTTAAAAAGGCACCCATGCGATCTTATAAATATGGTGTGCAAGATGCTCTAAATGACTATTTAACTCGAGAATATGGTGCAGCATTTGAGCGTACTTTTGGTGTTTATGGCGTGGTTGCAATACAGGCATTGGCTGGAGCCACTACCGGTGCATTTGAGCCATGGTTCTTTCAACCGATTGATACGTTGCAGATTAGAAAACAAGCGTTAAAGGAAAAAGTTTCGTTTGAAAATGCCAAAAAACTTGGGGTAAGAAACCTTTACCGAGCCAGTTTATTTACAGGTATGTTTAGGAATGTGCCCGGCTCGATTGGTCTTTTTGGTGGCTCTGAATTTGCCAATGCCATGATGGACAATCAAGATCATCATAGTAATGCTAAAAATTTACTCGCCAAATGGGGCGGTGCCTTCTTAAGTTTGATCTTATCTCAGCCTGGTGACGTTGTTAAAACGAAAATGCAAGTTCATCAAAAAGGTTTTCTGCCTACGCTAAAAGACGTAACGGTGAAGGAACTTGTTACCAGTGGTTTAAGTGCTCGACTGCTTATGTCAGCTAAGGTCGGTGTTGGCTTTTTAGTGATTGAAAAAACGATGAGTGCTTCAAAACGCCTTTTTGGGGAAGAGGTTAAACTATCTCGTGTCAGTTCGATGGATGAAGATTCAATCGTTGCTGCTGTTTTTAATAGTTCGAGTGAATCGTTTGTTCCTGGATTTGAAGGTGGCGAAAGACAAGTGGGCGAACGTTTAGTTGATCAAGATGCTACTCATGAACAGATAGATGAATTAACTGAAAAAATGAAAAAAGTAAGAATGTAGAGCGTATCTGTATTTCGCGAATTGCATATCCAGATGCAATTCGCGATTAACCTGTATACTTCTTAAAGGCAACTACGTTTAGAGGCTTTATGATTACAGCGTTAACACCACCTATTCGGGAAGTGATTGAAAAAGCAGAAAAAATGCTTTCTTTTCATTTTCAAACCCCATTAAATATCGAAAATGTTGTTCAACTTAGTGAGCCTGATAGACGTAATCTCATTTTACGATTAATGGTTAATAGCGCCAATGAAATGATCCCTCAGCGTTTTATCGTCAAGAAAACCACGTTAGAGCTTCGTGGCGAAACCGAGCAAGAGCAGATGAGTCGTTTTGCCCGTGATTGGGCTGGAATTGAATTTTTAACAAGCATTGGCACGCATCATGCCCCCCGCTTTTATGGTGGCGATCGAGAAAGCCAATTTATTATTATCGAAGATTTAGGTGAACCTCATTATAGTTTAGTGGGGCCTTTAACCCGCTTACCAACACCCGCTAATGTTCAAGAAGCAATCAATGCGTTAGCAATCTATTCGCGTCGCTTAGGGCAAATGCATGCTGATACCTTTGGTAAAACAAATGAATTTACCCAGATTTTACACCGAATTTATCCCCATACATTACGACTTCAATCGCTGAAGGAAACCAATATTGCTGAGGTGATGGCCTGCTTTAAGCGGCATACAGGGGATGATTCCTTTGAATTACGTCAAGAACTTGAAGCCATTCAGCAAGTCATGTCTTGTGGTGATTTTGAGGTGCTGCTTCATGGTGATATTTGTCCTGATAATGTTTATTTTCAACAGTCAGATATGCAAATCATTGATTTTGAGTATGGTGATGTTGGACCTGCTTTGATAGATGGGGTTTACTTACGAATGAGCATGCCAAGCTGCTGGTGCGCTAAAGTGACTCCTTCTCATATTGTGACGCAAATGGAAACCATTTACCAAAATGAACTCAAAACCAAGATTTTATTAGCAAATAATGAAGCGATATATAATAAAGCCTGTGTTTATGCTTGTGCATTATGGATTATTCGCGTCATTAATTGGCATGTAGATGAAGTGATGGAGCAAGATAGTATTTGTCCCAGCGGACCGGTCGATCAGGATTCATTGTGGAAGCCCGAAAGTAATGCTTTTCGCCCACGTATTTTGTCGCGATTAGCGGCTTTTATTGATATTGCAGAAAAACATCAGCATTTACCAGCACTTACTCAAGCCTCATCCAAGCTTTTAAAGCATTTGCAGCAACAATGGCCTACCACTCATTTTATGGATTACTATCCTGTTTTTACATAGAATTTGAGTTCTGAGGAATTCTCAGGGCTTGATCTCCCCCTTCTTACTCACATCCATTAACGGCTTCTTTTCCAGCAAATCGATCAGCAACCCATTGAATATAGAGTGGCTCTGCTTTCTCTGGGGTAGTGAAGTGATTTTGATTGCCTGAAAGTTGTACGCGAGTAATATTGGCCCCTAATTGACACATTTGTTCTGCGTAAAGCTTGCCCATGACGGGAGGCACGGTTGTATCATCGGTTCCATAATAAATAATAATGGGTGCCATGGGTTTGACAGGCATAACACTACTTTTCTGATAAGCTTCAATCCAAGCGCTTGCATTTTTGATATCACTACGAAGCAAATTTTTGTACTCTTTACCATAAGCAAAATTAAATGTATCGGTTGCAGCATGCATACATTTTCTTTCTAAAACTTCATTAACAATCTTGGCGCCTTCATCGGTAAAAATATCATTGAGTTGTAAATTGGGGAAAGCTGCAACCATTCCCCATACATTTTGAGCATAATGTGTGAAGTTAAAAATATTGGTGCTAAATTGCGCGCTTAATTGATTTAGATAAGTAGTCGCTTCTGTTGCATCAACTTTTTTATTAGGGAAGGTGACAGCAAGATCGTAAGGTGCCATGGCAACGACACCGATAATTTCAATGTTATCTTTTGCAGTCCCTTTTTGGTTTACATAATCAGATAAGCCAGCAGCAGCGATAACGGCACCGCCACCTTGCGACCAGCCATAAATAACTGCTTTTGAGCCTACTTTAACTTCAGGTAATAAGCTTGCAGCCCTAATGGAGTTGATAACATCCCGTGCTTGTGTGGCAGCAACGGCATATTGATGTTTGCCGCCTGCTCCTAAGCCTTGATAATCGCTTGCGACAATGACATAGCCTGCGTCAATAAAGGCTTTCATGGCGGGTAGACCATAATCTGACCATGAATTGCCGTTAGGCAAAAAATATTGATTGAGGGGTTGTGCGGGATCGAGTATTTGTGAAGGACCACAATTTTGGGCTGTACCCGTTGTGCCATGTGCCCAAGCAATAATAGGGCGGTCTTTTTTTAAAGCACTTGTATTAGAAAAAGCCACAATGGCGGTGGCTAGCGTTTTATGCTCAAGCACATCCGATGAAATATAGGCAATTTTCCAGGCTTGCACATTAGCCATGCTGGTTGAAATTTTTTCAGATTTGATTATTTCCCCTAACTTGGCATTTTGCTTTACGCCAGGCAAAGAGGCGTAAAAGTCACCCATACTGACAGGGCCAAAATCCGGTGTCGCAAAGCCTGCAGGAGACAAAGATAAAAGAAAAAGGGTAGTCAGCAATGGTTTCTTAGAAAAACGGAGCATATTAAGTTCCTTTTGGATATGTCTTTATACATTGTAGTCCAGATAGATTAAGGGGGCAGGTATACCGATGACCTTAGTTTCGGTACCTGATCCCTTTCCTTTCTTCTTACGGCTTGGTAAAGGTGCGAAATGCAGAAGTGGGCGAACTAAACTGACGAGTTTGCTTATTCAATTGTTGTTCAAGTTCAGCAATGCGTTGGTCCTTTTTGGCATTTTCTATTAGCTGCTGGCAAAAAGCGACATTGAGGGCGCTATATTGTTGTAGAAAATAGAGGGATTGATTCGTATTCTCAACAATCATTTTGACTAAGTCTCCTTCAGTAGCTAGACCTGACTGAGAATGACGGATGCTAGATTCTCTAGAAACATTAGGACCTCTATGAACAGTTGAAGTAGAGGCAGACGACAAAGGTGTTGTCTTTACTGCATATAAAGAGCTTAGGATAGTAGGTGTAGGTTCCACTTCGTCTTTGCAATTTGCAGCAATCTTCTCAGCCTGTAATTTTTGATATTCCTTACGTTTCAAATATCCCTGTTTAAAGGCCTCTTTTTCGTCATCGGTTCTCGTAGAGCTTAAATATTTATCATATATCTCTTGGCTATTGTGCTTTGAAGTAGATTTCATTCCAGTTGCATAAGCTCGTTTAACTAATTTGTCGGATTCACTAAGAGGAGGGTGTGCTTCATAGGTTTTTAAATATAAAGCAATTTGAGTAGGCGTAAAACGTAGATTTTCCAGCGTTTCCATAGATTTACAATTACGGCCTTCTTTGTAATCTCTGTTAGCTATACTCGTTGCGCTTTGGTAGGCGCTAGTCGATTTCTTTCGCATAATAACCTCATCTAGCAATATTCGAACATAAGTTAAGGAGCTAGATTGTATACTGGAAAACCCTGACATTCTACCCCGGCTGTCAGGTATTTCGAACATCTCGCGCAAAAACGTGTATATCCCGAAGAAAGGAAAAGGGGGGGCAATTACTAGATAGTATCGTCATTTCTTTTACCAAAAGACTTATTTAGCCTTAAGTTGTCTAATTTCGTTTCTCTGCCATTCTTTTGCACGCTCTGTGCTTTGTCGTAACTTTCTATCAGCACTCTATAAGGTGGCACCAGATGATCAAAGATAACAAAGTAATAGCTACATAGCACATGAAGTGTGCAAAAACACGCTATGAGGTAAATTAAGAGTGTTAATATTAATCTATATAATTACATTCTGGTTTAGCACCGATGTAATATCATCAATTGTACTTTAACAACAGGTTTTTATTATGTCTCAGACGCAAGATTTCATCAGAGGGTTGCAGCTTGCAATCAGAAAAGCAGAACTTCAAGAATTTTGGACAGACTATTCTGATGATAGTCGAGTTTCATTTGAAGAAGTTTTGATAAAATACAAAGACTATTACAATGGTTTAGACTCAGAAGAAAAGCAATTACTGCTACAAAGTCTTTTTTGGGAACAAGTTAAAACCGTTGGCACACCTATCATAGAAGATATCCCAGATAATAAAAGCAAAGTTTATTTCTTATATTCCAAAGATAAAGTAAAAAACAGCTCTGAAGAGCCAGGCAAAAAAAGAGATCTCTATTTACAAGGCGATTTTCATGGTTATGGATCAACACTAAAAGATGAGCAATCTCTAGGACAGTTAGCAGGTACAGATATCCTATTTAGAAGTGATACCATGGATAAGGAAGCATTAGTTACCTACTATTTTGTACAGCTTGAACCGAGTCTGGGGGACAAGCCAGCGACACATTTTTATGGTGATATTGCTTATCAACCACCGTCGTTTTTTCCTGTAACGCTCAAAGAGCCACCAAGCGACATGCCAGCCAGTAAAAGTAAAGAAGAAATTGCCATGGTGAGCAACCTTTTTTGGGGTGAAGATAGTGTTGTTGTGGATGAGTATTGTAAGTTTCATAAATCTTATGATCAAAATTCGGGGTTTTTCTGCGCAGATTCTAAAAAATCTGTAGCGGATTTAGGTTTTCCCATTAGGATGAAGGGAGATAATGCATTTTTCGATAATTTTTTTGCAAGCAAAGTGAAGAGCGCCAGCCTCGCTTTGGCTAGTGCAAACAATAAAGTAATCGATTACCCAGAAAATAGAGAAGATTTAGATAAATGCTCAAGAAGTATTCTCCTATTTGCACCAGAAGATAAAAAAGCGATTGAGAATGTTGTGATTATCTATGATGGTAGATTTTACCAACTAGGAAATACGCAAGAGCGTCTTGAAAATGTGTTTGAGCAAAATACCGCTGTCATTTATGTCAACCCAGAAAAGGGTATTGAAGAAGAGGCAAAAAGAAGTGGCGTTCAGTTTGATGTTACTGACTCTTTACCAGGAATGAATGAAAGAACGGTAGATTTAAAGCATCGGGTTGACGAATATGCACAATTTATCCATGAAGAGCTCTTACCTGAACTTGTTAAGCGTGGTTTTGCCATTCCTGACGATCCTAATAAGAGAGTTTTAGTGGGATCAAGCCTCGCGGGAACAGCTAGTATCTATATGGGCATGAAGTATCCAGCGTGGTTTGGGAAAGTGGTTGCCCAGTCGCCATCCATTGCAAATAGAGAAAAGTTAGAAGATTTTGTCACCCAAGAGCAAAAACCACCACCACCCGACCTATATTTAAGTTGTGGGCAATTTGAGTGCCCAGAGCATGCAAGAAATCAAGGCTTACCTTTTGCTAAAGAATTGGCAACTCATTTTAACATTCCATTACATATCAACCCCTATGGTCACCAAATGGAAGGGTGGAGCCAGGAGTTGGAAAAGTCGTTTCGTACTTTAGGATTGGTTACGACTGTGTCCTCTTCTCTTGAAATTGAGCCACAAAACGTCAGAACACTGGTAAAGCAATATCAAACCTATATAGATTTAAATAACCAAGAAAGGGACAAGCAAAAGTCAACCGATGCTAAAGAAGACATTCGACCTGATTCAAGTGCTAGAACCAAGAAATTTGATTAGAAGGGGTCTAGGGTCATCGGTATACCTGACAGGAGATGCATTGAACTGGCTATACCTAAGTATTTTTCTTATTTACCTTAGATAAGGTAGATAATAAACTATTGCTCCTCAATTGCTTCAAACAATATTGCTGCAGGCATTATCATGTTAAATCTCAAATTGTCACCATTCATCTTAGTTGTTACTAATGATAAAGATCTTGAAAATTGCATTAATACCTGTATTAAAACGCTGGTAGAGCGTGCTTTACCTACGCCTGAAATTATCAATGAAACCTTGGATCGGTTTGAACGAGGTTTGATTCAATACGCAACGCAGCATAGAGAAAATTATTTTAGATTATTAAAATCTAAACGAGCTATTAAAGTTAAGAAAATAGCGCTTTTTGAATTAATGAAAGACTTGATAATTGACACCAGTGGTATGATAACCATGTTGAAAAATTATCGTATCTTACTGACAGGTTATAAAGCGGAAAAGATTGCAAGTTATCGATGTGCTGAAAGAATGAAGCCAATATTTGATTTTTTTACTGATGTCATCAATGAAATAATAAGAATCAATGCTTATGATGATGATATTAAAGATACCCTTAAACATCAATTAGCAACTTTGCATATTGCAATGGTCGATTTTTATTTTACGAATAACAATGAAATGACGATATTTCATATGCATGAAAAAATCACCATTGCAGATTCTATAGTAACAGAAACATTAAAAGAAAGTTTGAGCAGCATTTCAGACGTTTTTGTGTTAACAAAAAATTATTTAGATCTTGGTGATTTGTCGCGCGTAGCCAGTATACTCCACTTAGAAAGAGAAAGATGTCTTGCTGAGGAACCTGAGCTCTATTATGGCGCTTGTGAAAAGCTGGCAAAAAAATATGTACTACAGAGAGATTTTCCTCGTGCTATTACATGGTTTAATGAAGCGGGTGATTATTCGCATCTTGCAAGTGTGTTGCTCCCAGGGTTAATGGGTGAAAATATAACATTAACAGAAAGATATTTAATATCAACGCAGCGGGACTTTTCAATTGGACGAGAATTACTTGCACAAAAAAATAATAAACCTAGGATAATACAGGCTGATTTTAACGTGGCAATCACCATTGCCATTCCTGAATGGATGCCTGCAAGCATAGCAAGATTAAAAAAATTAGCTGGAAAATTTAAATTAGACTTTGCACCTGGAAAATTGATGATACATAAGTTATCTTTCGATGGTGTTGAGACCTTAGCAAAAATTATTAGTGGAATTGATAAACTGGAACTTGAATATCAAAAAAAATTACAGGTGAGTAACAATACACAAGCTGAACATTCTGTTGACTTGCTGCAAAGTGATATCGCAGCCCTAGTGATTACACCATATATAGAAACTTCATCTGTAAGCTCATCTTCTTCAATAGCACGAACCCCATCGAGTTCATCTGTTAGCTCATCCTCTTCAATGCCATTAATCTCATCAAGTTCAACAGATCCAGTTCAAGAACCAATAAGAAGAAGAGCTACCAAACTTAAAACACATGGCAAAGCATCTAAGAGAAATGCAAGCGCATTGATAAAGGCTCCTGTGGCCCCTACCTGTGATGCCGAGCGTCATGGTTTTAGTCGTGCGCTATTTGGAATGTATGCTTTTAAAGAGTGTCGCATGCGAGGTGATAGCAATCGTTTATTTTATGTGGTGAAAGGGAATATTGAAGCACCGAAAGAACGAGGAGATAATTCTCACAAATTCGCTAATCTTATTGCAGAACCTAAAATTGTGCCACCTTGCGCAGAAGAGGGCTTTAAATGGATGAAAGTTGGGGGAAAGCAAGTGTTGGTAGGTAAAATATTAGATACCAAAAAGCGTCTTTTCCCAACGCTTTCACAACGAAATGAACAGGGTGTCATTGCATTTTTATATGGCAGGATTGTTAATACGAAGAATGGCATTCCCTCCCAAAGCATCATGCATTATGCACCAGCGCCTAAGAAGAAAAGGTGATAATTTCCTAGAGGCACAAAGCAGTCTGCGAATGAAAAAGAAGCAGGTAAAAAACTGTTAGTTGCATTTAACAGGCAAGTTGATAGCAAACAACCGGTTGCTAAACCAGGTAAATGCGCTAAAAAAAGAAAGCTTCTCTAAATATTTAGGGTCAGGTATACTGATGACCTTTCTTCAATATAAGCCAATCTAACTAGGGTCATCGGTATACCTGATCCCTTCCTCTGAAATCAACGATGTTTGCAATTAGGTCGCTATTAAGTCCTATTGGGTTGCTATATGATAAATAGTAGATATGGGTAAATATCAACGCAAAGCGCGGGTATTTGCCCATAATGGCCGTAGAGGTATATCATGATTGAGCAATCACAAAGCGGGTTTTTTTGTCGAACAGCCAAACCTGATGATGTTAAATTTGTGTATGAATGCTTGAGAGAATCCGCTGAAGATGCAGGGTTAATTAATCATTTTGCTTGCAATGTGGAAAGTTTAAAGAATGCCCTTTTTTCAGAACATCCTTATGCTGAGTGCATTATTGCACAAATTAACCAAGAACCTATTGGGTTGATTATTTTCTCGAAAATTTATAATCATTTTACCCTTTTTACTAATCCAGGGATTTATGTGCATGATATTTTTGTGGTAAGCAATTACAGGTTAAATGGTGTGGCGAGACGATTGGCAAATTACCTTATTTCATTTGCAACGGAGCATCAGTATTCACGTATTGAAGGCTCTATTCCCATTGATGAAAAAGCCGAAAAATTCTTTGAATTTACATTCGGTAAAAAACTCAAAAAGATAGACAATGCGAACTATGTGCGCTTAATGTTACCAAAGAAAGAAAATTAAAATTCCTCCCTTTTCTCCTACTATGATTTTTTATAAGCTATAATTAATAGTATTTATAAGTAGGTCAAATATTATGAAAAATTCAGACAACAATACAAGCAGGCCTGATCGCGAACCCAAAAAGGGGGATAAAATAAGAGATCCTGAAATCAATCCTAAACGATTGAGACCATTTCGCGAAAAGAGAGAACCAAATAATACAGAACAAAACAAAACTCCACCACAGAAGCCGACTAGTAAAAAACCATGAGAATGTGATTGCCAGTGATCTTGCTTACCAACAGGGTGGCAGAAAATATGCTGTAAACTCATATACACCTTTGAAAAAGTGCACGAGAGAGTTCCCCAAAGCATGAATGTAACTATTTTCAATGAAAGATGGCAACGGCCAGAAAGAGAAAATATAAAAATCAGAGCTAAGCCCAACCTATATAAAATAAGTAATTTTTCTCGACAGTCATGGCTCGGATGGTCAACCAAGCAGGAGCAAAACTCTGGCGTGATGCGTGGAACTTTTGTGCACTGCGATTTAAACCCAAGGGAGCAGCTGGTGGTTGCGGACCGACTCGGGCCGTCGGTATACATGCCCATTTTTTCTAATATTTTTGCTGTAATTCAAGCAGCTGTTGGCGATGACTGATTTCTAATCTTTGCAAAAAAGACATGCCCAGCAAAATTTGTGGAGGGTAAGATCCTTCTATAATCACAGCTTGTACATTATATGCGTGAATTTCGCCTAAACTTACTTTATCTAAATTGATTAAATAGCCTTTGGTTTTACCGGATGCTGTTACGACGGGCACCGGTTTGCCTGTAATATTGAACCCAAGGCTTTTAGCTTGATCTGCGTTCATTGTGACTAAGGTCGCACCGGTGTCAACAATCACATTGACCATTTGCCCGTTGATCATGCCACTTGAACGATATAAACCCGTATTATCTTGGACAATTCGCACAATCGATTTTTGTGTTTTAGCAAAATGGGTAGAAATTTGATTGCCCATACGATAGGCCTTGGATTGACCATTTATTTCCAACACGCATTGTTCTATATCAGCACTAATCACTTTAATTCCACCTGCTGTTTCACCAACGTGTAATACTCTGGTAACTCCCTCGACATTGAGGACAACTTTGTTTTCTCCCAAGCCTAAAATTTCCACCTCATCAGATGCATTGATTATATTGCTTAAAGCCAAAGCGATTATCATTACCACAGCTCTGATTATTTGCACAGACGATCCTTTCGGTGTAGCCCAATACTATAGACAATAGCTCAGGAAGAATTTTCTTGATAAACCTAAGTTAACTATGGTCATCGGTATACCCATGACCCTAGTTAACAATACCATTAGCCTTTAGGTCTATCCTTGCGGTGACGAGTTCGCAAATGAGGGGAGGAGGGCCCTGGACTTGTGTTCTCATCTGGAAATGGCATGTTTTTCATACGAATTAGATAATCTCGTTTTCCCTGTGTTGATAGTTTATGGGGAGAAGCAGGTGATTCGGTTGTTGATGATGAAGCAGGTTGATTGCTTTCTGATTTTTTTCTAGTACTTGATCTGATATCTGTTTTAGGCTGAGATTCCGCCGTTAATGTAGACGGTTGCGCTTTTTGCCTTTCGAGTGCTTCAGCGGCTTGCCTTGAATGTTCCTCTGCTTCTAGTCTTTCTTGCGCAAGCGAAGCAGCTTGTTTCTCGCTGTCTATCCTTAAACGCTCAGCTTCATTGCGAACATCTGTTGCAAGTTGCGATAAGATTTGCATAGATTCTTGAACTAACCTTTCGTTTTCTGCTTTAATTCTCGCTGCTTCTTGCTTCGCTCTTTCTTCTGCTTCAGCTCGAATTCTTAATGCTTCTCTTTCTGCACGTTGCTGAGCTTCTTTTCTTATCCTTTGTTGCTCTTCTCTAACTCTTATTTCTGCTTCTTGTCGTATACGTTCCGCTTCTTGACTTGCAAGTGCTTCGGCTTCTTTTCTTCTCATTTCTGCTGTTTGCGAAGAAGCTGCTTGAGACGACGATGTATCTGCTAAAACAGATTGATGACGTGTTGTTTTTAATTCTTTTGGATCAGCATTATTGAATGCTGAGATAAGCGCATTGTAGATGAGCGTGTTATCTGATTCTTTGATACTAATGTAATGGTTTGGATGCTCTCCTGTTGTTTCAAATTGAATGTTAATATTTTTTAGCTCATTGCAAAGGAAGACATAGTCAACAAAATCTTTTGGTGTTAATACCATAACTTTGCCAATGGGTTTAACGTCTGCAATCGCAATTTCAGAAATATGTGAAAAGGTCTTTGAAAAATCGTTGGTTACGATATTGTCAAGTATGTTAGCCCTAATGATCATGTCATGAATAGCATGCTCTCCGTAAAGCCTGTCATCTGCAATGAGTTTTCTTTCATCTTTAACGTTATAGACTTTTTCCCAGCGTGGGTCGCAAATCCATAATTGATGATCGGCGTTATCTCTAAATAATGTCCAAGCATGCGCACCGCGTTTTTCTTTGCTGTTGGTCACTAAATGAGATTGATACATTCTTACCTGACCATCGGGTAATATTCCAGATCTCACCAAGTTACCTAAAATGGCAGCTACAATCATTGATTTTTGGCGGCAAACAAGAATTTTTTCATTAACATTGTCGGCTAGATCAATATTGACACTTTCATAAGTTCCTTTTCCTTGTTTTTTGCGTTGTTCAAGCTCAAATAAGTCATCTCTATTATCAAGGCTAAGTTCAACTTGACGTCTGGACATGTTTGGCATATCTGTCAATTGATTTACATTCTCATTAACGATAGCGAGTATTTCTGCCGTTTTTGTTTTGCCAGCGCAATCAGAAATTGTTTTGGTTAGTAATTTTTTAAAAAACTCATCAGATTCGGAAAAAAATACTTTTGCTTGCGGATCGATAAGTACCCAATTATTATTGGTTGTACTAGCAAAATCAATAATAGATGACATGCATACCCAAGGCGTTCCATTTTTCATTACTACACTGTAATCACCCAGTTTGACAATGTCAGGGTGTATGACTCTTTGTTGTAAGACCGTTGTGCGATCGCGCAATAATAGAGGCGTAGGCCTGTCAGAATCTGGTCTAACAAAAATTGAAGCTTCTCTCATTATTATTTTGGGTCCGTCGTTTTTCATCATGCACCTATAATGTCTTGATTTCCAAAGGTGGTTGCAATTTTTGTCATATCTAGATTGAATTGCTTTTCAAGTGATTCACATTCTTGATCGATTGCATTGATAATAGAATTGAGCATTAATACAAGATCGGGTCGTTGCTCAAATTTTTCAAAACACTCAACATCTGATTCTAGTGTATGCAATAGGGCTTGGAATGAATTATCGTTGCTTTGTATGATGGCGGTAATTTCATGAAGTAGTTTTCGATGCTTTTTATTTAGCTTTTTATAAAATGCTTCTAAATCAGTTTCGACCTGCAATAGTAGTAAATCTTTTGCTTGTCTAAATAATAATTGCAGTTCTTGAGCTTTCGTTTCTTCAGGAATTTCGTCGGCTTTTATAGCATTTATAATATCAATGATTGGATTTTTAGCGTGATTCATTTTTTTACTTAACTTGGAGTGATTTAATTAATTGACCTTTGAGCGTCGTTAAAGTTCCGTTTGATGTGATATTGCACTCAAACGAAAGGGGGCAGGTATACCGATGACCTTTCTTCATCAAAGACTATCTAACTAGGGTCATCAGTATACCTGCCCCCTTTTCATGAAAATAACAACCTTATGAAAGGGTGTATTGACACACTTTTGAAGTTGACCTGATAACTATTAATTGGTAATATCCTGACGCATTCGAACATTGGGAGTTACTAATGCCTTTTCGATTAAACGACCCTACATGCTCCCTTGATGACTGAGATTTTTGCAAAATTTTATTTGAAGAGCATCAACAAATGCGGCAATGGCTTTAACAATGTTCGTCCTGATATGAAAGCAATTTTTTAAAATAATCAGTTCAGATAGTGAGTAAATATAAATGCCAGTGAGAGACCTCCAGTTAACGACTTCAACCATCATGACTGAATCCTATCAAGTTGAAGTTTCGCAATTATTAGAAGCTAATTTGGATGAAGAACGTTTTAGCGAAGCATTCAGTCAAAAACTGGCAACACAAAAGCCTATTTCAGAACATCTTTTATTTATCGCTGAAATGAATGAGCAGTTTGCTGCTCGTCATAAAAAGGCGCTTCCTTTAAAGATATGGGAAGTCATTAATGGATTTTTAGTTAATTTGTCAGACGAACAGTTGATAGAGCAACTGCCAGGCGCTCATGCTGGCAAAAGTGGGTTATGGTTGTTAGCGGGTGCAGCAGCCAATGAGAAGCCAGAAGCTTTTTTAGCGGTATGGGAAAAGTTAGGAGGGAACATCCCTGTCGAAGCTTTATTAAAAGAAGCGAAGGAGGGAGCGAGTGGTAAAAGTGTTCTGTGGTTATTAGCTTGTGCAGCATCCTGTGGTAAAACTGAAGCTTTTTTAGCGGTATGGGAAAAATTAGTAGGTGACATCCCTGCGGCAGCTTTATTAAAAGAAGCAGAAGAAGGACAGAGTAAAGGCATTAATGCTCTGTGGTTGTTAGCATCTGCAGCTTCCTGTGGTAGACCTGAGGCATTTTTAGCGGTGTGTAAAAAGTTAGATGGAAACATTCCTTTAGAGGTTTTATCGAAAGAAGTTCAGCAGGGGGCTTATGCAGGCATTAATGTTCTGTGGTGGTTAGCTTGTGCAGCATTTGAAGGTCATCCTGAAGCCTTTTTAACCGTATGGGAGAAGTTAGGCGGCAGCATTCCTTTAGAGGCTTTATTGAAAGAAGCTCAGCATGGACCTTATAAAGGAAAAAATGCGCTATGGTTTTTAGTTTTTTCAGTAGCACACAAGAATAATTCAAGACCCTTTTTAGCCGTTTGGGAAAAACTCGGTGACAAAATTTTTTTGGATATTTTGCTTAAGGAGGCGCAACAAGGTTGGGATGCTGGCGATAATATGTTGTCCTTGCTCGCTTTTGGAGTAGCTCGTGGTATGCCGGAAGCCTTTTTAGCCGTATGGGAAAAGTTAGAAGGGAACATTCCTTTAGAAGCTTTATTGAAAGAATCTCCGCAGGGAGTGATGAAAGGCCTAAATCCCCTGTGGTGGTTAGCGAATGCAGCAACAAAGCATAAGCCAGAAGCTTTTTTAGCCGTCTGGAAAAAGTGGGGAGAGAACATTCCTATAGAGGCTTTATTGAAAGAACGTGAGGGGGGCCGCCGGAGTATCATATGGTGTTTGACTTGTGCCGTAGCCAATGATAAGCCGGAGGCCTTTTTAGCCATATGGAAAAAATGGGGAGAGAACATTCCTATAGAGGTTTTATTAAAAGAGGGGGCAGGAGAATCGGCAGGCATCAATGCCTTGTGGAATTTAGCTGCTGGTGCAGTTCATTCAGAAGCCTTTTTAATGGTTTGGCAAATGCTCCATGACCAGATCCCTCTAGAGGCTTTGCTCAAAGAATCTGAACAGGGTTTTAATGCTGGCAAAAACAGTTTGTTTTGCTTAGCTGGCGCTATATCTCAAAATAATTCAGAAGCCTTTTTAGCCGTATGGCAAAAGTTTGGAAAAGACATTCCTGTTAAGGCTTTATTAAGAGAAGCAGAGCAAGGACCGATGAAAGGTATCAGCACCTTGTGGTTGCTAGCGGGTGCAGCAGCTAATAATAATCCAGCCGCGTTGTTAGCGGTTTGGGAAAGGGTGAAAAAAGAGATCAATTTGGCTGATTTGCTCAAAGCTGCACAGGCTGGATCGAGTGTTGGCAAAGATGTCTTAGGGTGGTTAATACAAGGGGCATTATTGCATTACCCACTCAACTCCACGGTAGACCAACAAAGCGTCATTCGGGAGAATGCTCGCAAAAACCTTCTAGTGGTGAAGGAAGCTTTAACGCAACTTTCGGGCGTATTGCCGGCTGAAGCGCTGCAACCAGATAGTCAGTTAGATTCGCTTTTGAGATTAGCATCACTCCCAGGGTTAACTGATGCCCGCCATCATTTTTCCCTTGCGTTAGAGAGGTACAACCAAGAGGGTAATAAAGAGAATGAAGAAAATGTCTGGGAAAAAGCAAAAAAAGCATTAGAGGCCGGTTATTTAAATGCATTTTATGATTTGGGCAACCATTATTTTGCTATTGGCGAAATAGAGAGTGGCTGTGCTGCTTATGCAGAGGTTCCTGCGGATTCCTGGCACTATGGCCGGGTGATGGCACAGTTGGGCGCACATCATTTTGAAAAAATGACTGCCAGCCCCTCAGCTCAGGAAAAGTTCCAACATTTTAAAATGGCCTTAGGTTATACCTTAAAAACCAGTGGTGAGATAAGGGAGCAGTATCTTCAAAAATTAGCGGTGCAATACTTGTTTGATTTTAATCTACCGATGGATGTGCCCCAAGATTTAGTGCCGCCTTTCTGGTTTGCTCTGATGAATAGTAGCATGAGCGCTGAAGCGGGTTTAAATATTTTAGAGAAATTAAAAACAAGAATAACTTTAGAAAAAGAGACACAAGCACTTCAAGCGCAATTAGCTCAAAAAGAACAAGCACTCCAAGAACTATTAGCAAAGCAAGGCCAAGCTCCATTGGCAGACAGTATTACTGATGTTGTTGCTCAATCACCCATCTTGCTGCAGCTAAGCCCTAATGTTAACAGAGGTAAAAGAAATTCGTCCTCAGATGAGGATGAGCAACCGCTAAAGAAAAGAAAATTCGGTAACTCTAACCGCTAAATTAATGTTAGTCGTGATGTGAAATCAATATATTCAGATAGAGATAAAATACCTATGACAATGAAAGGCCTTTTTTTAACGACTTCAACCACAGCACTTGAATCCTATCAAGTTGAAGTTTCGCAATTATTAGATGCTAATTTGGATGAACAACGTTTTAGCGAAGCATTAAGTCAAAAACTGGCAACACAAAAGTCACCTTCAGAGCATCTTTTATTTATCGCTGAAATGAATGAGCAGTTTGCTGCTCGTCATAAAAAGGAGCTTCCTTTAAAGATATTGGAAGTCATTAATGGATTTTTAGTTAATTTGTCAGACGAACAGTTGATAGAGCAACTGCCAGCGGCTCATGCTGGCAAAAGTGGGCTATGGTTGTTAGCGAGTATAGCGCCAGAAGCCTTTTTAACCGCTTGGAAGAAGTTATGTGGGAACATTCCTGCCCAGGCTTTATTGAAAGAAGCTCAAATGGGACCGCATAAAGGCAAAAGTGCTTTGTGGTTGTTAGCTTGTAAAGCAAGCGAAGGTAAACCAGCTGCCTTCTTTGCGGTTTGGGATAGGGTGAAAAGCGAAATCAATTTTGGTGATTTACTCAAAGCGGCGCAAGAAGAACCTCATGTTGGCAAAGATATCTTAGGATGGTTAGTGCGGCATGACTCATTACCGTTTTGTGCATTCATTATGGGACAGAATGCGTTTGAAAAACGCCAAATAGTGAAGGAGGCTTTAACACAATTTTCGGGCGCATTGCCGGCCACCATGCTGCAGCAAGATAGTCCGTTAGATAAGCTTTTGAAAAGGGAGTCACTCCTTGCGTTAAGTGAAGCCCGCCATCATTTTTTCCTTGCATTAGATGCCTATAAGGAAACAGATAGCAAAGAGAATGAGGAAAATGTCTGGGAAAAAGCCCAAGAAGCATTAGAGGCTGGCTATTTAAATGCATTTTATGATTTAGGCAACCATTATTTTGCTATTGGCGAAATAGAAGGTGGTTTTGCTGCTTATGAGGAGGTTCCTGCGGGTTCTTGGCAATATGGCCGGGTGATGGATCAGTTATGTGCGCATCATTTTGGAAAAATGACTGCCAGCCCATCAGCAGAGAAAAAGCTTGAACATTTAAAAACAGCTTTAGGTTGTGCTTTAAAAACCAGCGCACAGGTAAGAGAGCAACATATACAAATGCTAGCTGCGCAATATTTGCATGATTTTAATCTGACAATAGATATGCCAATGAATTTAATGCCGTCGGATTGGCTTGCTATGATGGATAGTCGTATAAGCGCAGAGATGGGTTTTAAGGTTTTAGAAGAATTTAAAGAAAGAAGTGCTTTAGAAAAAAGAAAGCAAGTACTGCAAGAACAATTGGCTCAAAAAGAACAAGCACTCCAAGAACAATTAGTTCAGCAAGCCCAAGCTCAGCCGGCAGACAGGCTGCCTGAGGTTACTTCCCAATTACCCATATTGCCGCAGTTTAGCGCTAGCAGAGACAAAAGATTGCGTGAGACGGATAAATCCCCAGCTGATTCAAAGTCAACAGGTGTGAATGAGCAACCGCTTAAGAAGCAGCGGCTTCTAGATTAAGAAAATGAGGCAACATAAATGGACTTATTTTAAAGTAATATTCTATGAAATTTTAAGTTGAAAAGGTAAATTTATGCCAAGAAAACATCCTAAAAGAACGCAATATACCAAGCCCCCTTTAAAAGTTAGAAAAGCACTTCATAAAGGAGAATTATTGTCAGGTGTTACAATTCAAGGCAATAAGGTGGCTTTAAAGCTAAAGCCAAAATTTAATCACCCTGAAAATTTCCCATCGATTAATAAAGGTTTTTTTGATTTATATCTCCGCTCAGAGGACTTTAGAAGAAAATTTGAACGTCCGATGCGAGGTAATGTGCTTTATGTCCTCATCTTAAAAGAAGGCCATGGCTACACCCATAGTCAAGAGATATTAGCAGCCTTACAAGCGTTTGCTACTCCCACACCACGAAGAGACATAAAGAAAGACTTAAGTACGGGTGCGTTATTAGCAGATGTTATCCTAGAGGGTAACCGTGTAACTTTAGTAATGCATCCCAATTATGCCCATTCAGATAACTATCTGTTGATTAATAAGCTTTTTTACAGAATGCATTGTGGCATTCCAAATTTTGCTGCTAAATTTGAGCTGCCTACTCAGCGCGCTAAACCACCGGTATTAACCTTAAAAGAGGGCCATGGTTATCAAGATAAAACGGCTATATTAGCCGCACTAAAAGAATTTGCTGATGTCGCGATGGTGCCTGTAATGCCGCCAGTCGCCTCTTCGAGCAATGTCCAAGAAGTGTTGGAAGAAAGCGCGGTTTTTCAGATTGAAAATCAATTTGTAGAAGCTTTTAAAACAGGTTCCCTTTTTACTATGTTTACGGATCACATAGGCTTGTATTTGGCACCTCACATAAGCTTGCATTTAGCGCCTTATTACAACCAGCCTTTTTACTATCAATCCATTGAACGCATGCTGAATGAACTTTGTCGAAATTCACAAGCACTGTCTGCACAAGTTGAGGATATTAAAACCGTGGAAGGTATCGTGCAGTTAAGATTAAGACCGCAAAATATCTATCCAAGTGCTGCGGCAGTATTAGCCGTTTTAATGAATCAAGCAAATAACATTTATCCACAAAGTGAGAGTTTTCTACCAGAAAAATCAGCGATGCCGGAATATGGCAATGAATTAGGTGAGGCACATTTTGCCCCGTTAACACTGCATATCGATGCCGAAGAAGAAACGTATAATATTTATTCACAACGCGATAGATTTCTACCAGAAAAAACAGCGATCCCGGAATATGGCAATGAATTAGGTGAGGCACATTTTGCCTCGTTAACACTGCATATCGATGCCGAAGAAGAAACGTATAATATTTATTCACAACGTGATAGATTTCTGCCCGAAGAAGCTATGTTGGAATATGGCAATGAATTAGGTGAGGCACATTTTGCCCCGTTAACACTGAATATCGATGCCGAAGAAGAAAGCAATAACATTTATTTTCAACACGAGAGATTGCTGCCAGAAAAAGCTGCGATACTGGAGTCTGGCATTGAATTAGCTGGAGCATTTATGGCTCCGTTTACATCGGATATGGTTGCCGAAGAAGAAACCAATTTAACCGATAAAGATGGTTTACTATCTTCGCCCAAGAATGATGCATCCGTACCCAAAAGAAAAGCTTCTAATTCTCATAAAAGACCTAGCAGTAAAAAAGCTAAATCCATCAAGCCCAATGAGCAAAGCGCGTCAACTACATTAGAAAGTAATGTAAAGCCCAAGCCAACTTTAAAAATAAGAGAAGCCTTATATCAAGGTGAGCTATTAGCGAGTATTACCCTCGATGGAAATCAAGTTCATTTAAAGCTAACGTCAACATACGATAAGTTAGAAAATTATGCATCAATCAGTAAAGCTTTTTATGATTTATATCCTCGCTCAACTGCTTTTAGAGCTAAATTTGAAAAACCCACGCGCTGTAAGAATGCTGTTGTCTCTTTAACCTTAAAAAATGATCATGGTTATCAAGATGAACAAGAAATTATGCAAGCATTACGAGATTTTGCTGTGCCTCCAGAGCGGATCGAATATAAAGAAAAATTGCGACAAGGTGAGCTATTCGTAGGAGCTGTCCTTAATGGCAATCAAGTATTATTAACATTGCATGAACAATACAATAACCTTGATAATTATCGTTTAATTAGAAAAATGCTTTATAAACTTCACTGCGATTCGGTAGCTTTTTCAGAAAAGTTCGAACTACCAACTCAGAGCGATGAAATGCCAGCATTAACGTTAAAAGATAATCATGATTATGAGGATCCCCAAGCTATATTAGAGGCGTTAAAAAGTTTTGCAGCTCTTACCAAATCTTTAGAGGTACAAAAAATTTTAGCACAAGGCAAGCTATTAGTCGGTGTGACATTGAATGGAAACTCTGTTGAGTTAAAATTGCATGAAAACTATAATAAACCTGAGAATTATCGTTCAATTAATCAGTCTTTTTATCAATTATATATAAAAGCATCACACAAAGGAGCAGAATTTCAGGTTAAATTTGAAAAGCCTGTCGTTAATTATGAGCCTCCCAGCTTAACCCTAAAGCCTAATCATGGTTATAAAAATGAAGCAGAGATATTTGCCGCATTAAAAGAATTGGTTAAATCTCCCCTGGATACAGATGAGGTGGTATCTTCAAATGAGGAAATATCTCAGATAGCGAGTGATGAATCACCAAAAAGAACCGATCCTCATCCTCAAAAAGTACGTAGGGTCAAAAAAATTCCTCAAAAAGCCATGGTTGAAGGTAGATTATTGGCAGGGGTTATCTTGCAGGACAATGAAGCCATCTTACAACTACAAAAGGAATACAACCAACCTCAATATTATAATTCAATTAAATACTTCTTGTGTAACTTATATAGAAAATCCATAGAATTTCAAAGCAAATTTAAAAGACCTAAATGTCATGGATCGAAGGTGAATAACTTGGTTTTGAAAGATAATCATGGTTTTACCGATGGGACAGCCGTGTTAAAGGCATTAAGAAGTTATGCCAGTGCCAAACCCACTACAAAAATAAAAGAAGTCTTACATCAAGAGGAGCTATTAGCGAGCCAAAGTCAAAACGAATTTAACTTCGAGCAACATCGTACTGAAGAAATTAGCCGTACGAAGGGGCTTACCTCAGTAGTTAAAAAGAATTCACCCAATGGTCATATTGCTGAAAAATATTTAGGCGGGGTTTTACCTCAATTGCCTGAACCTATTTATGGTCAAATCACCGAGCGTTTATACAATCATCACTTAACATTGATTGAATTAAGCAGTCCACGCTTTCATCGTACGAATCGTCAGCGACAATCTTTTGCGATAAATTGTCCAGAAATCAATGCCATTTTTTATTCTCATCAATCCTTGCCAGGTTCACATGAACAAGTGGCCTTTATTTTCGCCGGACGTAAAGAAAAAGCTTTGTTACCCGAAGTCTATACAGCCCGTTGTATACTTGTGTTAACTCAACAAGAATATAGTTCTTTAAAAGATTTAGTTCCTGACGACATGGATGTTTTAGTTTTAGTACGCATCAATTCCAACACACATGGTGAGTATGCCGATCTCAGCAAATTAACGGCTAGACGCATTGGGATCTTTTTAATGGCGCACCATTGGAATTTAAATCATTTTGTGATGCTAGATGATAATATTAAAGGCATTAACTATCAAATTGATGACGATGCTATTTCTACTATTCCCAATCATTTTGAGAAATTTTACACGCTTCTTCTTTCGCAGTTAAAGAATCAAGGTTGTGTCAGTATTGCTACTGAATCTAACCGTATCAGTGCGCAAGGTCAGTTGGGGTCAAAATGCTTTTTAATCAACATGCAATTGATTCGTCAGCAATTAACCAGCTTAGAAAGTGTTTTTTTACTGCAACCTCCGGCGCATGAAGTGCATAAATCCTGCGAAGATTATTATTTTCAGATCTTATTGCATGTCATGTTGGAGAGAGGTTATCAAGTTATATCGCGCGATATCGCGACGTTGCAACGCTCTCATAAAGAGCAAAATTCATGTGTGAATGCACAAATTCGTGCAGAGATATTTACCGGCCCCCGATTTCCTTTGCCTCCTCAGCAACAAAGCTGGCTTGAACAAACACTTAAAATGCTTAACCAATTGATAGAAAAAAACATTAATGACTATCAGGAAAAGCAAGCTCAAATTATGACGATAGATATTGGTCCAACGCATATCAGAGCGCATGAAGAGTCTGCCCATCAGTTTTCTGATTCCGGAACGTCTTCCTTTTCACCTCCCTTAGTATTGAAGAAGAAACAGCCTAAGAGTGCCACAAGTAACGCTAGCCGATCTATTACTCCTCAAGTCACTGCAGCAGCTACGAGCCTACCTTTGCTCTGCTCTGAAGGAACCGAGACTCGCTTCATTGACCGCTTTCAAACGCTTTTAAGCACTTGGCAAGACAATGATGGTCTATTATATGACTATCAGGTCAAGGCAATTAAAGCCGTTGGTCAGCAAAATTCCCCGTTTAGTTGCTTAGAAATCCCTACGGGTTGTGGGAAGTCTATCATTCAATACAGGTTGGCATCGCTGGCATTCTCATTGCTAGATAGAGAAGAACTCGTGATGGTCGTTTCTCCTCAGATTCAATTAACACGTCAATTATATGAAAGCTTCTTGGAAGGCTATAAAATATTCAATGAGACGCAATTTGATAACACGAGAATTATCACCGTATCGAGTGACAATCAAAGCTGCTCTTTAAGGTTATTAGCAGAAAATAAAAAATTCCATAAAGAAAAACATATTGTCATTATATGTTTGGAAAGCTTTGAACGTTTTCACCAATTGTTTCCCGAGCAGATGAGACAACGAGTCCGGCTTGTCCTGCTAGATGAGTGTCATGATTATCCTAACGCTGTTGAAAAACTTCCTACTTTAGGCTTACAGGATACCTTGGTAGTAGGTTGCTCGGCTACTCTCTTATCAAATACAGCATTGGGTAAACCAATATTTACTTATCCCATTGCTCAGGCAATCCAAGAAGGCAGGCTTGCGCCGGTCATCGTTGATAGTTTAGGGGTAAATTATTCCAAAGAGAATGTCAAAAAACTGATTCAGTGTCTACCTTTAATACTCCAACATCAACCACATCCGGGGTTTAAGGAAACTGAAACCTTAGCCAGTACCAAAACCATGGTGTTTTTGCCAAAACGTTCTGATTGCAACAAAGCTTACGATGTATTATCAAAAGCGAATATTCCTTGTTTCATCATTCATAGTGAGAATGAAGAATGTAAGGCTGATTTGAAGCGCTTTGTACAACAAACGCGATATGGTGTGGTCCTTTGTGTCAGAATGTTATTTTTGGGTTTTAATGATCTTAATATAGGAACGGTTATTATCGCGCAAAATAAAACCAAAGCAAAAAAGCAGAAACACGTTAATGCGATAAAACAAATGTTTGGCCGAGCCATCCGAAAAAATAACGATAAAATTGCTTATGTATTAACTTTTGAGAATACTAAAAAGAAAATTATTGATCCCATCTTGGCAGAGGTTGCGCATACCTACCCAGCGTCTTCTGACTACTTGGCTGCCAATAATGCTTACCGTTTTGATCGGGAAACTCAAACGTGGAAAGTTGACGATGCAGATGAAGTACAGGATGTTTCTCAGATTGTTTTTAGAATTGAAGCTTCTAACGATTATGAAAAAAGACGTTTAGAACATAATACCCTTGAATGTGATGCAAGTGATAGTGATGTCGAGAGTGAAACAAGCGATAGCAATGACGAATTTATTTCATTCTCTCAACCGCTGATTTTTAGTCAACAATTTATGGGGTTTGTACCACAAAAAAGAGCAACCGCTTTATCTGAAGAGCCCGTCATTGAAGCGTTAAATGACCCTATAAGTAGTAAAGTAAGAGTAACAAGGTAAAGACGTTATTGATGGTTTTGTTACGGTTAATTGCCATTTGGGGATGAAAAGTTAAGATAAAAATCCCCCGCTCGACGCGATGCGCCGAGCTGCCCCCTTTTATTCAAAGGGGGCGAATTGTCTAGCAGGTTGCTGAGAAGCAGCACATGCGTAAATGGCATTCAAAATTGGTTTATTTACTAAATGTGCAACAAGTTGTTGCACAAAACGCTTGATTAAACGCCCTCTCTTATTCAAAGGGGGCAGCTTGTCCATCGTAGACGGGCGAGCGGGGGATTTTTATCTTAAACTCGTAAGCCTTGCCCGTGATTTTGAACCCTTTTAAAAACGCTTGATTAAATTGCCCCCTTTGATTAAAAGGGGGCAGCTTGTCCGTCATAGACGGGCGAGCGGGGGATTTTTATCTTAAACTCGTAAGCCTTGCCCGTGATTTTGAACCCTTTTAAAAACGCTTGATTAAATTGCCCTCTTTGATTAAAAGGGGGCAGCTTGTCCGTCGTAGACGGAGCGAGCGAGGGATTTTTATCTTAAACTCGTAAGCCTTGCCCGTGATTTTGAACCCTTTTAAAAACGCTTGATTAAATTGCCCCCTTTGATTAAAAGGGGGCAGCTTGTCCGTCGTAGACGGAGCGAGCGAGGGATTTTTATCTTTAAACTCGTAAGCCTTGCCCGTGATTTTGAACCCTTTTAAAAACGCTTGATTAAATTGCCCCCTTTGATTAAAAGGGGGCAGCTTGTCCGTCGTAGACGGAGCGAGCGGGGGATTTTTATCTTAAATAACACAACCTTAAAAATGGTTTATTACAATTCAAAACTCACACCATACTCTCGTAAGCTTCGTTCAAATATGACTGAGGCTGAAAGCTTAGTTTGGTCAAAAATCAGAAGAAGACAAATTGATGGTATTCAGTTTTATCGCCAAAGGGTGATTTCTACCTTCATTGTTGATTTTTATGCTCCCACCGTAAAATTAGTGCTCGAAATCGATGGTTCACAGCATTTAGAAGTTGAATATTTGGAACAAGATAAATGCAGAGATGCATTTCTGAATAATCTTGGGATTATGGTATTGAGGTTTGATAATCACCAAGTGATGTTTCAGTTAGGAAGTGTAATTGATAGGATTTATGACGTTATTGAAGATTTTGGAAGGGAAAAATGTCACTTTAGGAGGAGTTAAAGATAAAAATCCCCCGCTCGACGCGATGCGCCGAGCTGCCCCCTTTTATTCAAAGGGGGCGAATTGTCTAGCAGGTTGCTGAGAAGCAGCACATGCATAAATGGCATTCAAAATCGGTTTATTTACTAAATGTGCAACAAGTTGTTGCACAAAACGCTTGATTAAACGCCCTCTCTTATTCAAAGGGGGCAGCTTGTCCATCGTAGACGGGCGGGGGGTTATCTTAAATAAAATAAATCTTGAGCTAACTTTCCAAAAGCTGCTATGGCAAGGAATATATACAAGCTGATAAGCATACCTTTGGTAAACTGATTTCTAAGCACAATTGACTTAGGAGTCAGACCAAAAAAATACGGCTTACGATCTCGGTTAAAGACATAAAGCATTTGCAAAAATAAAATAACACCGATTAATTGATAAGTTGTATCCATTTCTGTCTTTGATATGCTAAATAAGATGTTCTTGCTGTAGTCTAGCAGATTCCCTAGGTAGTAGAAAGAAAGAGGCCAAGTACTCGCTTCTATGAGTGTGATGGAGACTGTTCATGAAAATAAGAATATTAACTGCAGATGATTGGGTAATCTGGAAAAAAATTCGCTTAGAGGCATTGCAAAATTCTCCTGAAAATTTTGGTTCATCAATTGAGGAAGAATGTAATTGGCCAGACCTTGAGTTTCAAAATGGCTTAAACAAAAGTCATGTTTTTGGTGCCTTTGTTGAAGAGACGCTTGTGGCATGTGCTGGTTTTTATGTTTTAAATTTCATTAAGATGCAACATCGTGGCGTTATTTGGGGAATGTATACTTGTCCTGAATATAGGCACCAGGGCGTTGCAAGCGCTTTAATGGAAGCAGTCATCGATAATGCAAGAACGAAGGTTCTGCAATTACATTTAACCTGTGTAACCAGCAATCTTAACGCAGTTGAGTTCTATCAAAAAAAAGGATTTAAAATTTATGGCACTGAGCCGCGAGCTCTCAAAATTGATAATACATTTTTTGATGAACACTTAATGGTGCTCGTTCTAAATCCTAGTTAGATAGTCTTTGATGAAGAAAGGTAAAATGTGAAAATACACTGATAAAAATAAGCAAAAATCACTTTTTCTAAGAGATATTCTTATTTACGACATTAAATGGATTCTGTATGCTAACTCACTATTTCAACTGACAGCTAGAACGAAATTTATGTCTATGAGTATTCCAAAATTAATCTTCGGCTCTATTGTGGGTGCTACCCTTACAGGGGGCCTGTATTTGTGTGGACTAACTGCTCCCATTTCACTCGCTATACTTTTTCTAATTTTCTCAAGCGGAACCATAAAAGCTATTGAATCTATGTTTCTTCAGATCCGCGTATATGAATTACATCAACAACAGGCTCGGAGACGATTATTCGAGCCTCAATCTAGCAATGGAGAACACCTGCATGCAGAACGTTCTTATTTGCTTTCAAAAGAACTAAAGAATACGCCAAGTCCGAAATTGCCTAACAATACGCAAGTTGACGCTATCGATAAAAAGAATAGAGGCCAGCTATGCCGATGACCTTTCTTAATAAACCCAAGCTAACTAAGGTCAGATTCCATTCTTCAAAACTGAATCTTATCTCGTAAGCTTTGCTTGATTAAATCGCCCCCTTTGAGTAAAAGGGGGCAGCTCGCACTTGTCCTGCGTAGCCTTGGCGAAGCAGGAGCGAGCGGGGGATTTTAATCTTAACCAACATTCAATTATAACTAACATAGGTACTTCCTTATAGACTAATAATTTCGATATAGGTTTGATTCACAATAGTGCAATAAAAATGAGTGGCTAAATCTTGAAAACCTTTTTCAGTGTAATCATGAGGCCATTCTTGATAGCCACCGCTAACGCATAAACATTCTTCTTTACTCATTTTAACTCCTTTGGTTTAAACGGTTATTTAATAAATTAATGGTGATCGGTT
This sequence comes from Candidatus Berkiella aquae, assembly GCF_001431295.2. NCBI lineage: Bacteria > Pseudomonadati > Pseudomonadota > Gammaproteobacteria > Candidatus Berkiellales > Candidatus Berkiellaceae > Candidatus Berkiella > Candidatus Berkiella aquae. The sequence goes on along the minus strand of NZ_LKAJ02000001.1, from coordinate 1,922,003 downwards.
TTCTTTTGGGTAAATTTACCGATAATTTAGGTGCCTTTTTTAAGGCTAATAAGCCTTCTAATGGTAATTGCACTGAAAATTGGCAAAATTTCATTAACGCAAGTGGTGTGAATGAATCGAGCAAATCTTCCGTATCTAAAAAGCCCATGGCTATTAGGCGCTTGAGAGCAACGTGCAGAATTTCTGATGATAAATTGAGGCAAAATGATAATTGCATATAAGAAAATCGGCAGTTGAATTGTTCATTGGCATGCATCGCCAAAAATAACCAAAGCATTTTTTCTGTTTCAGTTAATTGTGAATGACTGAAAACAAACAACACTTCAGCCAACGATATTTTTGTCGTGCGCGTGAATTGGCGTGCATCAGAAATGATGCGCGAAAAGGAATAAGAAGCTTGCATAGCAATACATCCCTACTGATTAGTAAGTAAACAAAATCTTATTAAAACCGGAGGTTGAGAACGGTTTTAGGTAAGGAATTTTTGCTGTAAAAACAATAGGTTATGGTTTCGCTGATTGGCGAGCTTTTTAACTGAGAAAGAATGTAATAAAATGCGCGTAGCCATGGGCTTAAACTCCACTAAGTTTTGCTTATGGTGAGTGGCTGTAAAGTGCTAGTAACACTTTGCAGTCACGATTCGTGTACATTATCAAATTTTAAATTGTGTTGTAAATAGATTTTCTTTGCTGTTTTCAATATCGTTTCTTACCCTCTGGGGAAAAGGGCAAGTCTCAATGTTTCCGGAGATTAATCTTATGTATGAACTTGATAAAAAAACTCTCAATTCTATCCATGGTGGTGTTTTTGCTTTAACAGCTGCTGCATGGGGTGCGACATTAGGTGTTGTTGGTTATACCGTTAGCAATAAGAACAATTTATATAGTTCAGGTTTTTTGTTAGCGGGTGTGGGTGGTGCTGTGACAGGTTTATTGGATCCTTATGGAGCATTAGGGAAATGTTTACAAGTTTTAAATGTAGCTTTCTTTGCAGAAGCGATTAGTAGCATTCAAGAAAATAGGGCATTTTTAGGATAAAAAGACTCCCACATTAACAGGCGCGGTCCAAGGATTCGATTTAGGATGGCCATTTAATAGAAATGCATCATAAGCAACGTCATTTTAATATTTCAAAAATGATTTTGTTTGAAACAACTCATAAAATAGCATGCCAATGAGCATTGCCCCTGTGAAATACAAAGCCTTGAGTTTAGCCGCGCCAAGAGCAACAATGGCAGGACCTGGACAAAATCCAACTAACCCCCAGCCAATACCAAATAGTATGCTGCCAAAAATTAATTTTTTGTCAATTTTTTGCGTTGTGGATAGTTTTATTGCTTCACCAGTTATAGTCTTTTTTACACGTTTAGCGTAGTTGAATGCGAAGAATCCGATAATAATTGCCCCTATCATGACAAACGCTAAGGAAGGATCCCAAATTCCTGTAATATCTAAAAACCCAAGAACTTTCGATGGGTTTGCCATTCCTGATATCAGCAAGCCGATACCAAAAATAAAACCTGATATAAATGAAAATAATTTAATCATTTTACCTTCCACCTAAGATGTGCCTAACAATGAATACAGTAATAATGCCTATGCACATGAATGTAAGTGTCGCAATAAGTGAACGCAATGATAGGCGCGATAAACCACATACCCCATGTCCGCTAGTACAACCACTACTTATACGCGTTCCTATACCAACAAATATGCCGGCAATAATATTCATTAACCAGTCTGCTTCAATATTAATTGTAGGATCACCGATTATGAATCTATAGAAGATCGGGGCGGAAATCATCCCTAGTAAAAATAAGATGCGCCATGACATATCACCTCGAGGTAAGCGCAATAATCCCCCAAGAATGCCACTGATTCCGGCTATTTTCCCATTGACTAAAAGAAGTAAGGAGGTTGCTATTCCTATTAATACACCTCCCAATAAAGATAACCATGGAGTAAAGTTTTCCCAGTCAATTAACATGATTAATTCCCTTGTAATTGCTTATGTGTGCGCCCACATGTACTCATTGGTATGCGTAGAACCTTAATTTTCTCCAATTAATAAAACTTTTTCGGCATGCTCAAGGTGTGAGAGAGTGCCGTATAAAACAACGATATCTCCTTCAAGCAACGTCATTGAAGGCGAAGGGTCAATAAAGCGTTGGCTTCCTCTACGGATGGCGGTGATTTTAATGTTTAATTTTGAGAGTGGTAATTCGCTTAAATTACGATTAATAGCATATGAACCTTTTGATAATAGGATAGCGTTTAGTCCGTCCTTGGAAGCTTCACCTTCTTCTGAAAAATGACTTTCGTGTCCAGGGAAAACCATCCGCAGTAAATCGTACCGTTTGTGGCGACTTTCATCTATCCAATTATAAACTTGCTTGGGAGGTATATTCATGAGTAATAAAATATGTGAAGCAATCATTAATGAAGCCTCTAATATTTCAGGAATGACTTCTGTTGCTCCTTTCTCATAGAAAACATTAGTCTCGTTTTCATCGTGACTCCTTGCAATGATAGGTAATTTGGGATGATGTTTTCTTATTTGCTCTATGATGTTATTGGTAGCAGGTGGATTAATAAAACTGATAATAACAGCACGGCATTTATCAATCGCAGCATGTTTAAGAATTTCATAATCAGTTACATCGGCATAAAAAACATTGTCTCCCGCCAGTCGAGCATTTTTTATGCGGGTAGGATCTAAATCAAATGCAATAAATTGAAGATTTGCTTTTTCTAAAAAACGTGCAATATTTTGACCAACGCGGCCATACCCACAGAGAATGATATGATTATCAAGAGTTTGACTTGCTTGATGAATATTAGCTTCTTCGCTATCTTCAGTAGGTGAAGAACTAGAAAAAAGTAAATTAATTATATTTTGATGGTACTTAATAATTAAAGGCGCAAGAATCATACTAAGTAAAAGCGCTCCAAGTATTACCTGGCCATAGTCGGTAGGGAGTAAATTGTACGACAATGCACTAATGAGAATGGCAAATCCAAATTCACTTCCTTGTGCTAATATGAGTCCAGTTTGAGTAGCAATAACTTTTGATTTGGTAAAAAATAATCCTAATAGTGTTATTAATAAAACTTTAAATATAACCAGCGCAACTAGCATTAATAATGTCCAATTCCACGCTGTTACGATAACGTGAGTGTTGAATTGCATACCTATTGTGATAAAGAAAAATCCCAGTAAAATATCTTTAAAAGGGCGAATGTCAGTTTTGATTTGATGTTTAAATTCAGTCTCACCTAGCATCATACCTGCTAAAAATGCTCCCAGGGAATACGAAAGCCCAGCAAAAGCAGTTATTCCGGCACAAAATAATGTGATGGTTAAAGTCGTGAGGGTAAATAACTCTAGAGAGTAAGCTTGACTCATATTATAAAAAATTGGTTTTAAAATGCGCTTTCCAATAAACAGAATAATAATAATGGTTGCTATCCCTTTTAAAAGAGCAAGACCAAGCTGATTAATAAATGAATGAATTGTCAGATCTGATAAGCTTGGCAATAAAATAAGAACAGGGATAACAGCTAAATCTTGAAACAGTAAGATGCCAATGGCATGTTGGCTATAAGGGGAGTTGATTTCAAGTTGTTCTGTGAGTTGTTTTATCACAATTGCCGTCGACGACATGGCCACAATGCAGCCAACGATTAACAATTGCATTGATGTCATTTCAAATAAATGCCCAATGACTAGCGTGACTAAAATACTTAAAAGAACTTGTAGGCCGCCGAAGAGAAATACATCTTTTTTAAGTCGTAGTAAATGGGTGAGTGAAAATTCCAAGCCCACCATAAACATCAAGAACACGATGCCAAATTCTGCAATGAGTTTTATCACTTCAGATCCCGATATAAGCCCGATTCCTGATGGGCCAACCAAGATCCCCACGACAATATAACCAATAATTGCGGGCAGCTTAATGCGCTGACAAATAGCGGTGATAACAATACAGGTTATTAAAATAATAAGTATATTGTTAAATAAGACGTGCGACATGTGAAATCCAGTTATAATTTTAATTACAGTATAGTTGTTATGGCCTTATAAACCACAAGCCTTAGGTGGCTAGCTAGATAAGAATAGGGATCAGCCATGCGCGCAATGGTATTTAATAAAATGGGAGAAAAGTTAAAGCTTCAAGAGGTGCGTATTCCCACGCCGAGTGAAACTGAATTGCTGATTCGTGTGTCTGCTTGCGGACTATGCCGTACTGATTTGCATATCATTGACGGAGAATTGAACAAACCAAAACTGCCCCTTATCCCAGGGCATCAAATAGTAGGAATAGTCGAAGAGCTAGGATCTGCTGTAGAAGGTTTTAAAATCGGCCAACGAGTGGGGGTTCCTTGGCTAGGAGGCAGTTGTGGCCATTGCTTCTATTGTGGACAGGGCCAAGAAAATCTTTGCGATGACGCTCAATATACAGGTTATCAATTGAATGGTGGGCTTGCTGAGTATTGTGTTGCCAATAGTCAATTTTGTTTCCCTGTTCCCGAGAATTACCCTGATCTCCAAGTTGCTCCCTTATTTTGCGCTGGTCTAATTGGCTATAGAGCCCTGAGTAAAATAGCGACGGCACAGCGGATTGGGTTTTATGGGTTTGGTGCTAGCGCTCATATATTGAGTCAACTAGCTGTTTATCAAGGCAAAGAAGTTTACGCCTTTGTTAAAAAGGGAGATGCAAAGGGTCAAGAATTTGCGAGAAGCTTGGGGGCGGTATGGGCAGGAAATTCGGAAGAGATAGCCCCCACTGCCTTAGACGCTGCCATCATCTTTGCACCAGATGGGTGTTTAATTCCTTTAGCATTAAAGAACATCCGCAAAGGAGGCACAGTAGTTTGTGCTGGGATCCATATGTCAGATATTCCTTCGTTTCCTTATGAAATATTGTGGGGGGAAAGACATGTTTGTTCTGTCGCTAATTTAACCAGAAAAGATGGTGAAGAGTTTTTAAAAATCGCGCCTCAAGTTCCAATAAAAACACAAGTGAATGTTTATCCTTTAGAAAAAGCAAACGAAGCGCTTGAGGATTTGCGAATGGGGCGATTTTCAGGTGCTGCAGTAATACAAATTAGTTAGATTTAGTAAACCCTAATACTAGGAGCATATAATGGATCGAGTCAAAAATAAGGTGGCAATTGTAACCGGTGGCGCATTGGGCATTGGTAGATCTGCATCCATCTTACTAGCCCAAGAAGGGGCAAAGGTAGCTATTACGGATATTAATCAAGAAGAAGGTGAAAAACTTGCGGAATCCATCCAACAAGACGGTGGTCAAGCCAAATTCTGGTTAATGAATACTGCGACTGAAAAGGATGTTAAGAATACCTTCAAAGATATTGAAGAAAAATTCGGTCGTATTGATACATTAGTTAATAATGCCGGTATAGCCGGGGTCAATAAACCCACCGATGAAGTAACGGAAGAAGAATGGGATAAAGTCACTTCGGTTAACGTAAAAGGGGTATTTTTTTGCACTAAACATGTTATTCCCTATATGCGTAAAGTAAAAGGCGGGAGCATTATTAACTTATCATCTATTTATGGCCTTATAGGCGCTCCTGACTTACCTCCTTATCATGCCTCAAAAGGCGCTGTGACATTGATGACAAAAACCGATGCTCTCTTTTATGCAAAAGATAAAATCAGAGTTAATTCAATTCATCCAGGCTACATATGGACTCCACTCGTTGCCGAGATCGCCGACAAATTTGATGGTGGCAAGAAAGCTTTTTTAAATACAGTTGGACCTTTACACGCTTTAGGACATATTGGAGAGCCTGACGACATCGGTTGGGGCATTGTGTATTTGGCTTCAGATGAATCCAAGTTTATGACAGGAAGTGAATTGGTGATTGATGGTGGCTACACAGCTAAATAATATATGAGAGTAGCCTTTGGGCCTATTGATCGGTGTGGCTGTTATTAAAATTTAATATTTGTTAAACAAGTCTTAATAAGACTAGACACATCAATCGCATTTGAAATATGTTCGATGGTATTGCAGGTAATAACTGATTTTGCCCCAGCTGCTAATATATTTTCATAAGCATGATGCGCAAAGATTGCATGAACGCCAATACAAATGGGGACCTTCATTTTAATATTTTTCAAATGTGTGATAGTTTCAACCATCGTAGTGCCTGTTGAAATGATATCATCGACTAATACTGGTGTGAAATCCTGATAGTCGCTAAAGTTGGGAAATTTAATCTGAACAATATTATCACCCTTTCTAATTTTTTCTAGGATCTTGTAGGGTGAATTGAGTGTTTTCGCAATAGTTGCTACCCATTGCTCACTTTCGCTATCTGGACCAATAATAAGAGGCGAGGAAACATGCTGTTGTACCCAAGTTGAAATAAGATCGTTAGCATGCAAAACAGTAGTAGGGATCTTATATATTTCGTTAAGTGAGTGATATCTATGTAAGTGGGGATCAATCGTTATCAACCAATCAATGTTATCTGATAACATTTTTGCAAAATATTTTGAAGTAACCGCTTCGCCAGATAAAAATTGCTTATCCTGACGCATATAGGGTAGATAAGGAACTATTAGTCCAATGCTGCGGGCACCTAATTCTCTCGCTGTTTGCGAAGCAAATATAAGCGGCAAGAATTTAGAATTAGGTTTATCTAAAGCGACAATAAAAACAAGATCTCGTTTTTTTACATCAGTATCGTACTTAATGTAAGATTCTTGATCAGGAAATTCACGGACGGTGAGATTGCCCAAGTCAAATTGACTGGAATCTTTGAATCCATCGAGAAAAGAAGGGGAGGTATACAATGATAAAAGAAGTGGTTTCATTCGAATTCACCAATATCAAATATTTCATGATCCATCGATAAAAAATTTACAGCATAATGTAACTCACCTTTAGTTTCTGCATGAATTTCAAAAAGTGGATCACCAAAATTTACTTTTGTCCCAATGGGGGTGAGTAGTTTAATTCCTGCCGCCTTTGCTTGTGGTGCGCCGGCCAGTTTTGCGACTCGACTTAAATATCGATTATCAATAGCAAGAATTGTTCCCTTCTTCTTGGAGGTAATCGTTCGCATATGCTTTGCAATAGGGGGTTCAAAAAGCCCACCTTGCGCATGACAAATCGCTTGAAATTTTTGCCAGGCTTGGCCGCTACTTAAGATTTTCTCTGCTACCGCGTAACCTGTTCCCTTTCTTACATTGGGTGAAAATTCTAGGACTTGACCAGCTAGGGCGATTGATCTCTCTCTTAAACTTTGAGGTGCATTAATATCTCCTTGGAGAACAGCCAATACATCTTTTGCTTCTAATGCAGGGCCTATACCACGGCCGACAGGTTGACTGCCATCAGTAAAGACTGTTTTTACTTCAATGCCCAATGTTTTACCTATTGCTTCAAGATAATTTTTTAATTCATCAGCAGATGCCGTTGTTCTGACTTTAACTGTTGGTCCGATAGGAACATCGATAATGACATGAGAAGATCCTGCAGCAATTTTCTTAGATAGAATAGAAGCGACGAGCTGCCCCATGCTATCAAGAATAAGTGCTCGTTCAATACGGATCAAAATATCATCTGCAGGGCTTAAATTAACTGAGCCGCCCCAAACTAAACATCCATTTTCTTTTTCAATAACTTTGCGCATAGCATTCAAATCAAGGGAGACCGGCGCGAAAACTTCCATGGTGTCCGCTGTGCCCGCAGGGGAAGTAATAGCTCTTGAAGAAGTTTTTGGAATGGTGAGCCCAAAAGCCGCCACAATAGGAACAACAATAAGGGTGGTTCTGTTTCCTGGCAAGCCCCCTATGCAATGTTTATCGACAATTAAATCTTTATGCCAACTTATTCGATTTCCTACTTCAATCATTGATTCTGTTAAATAGAAGATCTCCTGTTCAGAAAAACGATCATCTCCTGTGGAGGCTAAAAAAGCTGAAATATGAATATCAGACAATGAGCCGTTAACAACATCTTTGATTATTTCCCTAATTTCATCTTTATTTAATTCATGGCCATAAATTTTACCTCTAATATGATCAAGCGAATTTAAATGATCTGGGTGAAACACCTGAATTTCATCGCCAATGGATGCACTTAATTGTTCCCAAGCAAAAGTAGAAAGACTTGCTTCATGTGGAGTCAGTAGATCTGATTCAATGGTGTTCAACGTAGCTAATATTATTTTGTTCTTATGAATTACTTTGACTCGAGCTGGCGCTTCAAAACCTTCTGATCGGCATACAGGACAATCCTTGCGCATGTACACAACCGCTTCTTTATAAGTATTTATTCCTAATGGTTTTAGTGTAAGTGTGTTAGCTTTTGTCATAGCTATAAATTTACTGTTTGCATGTAAGTGGGAATAACGCAATGCCAATGAAATTGATTTTCAATTTTCTCTTTTAAAGAGGTTGCAGAGTCAAGTTCACCGTGTGTTATGAAAACAGATTTTGGTTTTTGTTTAAAATGAGATAACCAATAAAGCATTTCCTCATAATCAGCATGTGCCGAGATAGTATCTAAATTCTCAACTCTTGCATTAACAGGGATCATTTTTCCATGAATTTTAATTTCCTTTTCACCATTCATCATTCTTGCCCCACGTGTTCCACCTGCTTGGAAACCAGTGAATAAAATAGTATTTTTTGCATATGGAGCAAAAGCCTTTAGATGATGTAAAACACGCCCACCTGTAGCCATGCCACTTGCGGATATAATAATTGTTGGCATAGCATAATTATCAAGCTGTTTAGATTCTTCAACGGTAGAAATATAAGTGGCAGTTTGGCTTACCTCACTGCACTCCTTTTTGGCAAGACGATGTTCGCCAACATAATGTTCAAGCAAATGGGTTACCTTAGTTGCCATAGGACTATCGACAAAGACAGGGATATCTGGAATAGCATGTTTTAATTTAAGTTGATGGATATAATATAAAACTGTTTGCGCTCGTCCTACAGTAAAAGCAGGAATGAGTAATGTTCCACCTCGCTTAGCAGTATCACAGATAATTTTTTTCAATTCATTAAATGGTGAAGTTTTTTCATGCAAACGATTGCCATATGTAGATTCAATAATGAGATAGTCTGCACTTACCATACTGGTTGGCTCGTCAATAATAGGATCATTGCGACGCCCAAGATCTCCAGAAAAAACTATTTTTTTATGATGGGCTATAATTTCCACTATTGATGCACCTAAAATGTGCCCAGCAGGAAATAATGTAAATTGAAAGTTTTTATCTATTTTAAAGGGCTCATTAAATTCAACGACGACAAACTGTTTTAAAACTTTTTCGGCTTCTAATTTTGTGTAAAGTGGAAGTGCTAATTTATGTTTTGAGTAACCATATTTATTAGCTCTAAAAGCATCTTCTTCTTGTATATGACCACTATCAGGCAACATGATAGAGCAGAGATCTTTAGTCCCTTTTGTCGCATAAATAGGGCCAGTATATCCATTTTTCATTAATATCGGTAAATAGCCAGAATGATCAATGTGCGCATGCGTTAGGATCACTGCGTCAATTTGTTTAGGATCAATAGGTAATTTATTCCAGTTTCTAAGGCGTAATTCTTTGTATCCTTGGAATAAACCACAATCTATTAATATTTTTTTCGAATCATAACTTAATAGATATTTAGAGCCAGTTACAGTTTCAGTTGCGCCTAAAAAAGTCAATTTCATGAACTTTTCCTTTTTTTAATTTATTGTTAAGGAGTTATTGCAATTTTAATAACATCATCACGTTGATTAGCAAATAATTCATATGCTTGCTCAATTTGATCCAATTTAAATCGATGTGTCACCAAAGGTTTTAAATTAACGCGATTAGATTGAATAACACTCATTAACCGTCGCATTCGTTCTTTGCCGCCAGGACAAAGTGTCGTCACAATTTTATGATCACCCAGGCCTGCAGCAAATGCTTCTACAGGTAGTGACAATTTACCCGAATACACCCCTAGGCTAGATAGTGTTCCTCCCGGTTTCAATGCTCGTAAACAATTTTCAAAAGTTTTTTGCAATCCTAAAGCTTCAACTGAAACATCTACTCCCAGCCCATAGGTATGTTTCATGATTTCTTCGATTGGATCCACTTTAGAAAAATCAATAGTGATATCTGCACCTAATTGCTTGGCTACCTCTAATCTCTTTGCAATGTTATCGATGACAATAATTTTGGTTGCACCTTTTAGTTTTGCACCAGCGGTAACGCATAATCCAATAGGACCTTGAGCGAAAACAGCAACGGTATCGCCAATTTTTATGTTGCCATTTTCAGCCCCACCAAATCCCGTGCTCATGATGTCAGGACACATAAGTACCTGTTCATCGGTTAGATCATCGGGCACAGGGGCGAGATTAGCCATTGCAAATGGGACCAGGAAGTATTCAGCTTGGCATCCATCAATCGTATTGCCAAAACGCCATCCACCAATCGCTTTACCACCACATTGCGCTTGGTGACTATCTAAACATGAGTAACATTGGCCACAGGGCGTGATCGCACCAACAACCACACGTTGGCCAATTTTGTAGCCTGTAACTGCAGAACCTAGTTCATGAATAATACCTACTGGTTCATGACCAACGATTCGCCCTGGATCAACGTGGTATTCACCCTTTAGAATGTGCACATCGGTCCCACATATGGTTGTAGTGGTAACTTTAATTAAAGCATCAGTTGGCCCTACCTTTGGAATAGGCTTTTCTTGAAGTTCAATTTTTCCTGGTTTTACAAAAACAGCTGCTTTCATCATTTTCATAGTTGAATTCCCTAAAAAATCATATTCGACGTAAAATGATCTTCAACACTTCGAACCATAAGACACACGTAATTCCGCCACCAAAACTTAACAGTAGTTGATTTATAGTAAGTGGGGAAAAATGAAGAATGTCTGCAAAAAAAGGTAAATAGATGGTCGATAACAGAATCATAATAGTTGTTAAAGCTATCAAGATCAGTATTTTATTAGGTATCGTCAATAATCTAAAAATGGATTTCGTTCGTGAACGATTAGAATAAATAAGTATTAAATTAGAGATCACTAAACTTGAAAATGTAAATGTTCTCGCTTCTGTTTCGGGCATTACTTTCAAGGATAAAACATATATCAAGAAAGTAATAATGAGCACACCCAGCCCTTGCAGCAAAGCTGAAAAAATTGTTTTTTTATTCAGAATGGGATCGTTTATCTTTCGAGGGGGACGTTTCATTAAATCCTTTTCTGCAGGCTCATTTTCAAATGCGATGGAGCAAGTAGGATCAATAATCAACTCAATCAAAGCAATATGTAAAGGATAAAATACGGGAGGTAAACTAAATAGAATAGGAAAAAGAGCAATTCCTGCTATCGGAACATGCACAGCTAGGATAAAGGCCATAGACTTTTGCATATTGTCAAAAATACGTCTACCAGAGCGCATTGCATTTACGATTGAAGCAAAATTATCATCAAGCAACACTAATGTAGAGGCTTCACGTGCTACATCGCTACCTCGGTTACCCATGGCAATACTGACATGAGCGGATTTGAGAGCAGGAGCATCATTTACACCATCTCCTGTCATTGCAACAATATGATTGTTGGCTTTCAAAGCTTTAACAATCCGAAATTTTTGGTTTGGTGTAATACGGGCACAGATATTGGTGGATTGGATTCTGTTTTGAAGTTCCTCATCCCTCAAGTGCTTTAATTCATCACCAGTTAAAATTTCATTTGAAGAAAGGCCGGCTTGCGCTCCAATTGCTTTTGCTGTTAAGGGGTAATCCCCTGTAATCATGATGACCCGTATTCCAGCTTCATGACATTCTTGTACGGCTTGTGGGATCCCTTCTCGAAGTGGATCGGAAAGGCCTAATAAACCTATAAAAGTAAAGGCTAAGTCATTCTGATTTTTCGGAAGAATGTTTCCAGAATAGGTTCCTTTAGCAACTGCAAGGATGCGTAGTCCATGTTCGGCCATGTTTTTTAGCACTAATAATATTTGTTGTTTAGCCTCGGTATTCATATGACAAAGATCCATAATAGCTTCTGGGGAACCTTTTGCGGCTATAATATGGTGATCTTCATTATCAATTTTCCAGATATGAGACATGGCAGGTAGTTCAGGAGTAAGTGCGTATTCATGCACAAGTTTCCAATTTGAATGTAAGTATTCATTCTCGCTTAAATGCTGCTTCCCTAATTGGTGAAAGGCTTTTTCCATGGGGTCAAATGGTTGAGCTTGGCTTGCCAATATTGCATATTCAATCAATAAACGACATGATTCAGTAAATTCTTTATCTAAAGCGTTAACATTGTAAAGACTATTATTTGCCCATAGCTCTGAAACCACCATACTATTTTGTGTTATTGTGCCAGTCTTATCTACACACAGTGCAGATGTTGAACCTAATGTTTCAATGGCGGATATACGTCGAGTCAGAACTTGTTTTGAAGATAATCGCCATGCACCTAAGGCGGGAAAAATAGTGAGAACCACCGGAAATTCTTCTGGTATCATTGACATCAAAAGTGCAATTCCAAGCAGGGTGGATTTCATCCAATTCCCATGCATCATTCCATCAATTAAAATAAGTAGAATACAAAATAATAATCCAATAGCAGCTAATATTTTTACGAGGTAAGTTGTTTGTTTTTGTAATGGCGATGTTTCTGTTCCAATAGATTCTAAATCAATACCAATCCGACCCATTTCAGTATTAATACCAGTTGCTTTAACCAGAAATATTCCCTGACCTGCAACTGCCAGAGTCCCAGAGTAAACAAAAGGTAAATTATCCCCTCCTGGTGGGGACATAGGCGTAGTCATGGGGGTAGTTGAGGCTATTTTATTGACTGCTACTGATTCTCCTGTAAGTAAGGATTCATCAACTTGCAAATTAGTTTCTGAATAAAGGATCCCATCTGCAGGGACGCGATCCCCTTCTTTTAAAAGAACAACATCATCTCTTACCACGTCCGTGCCGCTAATGTGCACTAAGTGTCCATCGCGAACAACGAGCGCTCTAGGGCTTGCTAAATCTCTTAATGCTTCTAAAGCACGTTCAGTTTTACCTTCCTGATATAACTTTATAACAATAATCAGATTTAAAAATACAAATAAACTTAATCCTTCGCGTAATTCTCCAATGAATAGATAAATTAAACCCGCTACCAATAGTAAAAGAAACATAGGTTCGCGTAATGTTTCTAAACCAATGGCAAACAAGGTTCGTCTTTTTTTGCTAGGTAGAATATTTGGCCCATCTTTTTTAAGTCTTTTAATGGCCTCTACAGTGCTTAAACCTAGATGAGAAAAACTATTATTCATACATTTTTTTCTCAGTGAGCATGTTTTAATCCGTCAAGTTTTTCGCTGGCGCCAATAACCGCAATAGTGCTGGGTAAAAAAGGGTTTCTAAGCTATGAACCATCACAAATCCCTGTGTATTTATTTAGTTGTTAATTTGAATGTAGTTATCCTTATAGTTAATTGTAGGCAGAATTGTAACGGGGTGCTTCTACAACGTTAGCAGATTGGTTTCCTGGGCAATTTTATGAAAATTAGATAGCAAAAATTACTATGTTTAATTATTTACCAACTAAACTGGATAGAATAGTACTACTAGGATTGGTTGATTAGTTTGAACAACAAAAATGGGAGACGGATACATGAAAGGCTTTGTAGCAGATATTGAGCGGTTGACTGAGGAAAATTCAGATTTTCGTCGTGTGCTTTATACTGGAAAACACCTCCAGCTTGTACTGATGACTATTCAACCTGGTGAAGAGATCGGTGATGAAGTGCACGAGGATCATGATCAGTTCTTTCGCATTGAAAAGGGTGAAGGCGAAATCTTGATCGATGGCAATCGTTCAAAGATTAAAAGCGATGATGCGATGATTGTACCCGCTGGGGCGCGGCATAATCTTGTGAATACAGGTGACAAACCTTTGCAGCTCTATACGATATACGCTCCGCCAGAGCATCGTGATGAGACAGTCCATGTCACAAAGGCTGCTGCTAGTGCCGAAGAAGAGCATTTCGATGGACAAACGACAGAATGAGAGGTCATCATCGAATTCACAGTCGCAAGGATTAGACTCACATAGCGTGGACTATGTAAGTTCTTCTATCCCACTAGGAACTGATTTGTCAGAAAAGAAAGACGCACAGGCGATTCCATAATTTAAAATTATTACCTGCCGGGAGTATTTCTTGGGCGTTCTATAATTAGTTATTCGCTTTAGCTCTTCATTTAAATTTTCTAACGCAAAATCTAGTGGTGCCGGGCAGGAAATTGATTTTGGCTGAGAGGCTAATGAAATCAAGGGGTAGGGCGGGGATTTGGACGGGAGATACCCCGGGTGGTACCCCCTAATTTTATCAAATTCTCATTCATCAGAAATATCTTTCCAATATTCAATTTTTTCTATAATTCTAATAATTGGACAAGGAGCTGCATAAGGAAATGAAGGGCCATATATTTTTGCATCTAAGTTATTTCCTATATGTTCAAAAGTGTAATCCTTAAAGGTTTTTTCTGAACTTCTTTCAGTTCTTCTTCTAATACCTTCATCATTAAATAACGACATAAGTTTATGAAAATTATTTTTATTAATGCTACCAAGTACTACAATGCTTATAATTTTAGGTAATGGGTCAAATTTATTTTTTCTAAAAAGACCTTCTAGTTCTTTTATAAAACCTATAGTTTCAAACGAATTTGTTTTTAACCCATTATAAAACTCTGGTTCTTTAATTGACATACAAAGCAGGAAAATTGCAAGGTTAAGATATCCTTGTTCCGTTCTGTTACCTTTGGTAATTTGTTGAAACCCTCTTAAACAATATTCTATTTCTCTTAATGACAAATTAAATGTGTGAAAAATGTAACTTATAAAAGGAATATGATTGCTTGCGTTAATTTTAATTTCAGGAAGTGTAGAAAGTAAAGAACTCACAAATAATTCGATGTCATTTTTCTCGGTTACTGGAATGTTTACTTCATTAGTTATAAATCTCTTGAAATATCCGGGAGCATCAAGATCGCTGCCATACATTTGTCTCATAGAGTTAAAGAGCTGAAGTTTGTTAATTGCTAGGACAAATATTACACCTTTTATTGAAAAAAAATGTTTGATTGTCTCAAGAAATCTTATTGCATAATCTGGGCGGGTTCTGTCAAGCTCATCAATAAAAACAAATAGTTTTTTATTACTACCAGCAATAAACTTATCAAGAGAATCTTTAAGATTAGCTAATGCTCTTTTTTTTCTTGTGAAGTTTTCAATAATTAATTTGCCTGATTTTTTATCTTTAGTTTCTTGGAGGTCATTTGCTGCTTTGTCAAAATCAAAATTGAGAGTTTTTTGAAGAAATTGAGAACCAATACTAGTGGCCAAAAATGCTGCATCATATAATGCAGATTGAGTTTGATCGTCTACGATTTTTGATAAAGCTTCAATTATTGGTAATAAAGGGTCTTCAGCAAAATCAGTTTCCCAAGCATTAATTGTTATTGTGTGGTGAAAATCTTTTATATCATTTTGCCACATCTCAATAAATGTGGTTTTACCTGCTCCATAGTTTCCATTTAGACTTAAAACGTACGAATCA
The DNA here is from genome assembly GCF_001431295.2 of Candidatus Berkiella aquae. Lineage (NCBI taxonomy): Bacteria > Pseudomonadati > Pseudomonadota > Gammaproteobacteria > Candidatus Berkiellales > Candidatus Berkiellaceae > Candidatus Berkiella > Candidatus Berkiella aquae. Next base: position 1,906,369 of record NZ_LKAJ02000001.1, on the reverse strand, counting down.
GACAGCAAATCTATTTCAGGGATAATGATTTTTGTTAAGCGATCTGCAATTTTTTTTCTATCAAGTTTATCATAATTTGAAAAGGTCTTTTTATGCATAAAATAGTTCCGTTGTTATTATATTAAAACATGATATGGCTATTTATTGCGGGAATAAAAAATCATGCTGTCCCATAGGGCTTTTTGCTTGTTTCTTGAACTAAAACATCCTTTTCTTTAATAGAATCATTTTTATTGGTATAAGATGGAGTGAAAGATTTTCTTGAACCTTCTTTTTCTTTTAGTTCAAAACTTAGATAGGGAAATCCTCCTAATTTTAAAATCGCTTCTTCAATTGATAAAATTTTTGAATTTTCTTTAGGATCTAGAAGCCTTCTAATAGTTTTTTCACTTTTAATTTTTAATATTCTAGCTAATTCACTATTTGATATATTCTTTGATTTCATTAAATGAAATAACCAAGCTTTAGTAGCTATTAATATTGGAACAGGAACTAATTTTGTTTGAGAAGATAGTATAGAGTTTCCAGGAAGAGGAATATTTTCTTTTCTAATAATGCGACCTGCTAATGCAGCTTCGAGAGCATCTCGTGCAACTTCTAAAATTTCCTCTTCACTTTCAGCCCAAGTAGTAATTTCTGGAAAGTGTTCAAATGATAGGATAAAATTGTTATTTTCTGATGATATTTTCATGGGATATGCAAAACTAGCTATCATTTTCTTCCTCACTAAATATTTTATCCAATAATTCCTCAGCTACAGGTTCGGTTAATTCAATTCCTAACTCTTTGAGTTTCTGCTTGATTTGCTTTTTATTAAAATTATTAATGTACTTTTTTTTCAGACCGAGATTTTTAAGAATTGCATCTAGGGTGCCCTCTGGTATTTCACTTTTTTTATGCACACTTACTAAAGTAATTTTTCCATTAAATCGTAAAGTTCGATGCTTCGTATTACCATTTTTTATTAAAAGAGGCTTATTAATGTGCAAACCATTAGATATCCTTCTTAAAGATCTTATTAGCTCGTCAATTGTCATCTAGCAGACTTCCTTTTGATCCCTTATATAAGTATCGGACGTTTTTGTCCGAATGTCAATACTTTTAGTGTAGTTACATAAATATTGAATCGCTATTTTTATTTGCTGATCAGTTGCTTGTTTTGTTTGTGGCGTGAGAACGTAAGTTGCTAAGGGAACATTGAAGGAAATCATGGAATTAGAGTAAATAAAATTGTTCTCACAGGTTACCCTAGTGAGAACGAATGAGTATTAATTATGGTTATAATTCAATTTTCTCAACTATATGATACAAATTCTTCACCCCAGCACTGGTTCTTGTCTTCTTTGTCGTTCTCCCAGGATCTGAATCAACCAACCATTTAGCCCGTTTTAACGCTTCAATAATCCTAGAACGTTCAAACCCGGCCCCAGCTTCTAATAGAGCAACAGGGTGAAACATGTAAACCCGCTCCTCATTGACCACTTTGTACCAACCGGCACGGTTTTGAATGGTTTTGTCATTACTTAAGGCAATATCAGAATATTGAGGAGAGAAACGTGAGTCACCATGTTTAGCAATAAAGTTACTGATGGCTTCTAAGATTTGCCGGTCTTCTGTTTGGCCTGGTCCAATAAAGGCTTGCCAGCGTTGGAAGGCAGTATGAGTTGCTTTGAAAGCACCCCCATGTTCCCAGGGGAGCAATCCATATTCAATGGCTAATTCGCCAGCAAGGCCAATAATGGAGAAGACGCTTGAAGCTCTTTTTTCAACGTTTGTAGTGGTAGTCGTGCTAAATTTCTGCATGACTAAATCCAACAAAGCTGGAAAGTCACGCTTATCTTCAACAAGCTTTTCAATAAAAGCTGGACCTAAGTGGCCATAGTGTTTCAACCGCGTCGCTTTAAGGTGATCGGCTAAAGCTCGGCCACTCTCGAATCCATGAAGATTACTGAATGCACCATGTTCAAAGGTAACAGGAATGCTAAGTAGCCGTACCAGCTGCCCAGCATTTGGCCGTTTACCAATTTCATTCATGATACTGGTTAGGGTTCTTTCGCCAGTGGATAGTGTCATAATCCGCCAGCGTTGTATTTTACGGGCAAGCCCAATACGGCCAGCACGCTGTTTGCCTTGGCCATTACCCAGCATGTACGCGATTTTGCCGATTTCTAGTGGGGCGGCTTCATCTATTTCGTCTAATATAAGGCAAGTTTCATTGCGCGTTGCAGCAACACCTTCTAAGCCGTTAGCGGTAGCACTCCAAGAGCGGATAAACTCCGAAGACCCCCACACACTGGCCGCCACTTCCACCGCCGTACTTTTCCCACTAGAAGAATCACCCACCCAATGGATACCACCGCCTTGTTGGCGATCGACAAACTTTAATAGGGGGCCAGCAAGCGCCATGCAGACTGAAACCATCAGAGGAATGTTATCAATACAGTATTTAGCTATATGTTCTTGCCATTCACTTAAGCTACCTTTATATTGAAATTCACTTTCGGCTACCGATTCCGATTGAAAAACCACATCAGCATCCCCAATTACTATATTAGGTAACACAAAAGCATTATCGTGCCAGCCGACCCGGTCAACAGCGGTAATTTGCCGAGTGGTTTGCTGCGTCATAATGTAATTAACGATATCGCTACGCCTTTTGGGGTTAAAGGTTACTCCTTGATTGAGTAATTCTCCTCGTAACTCATCGCCATTCCCTTTTAAGAGAAACATCGGCATCGCCCATTCATGCCATTGGCCGTTAGTATCTTGAAACTTCAATAAACGCCCGAAGTTATCATGAGTAGGGGATGATGATATGCCTTCAATGGTTAAAGGAGAGCAAATCCACTCATCGACTTCAATCGATTCGCCATCCTGTTGCTTTTTACCATGCCAATAGACCCCAGGTTTCATTTTCTTGCCATTGAGTTCAAACCAATCTTCATGAGAAAGGTAACTATTACGCTCGATTTTCGGTTTATGAAACCGCAAAGGGGGAACCATAACCGGCATGAGATTGTTCTCATTGTTACCAGTATGAATTGGGTCTTGGGAACACTCACTCCCATTGTAATGACTAGGTTGTTCCCGCTGTTCTCGGTATTCTCTATCGATAATCATTATTCTGCACCTCGCTCGGCTAACCAGCACATCAAATCGTTGTAATCTGTTAATTCTTGAGGAGCACCGTAAGGCCAAGGAGGCGAGGCAAGGATTGCACCACTTGCGTCTGCAGCTTCTTGAGCTTTTGTTAATCCAGGATTATCCGGCGTCAGCCTGTCATCATCAGCACAAATCACAATCCGACAGTAAGGGTAACGAGTTCTAATAGCGGTCGCGACCATTTTGAGATTCCCTGCATCAATTGCCGCAATCACGCAATCATTAGGGTATTTGAGCGCTAAGGAAGCACCGGTTGCAAACCCTTCACAGATAATAAAATCGCCACTATTTAATTGACCGTTCACAATAATAAAACGGCCTTTTTTTATACCATTAGCAAGTAGGCGCTTGTTTGAATCCGGCCTTATAAATTGTAAGCTTTGAATATCTTTATCTAAATTCATAATCGGTAGCACTAAACTCGCTCCCAACTGCCGCGCACAAAAGGCGGGAATGCGCTTTTTAACCAAATAAGGATGACTGGGGGCGGCAGGAACAGCACTAGCCCACAAACGTTTTGCTTTTAATGCAGCTTGTTGTTGCTGAACTGCGCGGATTTTCTGACATTGCTCGCGGGCCTGTGCCAATAATCTCAAGTTCTCGACCCTTTCACTAGGAGACATTTCCTGTTTATCTTTAGCACACCACTTTTCAAGAATATTCTTGCGCCAATCACCGAAACAACCTGCAGGGATGGGGGCGGCATGCAATACATACCACCCCGCTGAGTCTTGTTTCTTATGACTAGTAGAAAACCTATGTAGCTTTCCATCATCAATGATATCGCTTGGGGGCGTAAGGCCTGCTGTTAACATCGAATTCTTGAAAGCTTCAATATGATTCTGCATTAAACATTCTCCACTTCTTGTTGGCTGTTTCTGATTTGTTGTTCCATCCATGCATTCACATCACTTTCAAGCCACGCTATCGCGCGCTCGCCTAACTTTATAGGTTTAGGAAAGCGATTTTCAGCGATACGCATATAGATGGTGCTGCGTGATAATCCTGTGATGTTTTTGATTACGGGTAATCGTAAGAACTTATGCGTCATTTTTAGATCTCCTGAAGTTGTAATGGACTTTACACTTCACATGCTACGAGGAAGAAAAAATGAGTGCAGCTCGATTCGGTTAAAATCTGACCGAACTGGGGGCGTTCGGTTTGCGGGGTAGAGAAATCAAGGGGAGAGAAAGCGGTTAACTTTTGTTGCGTTCGGTTTGGTAAGGTATAGAAGACAAATTATAAAAGTGCTAACTTAAAATTATTAATAACAAAGGTATGCTAAAGAAGAGTTTAATGACAAGACAGTATAAAAAAAATGAAGAAGTAGATTTGTGTAAAATTTTTTTAAGTGCGTATTATTTAGATTTATCAAATCTGAAATTTGAGGAATATGATGATAATAAAAAGGAAAAAATTGATGTCACAGTAAAAGATCAAAGCAACATATTAGAAAAGCAATTTAATTTTCAAGTTAAGATACTCAACTTCCATCCTTGTGAAAAGTCTCAAAAAGATTTTAATTACGAAAAAGGAATGTCTAAGGCCGCTCAAGATGGAAAAAAGCTAATTATGAAAGCTTACGATTTACCTCGTCCCTCATGGAAAAGTGCATTATTGTGTAAATTAAAAAAATATTCAAAAGATTATGATGTGGACATTAAGAGTAACTTAGATTTACTCGTCTTAATAAATGATGCAGCTCTATCTGATTCTAATGAAATTTTAACGAACCTTGATTCCTATGGGTTTCGCTCAATAAATTGTATTTTAACTGGAGGAGTAAAATTTAAGTCTCTAGTGTTGTATGCATCGGATATTTCTCCCAAAATCCTACAAAAATTTGTTAACAAAAGAATTAGTTGCGTGAAAAATACTTATCTTTGAAGCAAAGATGAGTCCTGAAATATTTACTTCAATTTGTTGCTAGGAGCCAGTTGCCGGAGTATTGATTTGAAATATAACTAATTTTAATAGTTAAGTATTGTGCGAGTTATTCAAATTATGCAGTGCATGCATACAGCCATATTAATTGATTTCATAACTAATATTGCTAAAGATAACCGTGTAAGTCCTAGGTTTACATGTTATATGCTTTGTAATTATAACTTGTTCGCTGTTCGCGAACAGCGAACAAAGATTTAATTATTACTTATGTGTATGTAATCTTAAATTTTAACTTATTGATTTTAAATTAATTATTTTAAATTATAGGTTTGTGTTCACTGTTCGCGAACAGCGAACAAACATGATATACTTAATATAAGGTAATTAACTCAAAAACGAGCTGCCAAGATGAAACCCCAAGACTGCTTAATTCTACTTAAATTGCTAGCCAATCCTAAGGTTGTTTGGACGCAACGTGAATTATCAAGTTTGATTTTTATTAGTTTGGCTGAAGTTAACCAAAGCATAAAAAGACTTATTGCCGCGCGCTTAATTAGGAAGGACAATAATTGGCTGGCAGATTCTTTTAAAGTAAAGAATATAGACATAGAACAATACGTTAAATTCGATTCTATTTTGAATGAAATGTGCAGCAAAAATTATATAAATGATTCATTCACAGACAAAGTTAAATTAAAAAATATAATAATAAAAAATATTAATTTACCTAATTTTACCAATACCAATTATGATAATCTGTTTACAAAAAATCAGATTGCTCCAATAAAATCAGCTGCTAAAGAGTTTTTGATTTATGGGTTAAAGTATGTATTTCCTGCTGAACTAGGAGAGTACACGCGAGGAGTGCCTACTGCAATTGGCGCCCCTTTTCTAAGTGAAAAATTTGTGATGGGAGATGACCCAATACCTGTATGGCCTTCGGCAGAAGGGGAAGTAAAAGGAGTTGCTCTAGAACCTATACATCCTTCTGTTACAAAGTCTTTGCAAGCTTACCCAGATGATAATTTTTATAAATTGCTTGTTTTAGTTGATACAATTCGGGTAGGAAGAGCCCGTGAACGCAATATGTCTATTGAGATGTTAGAAGATGTATTAAATGATGAAAACGAATAAATTAGCAAATCTAAAGATGCTTGAATTCGTTGCAATAAAACTAGGCTCAATATGCAATGATGTGGTATTTCTAGGGGGCATAACTACTGCTCTTTTTTTGACTGTTGAAGCTTATCCGGATGTAAGGCCTACAATTGATGTAGACTGTATCGTTGATGTGATTTCTGATGCTAAATATCGTGAATTACAAAAAAAACTGAAAAGACAAGGCTTTAAACAATCGCACCAAGATGATTTTACATGCCGCTGGCGCTATGATGAGGTGATTGTAGATATAATGCCTACTGACGAAAAAATTTTAACATTTGGCAATCGATGGTATAAATCAGCCGTTGAACATGCAGTTAAATGTCAACTTACAGACGAACTCGAAATTAATTTGGTAACAGCTCCATATTTTATAGCTACCAAATTGGAAGCGTTTAAAACACGTGGCAATATGGATTTTATGGGTAGTCATGACTTTGAAGATATTATTACAGTGCTTGATGGTAGGGATGAAATAGTAGCTGAAATTGAGCAAGCAGATCCTGAACTTAAAGATTATTTACGAGAAGAATTTTCTAAAATATCATCTAGAAGTGGTTTTCTTGATTCATTGCCTGGCCATTTAGTTGTACATGGTAGTTTAGCTGATATGCAAACTGCTTTATTGAAACGTAAAATACTGCAACTTATTAAGTTAGTATAAAAAGTAGCTGTTTATGAAATTAGCTTGGTTAACCGATCCTCACCTTAATTTTTTAGATCCCAAGAGGCGATTGCAATTTTATCAAACATTGCCAAACGATATTGATGCTATTGCAATTAGTGGTGATATCGCGGAAGCAAACGTGCTTTCTCTTATTCTGCATGAAATGGGAGATTCTTTTAAAAAACCCATTTATTTTGTACTAGGGAACCATGACTATTATCGTGGCCAAATTGTTGAAGTTCGTGAATTAGTGGGTTTATTAACTAATAATCATCCATTACTGTTTTGGCTGAATGCGTGTGATCCCATTACTTTGGATAATGAGGTGTTATTAGTGGGAGTAGATGGTTGGGCTGATGGACGATATGGTGATTATGTCAATAGTTATGCAGTCATAAATGATAGCCGAATGATTACTGAGTTATTTCAGCAAAAGATTCTGGGCAGATTCCAGTTGCTTGAGAAAATGCAGCAATTAGCTGATGAAGATGCCCATGGTTTATATGAGAAATTATGTGTGGCTGCAAAACAAAATCCTAGAAAGATTATAGTCATCACCCATGTTCCTCCATTTAAAGAAGCAGCAAGGCATGAAGGTAAAGTAAGTTCTGATGATTATTTGCCGTTCTTCAGCTCAAAAGTTACAGGTGAAGTTTTAACTCGTTTTGCGATAGAGAATCCAGCTATCGATATTTTGACGCTTTGTGGTCATACGCATGATGGTTGTACCTATCAAGCTTTAGATAATTTGACGGTGAGAGTAGGAAAGGCTGAGTATAATCAGCCTTATGTGCAAGGAACTATTGATAGTGAAACACTAGTCTTTATGCCTAAATAATCTCTATCGAGTTTTTATTGGTATGCACTCGATAAATTTATGATTTCCACCATTCGTGCTTTCTACGATAATCCAAGCATCTCCTATTAAGGGATCCTTAGGAGTATTTATATATTCTTTAGCTTCTTCTACTGTATCAAAAGAACGTATTGGCCCGGGGATGGAAGGCGGTGGAGAAAATCTTATTTGATACAATCCAAATTGTTTATTTATCATTAATGATATTCCTTAGTATCATATGGTTAATTTAACATAGACTATTGATTAAAATATAATTGTTGTTAATTTGATCAGTGCAAAAATTCCAACCTTTAAGTAAAACTACATTTTCATTTATAATCTAAATTTACATGTTCTTAGTTATGAAAGTGTTTATGAACAGATTAACTTTGGAAGAATTATTAACCGAAAGCGAATCGGAATATCTTGATTTTAAACGGCAATATCATCAAAATACTGCAAAACTAATTCACGATATACTTTGCCTTGCGAACTCACATTCCAAAAAAAATAAATATATAGTCTTTGGTATTGATGATTATAAAAATGTGGTTGGAATTGAAAATGATGCAAATCGCAAGAAGCTTTCTCAAATATCTGATTTAATCAAAAATTCAAATTTTAATCACAATCCGAACATTGATTTGTATACAGAGAAAAAAGATAACCATGAAGTGGATATTCTTGTTATTGCTGATGTATCTGATAAACCTTATTTCCTTATTAAGCAGAAGAAAGAGGGGCATGCCATTATAAATGCCGGAACAGTATATACAAGAAATGCAGATAGAAATGTTTCATCTTTAGAAACGGCTACCGATTCTGAAATTGAAAGAATGTATAAAGAAAGATTTGGCTTAGATAAAACTGTGAATGAAAGAATGCATGAATATTTACAAAATCCAGAAAAATGGAGCAAAGGACACCTTCATAGCGGTGCCGAGTGTATTTATTACACCCAATTTCCTGAATTTACTTTTGCGATTTCAAATTTTGATGGTGATCATGAACAGTTTGATGAGTCTTGGGCCACAAAGAACCCTGATTCCAAGGCTTATAAAACCAGATATTTTTTAATGTACCATTTAACTGTGCTAAAAAATTTATTTGTTATAAGTTGTGATGGAGGTAGATATTTAACTGTAATGCCTGAGCCATACAGAAGAGAGGGATCAAAAGTAAATAGCTATTATTACATAAATAATAGTTTGGCACATCTGGCCAATAATTTGTTACAACATCATGAATTAGATTTACCTACCAAGTTGAGATATGGTTCCTTTGCAATTTTTGATAGTGCCGATGTCGCTCGAGTAGAATTCGACCAAGATTATAATTTAACAAAAACTAAGTATACACATCATTTTTTTGATGAAGATAAATCTAAGTTTGATGTGATTAAAAATAACAATTTGCTGTAAATTAAATTTAAGTTGTTTATTATGGAGAAAGAATAATGAATAAAGAAGAAATGATTGAAAATATCTCTAAATATATTCAAGGTAATACAGCTTGGAGTTTATTTTCTGAATTAAGTGGCCATACAAGAAGTATGGTATTAGAAGGTTTTTTTGAGCATCATTCTTCATTAGGAGGAGATAGAATTGACGAATGGGTAAGAACAAGAATTGGTAGAGAACTTAATAAAGACGAAGAACTAAAATTAGCTGAAATAATCACAGCTTGGCGTGAATGGGCATATTGTTTATCTCAGGGGAAAAAATCGGGAAAGCTAACATTAAAATGATTTTTAACCGGGTCCCCCCTCCACATCATTTCTGCGGGCCGCAGAAGCGCAAAATCGCTCTAGTAACTGGAATTCCTAAATTGGTCTTCTTTCTTACTCAAGTCTCAATTGCGCTGCAAAAATTAGAATACAAGTGGAAGTTGGTATAAAGTCATATACAACAAGTTGTTTTACAATCCTATCAAGTCTTAATTGATTCATTAAGATTTTTTATCTCTCGAGGCCTGACATAAGGATATCGCCCTTTAGCCTCTTTCAAGTATTTACGTATGGTATCTTCATCGATAGCAAGTCCAATACTTGAAAGCTCAGCTTTGATACTACCTGGCTTGTTACCCGTTGCAAGATTTTTATTATCGTGAGGATTAAAACCAAATGATGTAACAGCCATTCCCAAAATTAATTTGAGCATATAATTTCTTTCTGTTTCGTTTAATTTTAGTTGTGGTGAATTAACTTGATTTAGAATTTTTTCGGTCTGAATTTTATAGGCCCAAAGGTCAGTAAAATTTGCTAATTGGGTATTAGTGTCTGGGAAAAAGATATTTCGTGTTTGATCTTCATCCAAAGGTAGCTTAAACGAGACTTCTGCTTTTTTTGGATGCATAGAACGAATTAATTGAACATGTTGTTTTTCTAATTTTACAAATTGATCAAAATAAGTTGATTGAATATAAAGTTCAATTTTATTCATGAGCGCTGCTATATAAATTCTAAGCACCGCTTCATCATTATCTTTATATTCATATAATGAGATTAAACCTTCTAATTCCATGAATTTGTACCCGTGTGACTAAGTTAACCCATCCAAATAATCCGCCCAAGCCAGCATCATTTCACGACGTTCGCTCAGGTATTCAGCACGGTTATAAACTGCTCTAACCTTGTTTCGTTCAGTATGCGCAAGTTGACGTTCAATCACGTCAGCGCGCCAGCCTTGTTCATTTAAAATGGTGGAAGCGGTTGCTCTAAACCCATGCATGGTGGCTCGGGTGTGATAACCCATGCGATATAACGCATAAATCATGGTGTTTTGACTTATGGGTTTAGAAGGAGAGGCTTGGCTTGGAAAGACCAAGCGACTTCTACCGCTTATTTGATGAACGTGGCGTAATAATTCAACAGCTTGAGGGGCAAGGGGCACCAAATGGTCGCTGCGCATTTTCATGCGAGCTGCTGGAATACGCCAGATTGGTTCTTTAGCATCTAGATCGAACTCTTTCCATTCCGCTGCTCTTAATTCAGTGGTGCGCACAAAGGTGAGGACAATTAAGTTAATTGCCACCTTGGTTAGTCTATGCCCTTGGTATAACTTCAATGTTCTTAAAAACTCTGGTAATTCTTGAGCAGATAATGCTGCTTGCGGTGTAGAAACAGGGTGGGTTAATGCACCCCGTAAATCAGCTGCAGGGTTGCGGTCACAACGGCCAGTGACAATACCATAACGAAAAACCGCACCACAACTTTGTAAAACTTTAATACAAGTTTCATGAAGGCCTTTAGCTTCAATTTTACGCATGGTACGTAACAGCTCGGGCGCATTAATTTCAACGATAGAGCGATGCCCCAAATCGGGGAAAATATATCTTTTAAAAGCATTCAAGATCTTGGTGGTATGCTTGGGTGTCCAACGGTTCTTCTGGCGCTCTAACCATTCCATCGCCACGGTTTCAAACTGGTTGGTCGCTTCAATATAAGCAGTTATCTTAGCTTGCTTTCTTTCATTAACGGGATCTAAATTTTGTTTTAATTTTTTCCTAGCATCGTCTCTAAGTTCACGAGCTTCTGCCAAAGACACTTCCGGATATACCCCCAGAGCCATCGCTTTCTCTTTATTGGCAAAGCGATATTTCATACGCCAATAGCGTGCCCCATTAGGTTTCAATAGCAAATAAAGTCCTTTACTATCAAACAGTTTCATCTGCTTGTCAGTTGGCTTTGTTTTTCTAATTACTATATCGGTCAAAGGCATTTTGGGGGTACTTTTTTGGGGTCCAATCTCAGATACCCCACCTTATACCCCCAAATAGGGGTGGAACTCAAGAGCGCTTAAAAAATGTGCTTGGATGTTAAACCAGGTTAATATATTGAATTTACTATATTTTTTTAATCTCTATTGTTACCTAGTGATACTTGTTGGACAAGTAACTGGTGCCCCGGGCAGGAATCGAACCTGCGACCTGCCCCTTAGGAGGGGGCCGCGCTATCCACTGTGCCACCGGGGCCAAGAAAGGGATGCTAGAATAATACTTCGTAAGCGATTGTTATAAAACAAGAAAGTAGGGTTAGCATACCTAATAGCTTTAGTACTGGAATACCAAAGGGTTGATAAGGTTTTAAATCTGCTAAAGTTACAGGGCGCTCGTTTGACATGAGTTTTATCCCAAAGAACAACTAGAATAGGTAGGCGATTTTACCATGTGGCATGTAGGCTGTCATGTGACCTAAAAAGCTAGTTGGCTTATGCATTGTTGGAAGAGGGTAGATGGATTTCTATATTGGTGGATACTTTATTGTCCAAGGGAGCACACCTTCACATTTAGCCAATCCCTCGATGCGTTTAGACGAGGCAATGTTACCTCTGCGTATATGGAGTTTAAGCAACTGTATTTGTCATATTCATCCTATCGTTGAATGTTTGAGCTGGGTGAATGATAACGACAAACCGAATAAACTCGAGCGATATCAAAAAGCACTAAAACTCACGTCTTCTGAATTGAAGCAATTTATGACTGAATGTGATGATTTGTTTAAGCAAAATAAATTGGGCTGGCAAGAAATGTTTTTTGAGCCGGAACCTGCAATGACATTTGCTAAAAAATACCTCTCTTGGGTTCCTGATATTAAAATTTTGCAAATTGCCACCACGGCAGAATATCGAGATATCATTTTAGAAAGTGAAAATCCAAGTAACCAAGCTGTTGGTTTAACGGGCGTTTACGAATGCTTACAAGCGGGAAAAATAAGTAATCATCTTGATCATTTTAGAGGTTTTGAAATATTGGGATTTGAAACAGGCGTATTCCATTCATTTTATTGCGATAATTTCCATGTTGAAATTAGCAAATCACTCAATATTCAATTGAATCAGTATGGCTTAATTTCGGATTTAACGGATGCCATCAAAGCTAATGATTATATCGATGATCCTGAACATGGTGCAGAGTCTGCTTATTGGCTCCCATGGGCAATCACTGAAATAACCACAAGATAAATTTACACTGGCTAAAAAATTTCATTTTACGCAAGACTTTTAGGCTATCTTTTATGTGAAGCTTATGGAAACAAAGACCTCCATGAGCAAGATATACAGACTGCATAAATTGAACTGTCTTTCATTAATAAATAGGAGTATGCACCATGGGTCACGATCCAAAGAAAGAGCAAGAAGAACGTCAACGTCGTGAAAGAGAACAACAACAACGTCAAGCAGGACAACCACAACGTCCAGGCCAAACAGGACAACCAGGCCATAATAAAGATATGGGTAGAAAGGATAACCCAAGCAAACCACAAAGATAATTTTTATTATCGAGTGGTACGAAAGACATCCATTTAATCATATTAAATGGATGTCTTTTTGTTTATAAGCGTTCACATTGCTATGTTCACTTTGTGGGTGTAGCTGGAGGCTGAGGCTTGCTTGTCTTGCGCTTGCCCGCCATAGCCGTGGCGACGGCGGGTAGCTTAATTGCAGCATGGAAAGCAGTGAGTAAGTCGTCATCTGAAACAGTCCGTCTTCGTCTGTCATTGCTTGCAATGACGACTACGCCGAGGGTAAGCCGTCATCTGAAACAGTCCGTCTTCGTCTGTCATTGCTTGCAATGACGACTACGCCGAGGGTAAGCCGTCATCTGAAACAGTCCGTCTTCGTCTGTCATTGCTTGCAATGACGACTACGCCGAGGGTAAGCCGTCATCTGAAACAGTCCGTCTCCGTCTGTCATTGCTTGCAATGACGACTACGCCGAGGGTAAGCCGTCATCTGAAACAGTCCGTCTCCGTCTGTCATTGCTTGCAATGACGACTACGCCGGGACGTAAGTCGCTGTAACGTTCGCTTCGCGAACTAACAGCGACTAACGCCCAAAAAATTCATGGGTTTTTTGAATGCCGGTAAAAATACCAAGGCCAACAAATGGAACAATAAATCCAACGGTTAAGCCAACGGTGCTACCAATAAAAAATCCACCCACAATATTAATGCCAATATCCTGATAAAAGATAAGGCCGAGAGTTGCACCGGTGACAGTACTCATTAAGCCGCCGACGGCTGCTGCATCTGCAAATTTATCGCCGCCATTTACCAGTAAACATTCATCAAGATTGAGTTCTTTCATTGGTTTGTTGCCTGTCATTACTACTCTGATTCGAACGACACTATAACCTTAACAATCGGTGTATATCAATTGAAAGAACCGAGCTAGCCCAGTCTAATATTTTGAATTTTAACGATATTTGAATCTGGAGAACTAAATAATAGTAGCCACCACTCTAAATATAAATAATGAGCAAGGTGAATTCTAATGGCAAAAAATGCGACAACGACGGGCGTTGAAGTCATTACTTGGGGAAGTGGGACATCTCAGGGGAATGGCATGTTGCACTTTGTGGACGGGGTTTTGTTTGGTGGTAATACAGGTCATGCTGCCATTAAATTAACGATTCCCGCTGATGAAGAAGGCAAACGCCTCGTTGAAGCCTATTGCGAAGGCCCACCAACAATCCCTTTTGAACTAAAAAAGAAGAAAACGGTTAGCGCAGAAGATGGCGACAAATCCGTTTATAAGGAATCTGTTTATGAGGTTTATTTTAGTTGGTGGCCAGGTGAGAAAACAGAAGAGGGCGTTGAAACGAAATTAAATGTACATGAAATCGATCGTCGAAGCGAGGCTTTAGGCGTTAACGTTCAGCATTCTGAAAAATGGAAAGGGGAAGATATAGAACTAAGGAGTGTAAAAGGTAGTATTGGCAGTAGAATTATCAGCATGGGGGTTGATCGCGTCGTTCATCTTACCCAGGTAAGTGATAAGGAAATGGAGCATGTTTTGCTCAATGAAAAAAAAGCAAAATTACTTAATGATGATGAATCACTTAACCTCTTATATATGAAAGTAGCAATGCTTGATGAAAAGGTAAGCAATCAACCCAACATGAATGTTAATGTAAGTCCAACGATTAATTTGCTTATCAATCGTTTTGCCAGCGAATGGAAAAATAATTTAAACCCTGAGGATGTTGTCTATAAAAAAGACGGCGTAACCATAGAAAGTCTTAGTCCTAATGCAATCGAAAGCCTAATGTCTCATACGAGAGATAAATTAAATCAATTATATGTCGACATACGTGAACTTGAATATCAAATTGATGAAGAGCTTATCGAACGATTAAAAGAAGAAGGCCGAATGACAATTAATTTAGGAGCAAATCCTGATAATGTCGTTCATCTTCCTATTGCAAGTGCTGATAACCCTCATGATCCCAAAAGGCTCAATCCTGAAAAAATGTTACAACAAATGCGCAAAATTGTGGATGATGGCGGTTTTGATATGATGCATAACAACTGCTCGGGAACAGTCGATTCGGTTTTAGCTGCAGGGTGTAATAGTAAAAAATTGCAAGAAAATTTTAAACAAGGCGCTTATGGCGTTTTTAAAAATCCGCAAGAAGCCTACTTGCATGCCAAAGAATGTCAACAAGAAATGATGCGAGCAAAACCAAAAGGGATGTTAGAAAAAGTGGGAGATGCAATCAGTAAAAATAATCCGCTTAAATTGGCGAGAAATCAATTAATTAAAGCCATGACAAGTGGAAAGCCAGTTGCAATGGGGTTGGGTGGTTTAGGACTGGTTGCTCTTGCGGTCGTATCCGCGCCTATTTTTTTAATATCAAAAGCAGCTAATCCTGCGCAAACGATAAAAGATGTCGATCGTTTTAGGAATTATGCAGAAAAACGACCTTCACCTTTTATGAAAGCATTATCTGTTATCGCATCAGGACCTACTCATCTCTTGCTGGGTGTGCCAGCGATGATACAAAATGGTGTTAATAATGTTTTGAAAAGTCAAGACTTAAAAGCCAGCCAAACGAAAGCGAAAACCCTTCAAGGTGTAGAAAATGAAATGGAACTTGAAAACATCAGGAACATGAAACCAGAGCAACAAGAGAAAGCGATTGAGGCCAAAATAATCGGTTATATTCACAACGAAGTATTACAATCACAAATCAATGAAAACACCATACCCATTTCAGAAAAAGATCCTAAAGTTGCTATCGCAAAATTTCATGAAGCATTAAATGCACACCCTAATGCGATACCGACCTTAGATGATAAAACACTTGCAAAAGTGGCCAATTTTGTCAGCAAGAATAAGGATTCTGATTTAGTAAAACAATTTAATCGTGATCGCTTAACGACCGCTTTGCACCTCAAAACAATTGAGGCTACTATTTTAAGCAGAGATCTTACTGGAGAGAATGAAGAAAATATTGCAGCTAAAAGTGAGGCTTTATTTAAAGCCTTAGGAGTTGAGCAAAATGGACGCGGTTATGAATATTTAGAAAAATGGAAAGAAAAACTTTTATCCATCGAAACAAAAGCAGAGGAAGCACGTCTTGCTTCAGGCCCACCCAAGTTACCTCCGAAAACCGCAAGCTCGGGTTATAACGCATCGCTGCCACCCCAATTACCCCCGAAAACGGCAAGCTCAGGTTATAACGCATCAGTGCCACCGCAATTACCTCCAAAAACCGCAAGCTCGGGTTATAACGCATCGGTGCCACCGCAATTACCGCCAAAAACTGCAAGCTCGGGTTATAACGCATCGGTGCCACCGCAATTACCCCCGAAAACGGCAAGCTCGGGTTATAAAGCATCAGTGCCGCCGCAACTGCCCCCTAAAACCGCAAGCTCGGGTTATAACGCATCAACCGAGACACCACCACAAGTTAGACGAGGCTCATTCGTGCCTGGTTATCAAAGTTTACAGAATAGACATGAAGAAGTTAAAAAGAATGATAATGAGATAACGAACGAAGCAGAAGTAAAGCCTATTAATCCAAGAAACTCAACTAAAATGTAGTCAATGGTTTACTTCAGATTAGGATTCATCATCTTCGCCAGCACCTTAAGACGCGTATTATCTAATTGCTCAAATTGGCAACCCAGAATCAACTGACCATTCTCAAAATCATGACGGTAATGTTTTAACGAAAAGGCAAAACTTAAGGTGGGCTCTTGTTGAAAAATGAGACGGCTGTCATGATTTTCTAACAGGGTATGAACGACATTACGTAAATGTTTGGGAATGCAGATGGAAACCCCTAACATCGATACATCTTTGATAAAGGCTTTAAAGCGGGGAAGAGGCGCAATAAAGAGATCAATCTTATTATTGTGGTTTATAGGAAGGCGAGGGCAATCACGGCGTTTACTATGGGCAATCGCCTTAGGATAAGTAACACGATAGCAGGAATGGCCATTGAAAGATTGCACTGAATGAACCTGTCCTTCAAACACAACAAAATCTTCACCACATTGTGCTTTAATGACAAAAGACTCACCCTGTAAGGCGAGGTTATGCCCTTCATCATGATTGATCTCATCCATCAGAATAAACCGGTGTGCTGGATCAACATAAAGCACGGTGCTTAAAAAAGGTGTTTTGAAACGATAAAATTGAATATTAACAGCACATTCGTGTTTAAATAAGGTTGCCAGCACCGTATCAAGGAAAAGCGCTTCTTTTTCGTCACGTTCTTTTGCTAAGCGATGGTTTAAACGTCGCTTAAAAAAGTTTAACCATTTCATGCCTTATGTTCTCGAGTTGAAATAGGGCCATTTTGATTATTCTGCTGTGGATTTGAATAAGTCGTCGATTCTTGTGGTCTTTGGGTCATAATGCGTAGAATGACATCATTCAAATTCTTTATAGTGGTAATCAGCATGCCATTCAGTAGATTTTTCTGGTCGCATTGTTCTAAAGCTATTTTGATATCATTCCATAAGTTATGAATGATTTTTTGCTTATGCGGCGGATAAAGATCGATAATCGCCTTAATGTTTTTCTCTTCAAAAGATTGGCTATTTAAGCATTCTTTCAATTCATTCATGCTCATTTGTACTTCATTCATATGTGTTTGCTTTTGATAAACTGCAGCTTCTAAGGCGGGCATATCTTGCTTGTTGAGCAACAGTTTTTCTTCATCTAAAAACTGTTGAAAGCTTGCAAGTTTTGCTTGTAACGTGAGCAATACACATTCAAAATTATTTAAAAAACTGGAATTGAGCTCTATCATGCTGTGCCCTTATTTTTTACCAAATAAATCATTTTCAAATGAAAGCATTTTTTCAGCTAAACGCATGGAAGAATCATTAACGATGTCTGCATTGGCATTTAAAATACCATAGGTTCTGTCGCTGATTTGCTGTTTGAGCGCATTCACTTTTTGCTCGTTTACTAGTGGAACTTCTTTGATCTTCTGTTGAAATTTTTGCAATTGCAGTGAAAGCTCTGTCGAAGGCGCATCCTTTAACTCAACTTCAGGCTGTGCATTTTGCGCAGGTACGGCTTTCTCTGTTGTAGTCGCTTTCTTTGTTTTAGTATTGGCATAAAGCTCTAAGTTTAAACTATTCATTTCAATCCACATTTTTAACTCCTTTTAAAAACAAACTGATTCTAAATACTGACTTCGCCGCTGCCTTTAACTTTGGCATCGATGATTTTATTAGAGCGGGCATTTTTCACTTTAATCGTGTCACCCACTGCGCCATCCATTTGTGCCACGCCTGCCGCTTCGAGATTAAATCCTGGATAAGAGACCACCATTTTAACGGTTTCCCCACGGTGAATAATCAGCGGCTGTCTTACCATATGACGCTTAATCACCGAGCCAGGCTGAATGGATTTAACCGAAGATAAACCAATCAGTTCTTCTTCTGCTTGAAAGTAACCATCACCCAGTTGCGCAATATCTTGTTTGAGCACCTGTACATCGCGAGGGGTTAAGATTTGATCGCGAGAGATAGGTTGGGAAGCAACCACAACGTGTTGAAAAATTTGCAGTTTAACCGGAACACGTAAGGCCCATTTAACAGGCGCTTCACAGCTCACTTTAATTGTTAAGTGTTTTTGTTTAATGTTGCCAAATTCGGTTATGGTCTGAAGAGGGGCCTCGCAAGCTTGAAGTCGTAAACGGCTATCAAGTGGTGTAATGGCGGTTTTAACGTCATTGAAAGCGCTTGGGGCATTGGCAAGCTCTTGCGTAATATGCTCCTCAACGGCTTTATAGATAGCATCCGATTGCTGTAGTGTCTGGGCGAAGGCTTGGGGAGCCAGTAGCCAGCTAATCAATACGCTAATCCCTAATTTCTTCATGACCGCATCCTTGCAATATGCATGAAATCATGACGTCAAATGGTTGACGCCTTATAAAGCCTTTGTATCTGATTTGCATAAACTATGCCATCTTCAAAAGCGGAAAGCTTGCGGCAAAAGCGGAAAAGATTTGCCGACGGTGCATGGCAATGCAGATGGTTAAAAATTGTTAAGCAATTGAATTTAAACATAATGCTGACTTGGCATTGTTGTTGCAATCATATTGTGTAGTTAAGTAACAAAATATGATGGCATATGAATATTGATAATCTTTTTGGCATACATGAAAACGCGTTGAACCTACGAATCAAACGCGCTGAAGTCTTGGCAAGTAACTTAGCCAATGCGGATACCCCAGGCTATAAAGCCAAAGACATGGATTTCAATGATGTCTTAAAAGATATATCGAGCAATCAAAGCAAGGGCATGATGACAACCAATCCAGCCCATATCGCCAACAGTACTTACAACGCAGATGTGCCATTAATGTATCGCGAGCCCTTACAAACCTCGCTAGATGGAAATACCGTTGATACCCAAATTGAAAGTGCCAAATTAGCAGAAAACAATATGCGCCTATTAGCAAGTTTACGCATTATGGATATGAAAATTAAAAGCTTTACAACCGCATTGAGAGGCGAGTAATCCATGTCGACATTTAATATTTTTGATGTGGCCGGAATGGGAATGAGTGTTCAAAGCTTACGCTTAAATACCATTGCCAGTAACTTAGCCAATGCCGAAAGTGTGGCGGGCTCCCCAGAAGATGCTTATCGCTCAAGACATCCCGTATTCTCAACCGTACAAATGCAAGCCATGAATGATGCGATAGAAGATGCAGCATCCGTTGGGATTGAAGTGACCGATATTATGCAAAGTGATAAAGATGTACAAAAAAAATACGATCCCAACAATCCTAAAGCTGATAGTAACGGGTATGTTTATTTATCAAACGTCAATGTGGCCGATCAAATGGCAGATATGATTTCAGCATCAAGAACCTTTCAAACCAATGCCGAAATGATGCGTTCGGCAAAAGAATTGATGCAAAACATTATTAATATTGGAAAGTAATTTAGGTGAACAGTATGAGTGATATGGGTGGTATACAAGGCATTAATCTCAGCGATATTGGGCTTAACTCCCCATTAAAAGCCGAGAAAGATAAATCAGAAAAAAATGAATTTTTGCAGCTATTTGTCACTCAGCTGCGAAATCAAAATCCATTAGAACCCAGAGATGGTGCAGAATATTTAGGACAACTAGCGCAATTTAGCACCTTAGAAGGGATCCGTAATATGGAAAGCGCCTTCAATAAAATTGCGAATTCGCTCAATTCCAATCAAGCATTACAAGCCTCATCCTTAGTTGGCAAAAATGTAGATGTGAAAACCGAGAATGGACTTTATTTGCAAGGTAACAATGTTAGGGGCAGCATCGAAATACCGCCTTATGCAACTAATGTGCAAATGGACATTGTTAACGAGCAAGGCCAAGTCGTTAAAACCGTGAAAGTGAACCATGTTGAAAAGGGTGAAATGGCATTTACCTGGGATGGTTTAGATGACAGCGGTAATGCACAACCTTCAGGCGTGTATCGTTTTGTTGCAAAAGCTTCGATTCATGGTCAAGAACAACGTATTGATACTTATTTATCAGCGAATGTCGATAGTGTCACCATTAACAAAAATGGACAACCTGTGACTTTAAATGTGTCAGGCTATGGAAAAATTTCCATGGACGATATTCGTACGATTAGCTAAACGATGAAAATGAAAGGATAGAGCAATGGATTTTAACTCGGCACTTAGTGGTTTGAAAGCAACATCCAGCGAGCTTAGCGTGATTAGTAATAACATTGCTAACGTGAGTACCAATGGTTTTAAAAGTTCACGTACCGAATTTGCAGATATTTATGCTAACTCCAATGGTGGGGGTGGTAAAACAGCGATTGGTTCTGGTGTATTGCTTTCAGCGGTAACACAGCAATTTGGCCAAGGACAAATCAGTTTCACGGATAACAACCTTGACCTAGCTATTTCGGGTAAAGGTTTTTTTATTATGAGTAATAATGGCAGTATCGCGTATTCACGTGCCGGTTCTTTTGGTGTTGATAAAAATGGTTATATTGTTAATAACACCGACCAGCGCTTACGAGGATTTTTAGCCGATAATTTAGGTAACATTACTGGGGCACAAACCGATTTACAAATTAGTACGGCAACTTTAGCGCCTAAACCTTCTAGCGCCGTCAATGTCAATGTTAACCTTGATGCAACCTCAGAGCCACCAACCGCTCCCTTTGTCGCTGGGTTTACGCCAGTACTACCACCCGATCCATCTACCTATAATTCCTCTACCTCTACAACTATTTATGATAGCTTGGGTAACTCACATATCATGACCAGCTATTTTGTTAAAGCCCATGCGGAAAACACCTGGCGTGTTTATGTGGGGATTGATGGCTCAGACGTGACACCGGTTCCCAACACACCACCCGTTGGGGTACCACCCATGCCTTACCCAACAGGCGAACTCGCACAACCTTATACCTTAGTATTTAATACTTCAGGTGGTTATATCGTTAATAATCCAGCAACACCTGCGACTTACTATGGCCCAGGTCCTGTCACCAGTACCACATCAGGTCTTGTCAACTCAGGTTCATTACAACCCTTGAACCTCAACGATTTAACCTTAAATAGTGTTGCGATTACCGCAAGTTCTAGTACTTCCGATGGTTCATCAACCACCGATAATGGTGCAAGCTCTATTGCCTTGGCAGCAGCAATTAACCAAAATACCGCATCTCATGGTGTGACCGCATCGGTGAATCCTAATGTCTTAGACTTAGGGATTGC
This sequence comes from Candidatus Berkiella aquae, assembly GCF_001431295.2. Classification (NCBI taxonomy): domain Bacteria; kingdom Pseudomonadati; phylum Pseudomonadota; class Gammaproteobacteria; order Candidatus Berkiellales; family Candidatus Berkiellaceae; genus Candidatus Berkiella; species Candidatus Berkiella aquae. The sequence continues at coordinate 1,884,671 of NZ_LKAJ02000001.1, read as the reverse complement.
TACTTTCGGTAACTTGGCGGCGGGTGATTTTAGCATTAATGGCGTGCCAATCATTGGGGTGAATGCCAATGAAACCGACTTGTTAAATTTAATTAATGCGCAAACCGCAACAACCGGTGTGGTGGGAACGCAACCTGGCGGTGCGGGTACAAGCATCATTTTGACAGCCAATGACTCAAGAAATATTCAATTGATTACCGATGGTACGCAAGCAACCGGTGCAAACTTTGCGAATTTCAATTTGAATGGGGGCGTTGCTTTAAATCAAGCGCAACGTGGCACCATTAATTTAGTCACAAACAGCAATCAAGGGATTATTGTGGGTGGACCTAACCCAGGTCATGCCGGTTTAGTATCGGGTCCACAATCGGGTATTGTGCAAACCAGCTCCGATCCCATTGATATCTCAAATTGGACCCCCGCAGGTGGTGCATTTGGTCCACAACAAGTGAGCCTCAATTTCAATAACTCAACCCAATACGGCGCGCCATTCTCGGTATTAGCGTTGAGTCAAAATGGCTATTCAACCGGTTTGCTTGCTGGGGTGAATGTGGATTCCTCTGGGGTACTCTTTGCCAAATATAATAATGGTCAGTCATTGGCTTTAGGGCAGGTGGCATTAGCCAATTTTGGTAATGTGCAAGGATTAAGTCCACAAGGTAATACCAGTTGGGTAGAAACCTTTTCTTCTGGCTCTGCCTTAATTGGTGCACCAGGAACGGCTGAATTAGGAACGATTCAATCGGGTGCCTTAGAAAGCTCGAATGTCGAATTGACCGATGAATTGGTAGAATTGATTGTGGCACAACGTAACTTCCAAGCGAATGCACAATCAATTAAAACAGCCGATGCCGTCACCCAAACGATTATTAATTTAAGATAAGCTAGGAATTAAACCATGGATGGAATGATTTATGTGGCAACGTCAAGCAGCGCAAATGTGCTACAAGCGCAGGCGATTAATGCCAATAATTTAGCCAACGCCAATACACCCGGGTTTAAAGCCGATCATCCTCAGTTTGTTAGCGCTTACAATCAAGCGGTCGGTACCTTACCATCGCGTATTTATTCGTCTATTAATGGCACTCGAACGGATTTTACCTCAGGTGAATTAATCCCAACCGGGCGCAATTTTGATATTGCTATCAATGGTGATGGCTGGTTAGCGGTCAGCTCTCTTGATGGCAGTGAAGCTTATATCCGTACCAATAGCATGCAAATCACCGAAGAAGGGTTATTAGTTACCGCTAATCAATTGCCTTTATTAGGAACGGGTGGCCCCATTACTTTGCCACCCGGACAAAAAATAGAAATTGGCACCGATGGTACGATTTCAGCAATGCCCTTAGATGGCTCCAGTAATACCGCGGCAATCATTGATAGGTTGAAACTGGTAAAGCCTGATGTCAATGACTTAGTTAAATCTACCGATGGTTTGGTTCGCACCAAAGGCAGTAAACCATTAGAAGCAGATAGTACCGTTAAGATTGCTTCAGGTTATTTAGAAGCAAGTAATGTCAATGTGATTGAATCGATGATAACCATGATTACGCTATCACGGCAATTTGAGATGCAGTTAAAAATGCTCAATATTGCCAAAGAAAATTCACAATCAACAGATAGAACGATAGCGTTAAGTTAATTTTGAGGGAGAATAACCATGCATCCAGCACTCTGGGTTAGTGTCACGGGGTTAGACGCACAAGATACCAATGTGCGAGTTATTTCAAATAACTTAGCTAACGTGAGCACGACAGGCTATAAAAAGAGTCGAGCGGTATTTGAAGATCTGTTTTACCAAAATGTAAGACAACCTGGTGCTCAAGCCACCGAACAAAATGAAATCCCATCGGGTTTGATGTTGGGGGCGGGTGTTAGAACGCTTGCGACACAAAAAATTCAAACGCAAGGTAATTTAATACAAACCCAAAACCCATTAGATCTGGCGATTAATGGTCAAGGTTATTTCCAAATTTTACGACCCGATAATTCCACGGCTTATACCCGTGACGGTTCCTTTCAACTTTCAAGCACCGGGCAAATTGTGACAGCAAATGGCTATCCGCTACAGCCTGCGCTGACCATTCCGAACAATGCACTCAGCATCACGGTGGGTAATGATGGTACCGTTTCGGTACTGGTTGAAGGTAACGCCATTCCTAGCCAAATTGGTACCATTCAATTGGCAGACTTTATCAATCCAACGGGGTTACAACCCATTGGTGAAAATCAATTTGTTGAGACAGGTTCAAGTGGTTCACCCACAACCGGCAATCCAGGTCAAAACGATTTGGGTTTACTCTATCAAGGTTCATTAGAAAGCTCTAACGTTAATGTGGTTGAAGAATTAGTGCGTTTAATTGAAGTACAACGTGCTTATGAAATGAACGCAAAAGCGGTCGAAACGGTCGATGGCATGTTGCAATATTTATCACAAACCATGTAAGTAGCATTTTTATGAAAATGAAAACAAAATTGATTAGCCTTATTGTTCCAGCGCTTACCCTCTTATTAGGGGCATGTACTAATTTGGTTGAGTTCCCGAATGATCCAAACTATGCGCCGATTATTCCTGAACGCTTCCCTGTTCAAACGCCTGATATGGGGTCGATTTACTATTTGCAACAAGGTACATCGTTATCTTTATATGAAGATATCAAAGCACATCATGTCGGTGATTTGATTACGGTATTCCTGACCGAAAAAACAGATGCGACCAAAAAAGCAGAAAACACATATAAAAAGAACGATCAAAACACCACGCCTGAGCCCAATTTGTTCGGTACGCAAGCCGAATGGAAGTTTCCTAAAGAGCTGCCCATTCCTTTGCAAACCACGGCTAATTTAGGGTTGGCGACCAATATTAACTCGCAACGCTCATTTACTGGTACCTCTGATGGTAAACAGAATAATAAATTAACAGGTACTATTTCGGTTATGGTGACGCAAATTTATCCCAACGGGAATTTATATGTCAGAGGCGAAAAGTGGGTTAAAATTAATGATGGGAATGAGTATATTCGGCTCTCAGGCATTATTCGCCCAGAAGATGTGAATCCGAATAATACCATCGATTCGAATCGTATAGCCGATGCACGAATATCTTATAGTGGCACAGGCACTTTTGCGAATCAAAATAAACAGGGTTGGTTAACACGATTCTTATCAAGCCCTTACTGGCCAATTTAAAGGATTGCCATGAGAATAAAATGGATTGGATTCTTAGGTTTATTGTTAATCAATTTGGCACATGCTGAACGGATTAAAGATCTGACTGTTATTCAAGGGGTTCGTAGTAACCAGTTAATCGGTTACGGTCTGGTTGTGGGTTTAAATGGGACGGGCGATTCAGAAGAATTTACCAAGCAGTCATTTAAAAACATGTTAAATAAATTAGGGGTGACCATTCCTGATAATATTAACCCGGGCATTAAAAACGTGGCAGCGGTGGCACTGCATGCAGAGCTGCCTGCCTTCACCAAACCGGGGCAAAAAATTGATGTCACCGTTTCATCACTGGGTAATGCAAAAAGCTTACGAGGCGGTACCTTACTCTTAGCGCCTTTAAAAGGGGCAGATGGTAACGTTTATGCGGTGGCACAAGGGAGCTTAGTCGTTGGTGGCTTGTCTGCTGAAGGTGAAGACGGCTCTAAAATCACCGTCAATGTTCCCTCCATTGGTCGTATTCCCAATGGTGCGATTGTGGAAAGAGGCGTACCAAGCCCCTTTACCCAAAGCGATGTACTCATTTTTAACCTGCATTATGCCGATTTTACCACTGCCAAAAGGTTAACCGAGGTCATTAACGAATATATAGGTCCTGGAACCGCGACTCCTTTAGATGGCTCTTCCATTAAAGTGCATGTTCCTTGCGATCTGACGGAAAAAGTCACTTTTATTTCAGCACTTGAAAATTTAGAGCTGGTTCCTGGCGAAATGCGAGCACGAATCGTGGTTAATTCACGTACGGGTACCATTGTGATAGGTAAACATGTGACGGTGGGTCCTGCCGCCATTGCCCATGGCAACTTGGTTGTGACTGTTAGTGAAACTCAACAGGTTTCTCAGCCACAACCTTTATCATTAGGCTTAACCGCAGAGACAGTTAAGTCTGAAATATCGGTTAATCAACCCAATTCAAGAATGTTCTTATTCGATAGCAAAGTATCATTGGAATCAATCGTGAATGCGGTGAATAGAGTGGGCACAGCACCTGGCGATCTGGTTGCGATATTAGAAGCACTGAAACAAGCAGGTGCTTTGCAAGCCGATTTAGAGATTATTTAGAGGTAGCATGGAAACAAAATACGTTAATACCTTTAATTACTATGACTTTTCAGCACTGAAACAGCTCAAAAGTGAGGCAGACAGTGAAAATGAAGCTTCATTAAAAGTTATCGCGAGCCAGTTAGAATCCGTGTTTTTACAATTAGTCATGAAAAACATGCAAGATGCGAATGAATCTTTTAAATCCGATATGTTTTCGCGTGATAAAGAAGATTTTTATCAAGATATGCTAAATCAGCAAATGGCATTATCACTCTCAAAAGCCGGTGGTATCGGTTTGGCAGACATGATTGTGCAACAACTAAAAGGTGCAGGTAAAACGCTACCACAGCAAACCGGCATGCTGCCTTTAGTTGCCCAATCGAATAAAATGAAAAAAGAAGAGCAATTCGAAGTGCCTTTCGCTATTCAAGCGCAAGTTGAAACAAACACTGAACCAAATGCACAGCCAACGTCCAAAGTGAATGAGTTTGTTGAAGCTTTATTGCCTATTGCAAAGCAAGTTGCTGGCATGATTGGGATTGATCCCAAACTGTTAATTGCCCAATCTGCTTTAGAAACGGGCTGGGGCAAACATATGATTCATGATGAAAATCAGGTTAATGCTAACAACTTGTTTGGCGTGAAAGCATTTTCATCACGTGATGAACAAGTGACAGCACAAACCACGGAATACGTTGATAATCAGCCGATTCGTCAGCAAGCCGCTTTCAAATCCTATAGTTCGATGATGGATAGTTTATTAGATTACGTCAAACTACTCCAAACCAAACGTTATGAAAAAGCGCTCGCAAATGTTGAAGATCCAAAAGCCTTTTTGACAGAGCTACAAAATGCAGGTTACGCAACCGATCCGCAGTATGCCAATAAAGTATTAGCGATTTACGAAAATCATCCTTATTTAAATGAAGTATAAAGTGAGATTGGACGTATTTTATGAGTGATATGTTAAGTATCGGAACCACAGGTCTTGGGGCGGCACAAAAGTCGTTAGATACGATCTCACATAACATTTCGAACGCCAATACACCAGGATACAGTCGGCAAACGACGTTATTAGCAGCACGCGAATCGGTGCAAATGGGCCAATCGTTTACTGGCACCGGGGTTGAAGTACGTGGTACCCGACGAATTGTTGATCAATTCTTAACAACTTCATTACAAACGCAGCAGGCTAATTTTAGCCAATATGATAGCTTTTCCCAAGTGATCAACCAATTAGATAATATTTTTTCAGATCCAAGTACTGGTTTATCAAACGTTTTGAACTCCTTTTTTAATGCGATACAAGACTTAAATGCGAATCCTGATTCTGTTTCTGCCAGACAGTTGCTTCTTTCACAAGCGCAAGTGCTAGAAAATCGTTTCGTCGACTTATCTGAACGGATTTCTTCACAATTTTATAATATTAATACTCAGTTGAATGGCGCTATCAATCAAATCAATAGTCTCGCTGAACAAATAGCGCAAATTAACGTCAAAATTGTGAATACAAGCAATAATGCTTTTGCTGAAGCCCCAAATGATTTATTAGATCTGCGAGAAGAGTTAGTATTGGAACTTTCTCAATATGCTGCTACATCAACGACCATTCAAGATAATGGCTCAATGAATGTGTTTATTGGTAATGGACAAGCCATTGTGATGAATGGTACCAGCAACCGTCTGGCGGCTTTCCCGAATGTAATCGATGCGACGCGGACCGATATCGCGATTATCACGGCGACATCTACTGAAGTAATTAGCTCCAATTTAAAAGGAGGACAAGTTGGCGGCTTATTATCATTGCAAGACGATGTCTTAATGCCCTCACAAAATGCATTGGGTCGTATTGCCATTACTTTGAGTAGTTCTTTTAATGCACAACACCAAAAAGGGGTAGATTTTGAAGGGAATTTAGGCAATAAATTTTTTAATGATCCTAATGAAATTTCTAGCACACTCAATCGTACCCTTAAAAATCGTGGCAATACCGGAAATGCGGTTTTTTCAGTAAAAATTAATCCTATATCCATTGCTACCACGACGTCGCAAACTTACTCAGTGCCATCTAACTTAGTTGATGCAGGAACTTTATTACCGATAACGCTGGGCATGTTCTCACTCAATGATTCTATCATCAGAGCAACGGTGCCCGCTGATGACCCATATTCAACCTCCGATGCCACAGGCAGTGCAATTGCTATTGCAAATGCCATTAATGCTTCGAGTGCTGCACATGAAGTGACTGCAACTCCTGAGCAAAATGTCGTGTATCTTGGACAATTTACGGCAGGTGCGTTTGCTGCGGGTGAATTCATGATTAATGGTATTAACATCGTTTCAGCGGGTATGAATGAAGCGATGCTACTCCAAGATATTAATGCATTAACGTTGCAAACCGGTGTTGTCGCATCAGGAGATGGGACAGGTAAAATTATGCTGGTTGCCAGTGATGGGCGTAATATTCAGCTATCATCTAATGGTTTGTCAACAGGAGCGACGTTTAGTTATTTTGACACCCAAGGTGGTGTTGCACTTGATAAAGTATCAAGAGCCAGCGTATTGCTTTTTTCACAGAATAATTCGATCAAAATTGCGGGGGCTAACCCTGCAGCCGTTGGTTTTACAGCAGGGACGGTACCTCAAGCAGCCTCAAGCCTCACCACCGATAATTACAATCTTGAATATGATGGCACTTTTTATACGTTGAGGAATCGAACTTATAATACAGTGACGGCTCAATCACTCATACCGTATTTTAACGTCGATGGTATGACTATCGAATTGCAAGCAGGTGCAATGGCGGTGAATGACAGCTTCATCATTCAGCCTACGCGTAGTGGAGCGCACGATTTTAGCGTTGCAATTAATAATCCCAATTTTATTGCATTAGGTGCTCCTGTTCGAGTTAATGGCAGTTTAAATAATCGTGGTGACGTACAAATTTCTCTGGTAGAAATTACCGATACTAGTGGTTTGCCTGTTTCAGTTGATGGTGTGTTAGGGAATGCTTTTAGTACTAAAGGAACATTATCTCCCCCCATCCAGATTGAATTTACATCACAAACCAGCTATCGCGTATTTGACGTTTCTGCAGGATTGCCTGGCGTGCAAATTGGCCCTGATCAACCTTATGATCCCAGTAGCCTCAATCAAGCCGTATTTCCTATTTTTGGAGTCATCAATGCGTCTTTGCCAGGACCCAACCCGACCTATGTTTATGATCCAGGCTATCGAGTTACATTGCAAGGTACGCCCCAAGCTGGTGATATTTTTACCATTCAGTATAACAATGATGCATCAGGAGATAACCGTAACGGCTTAAAATTAGCTAATTTGCAATCAGAAAAGACCATGGTAAATCATTCTGCCACATTTCAAGATGGATTTGCTCAACTGGTTGGTGATATTGGTACCAAAGCATCTCAAGCGAAAGTCAATGCTGGATCAAGCGCTAATTTACTCAGTTTTATTGAGTCACGTCGCAATGAAGTTTCCGGTGTTAATCTTGATGAAGAAGCCGCTAATTTATTACGCTTTGAACAAGCCTATCAAGCTGCTGCGCAAGTGATATTGGTGGCAAAAAGTATTTTTGATGCATTAATGGATTTAATGAGATAATAATATGAGAGTTTCATCAGTTGATATTTATCGTAGAACCGTTGATAGCTTAATGGCGCAGCAGTCTACGATTAGCGATTTACAATTAAAGATCTCAGCAGGTAAAAAAATTATCAATTCTTCTGATGATCCCATTGGGGCAACGCAAGCTTCAAACTTACGTTATGAAATCAGTAAATTTAATCAATTTATTAAAAATGCTGATGCTGCCAAAAACATCTTAGAGTATGAAGATTCTATTTTAGATTCGGTCGTCAATATCTACCAGAGAATAAGAGAGCTTGCTATTAATGCCGGGAATGCAAGCCTTGGGCGTGATGATAGAGAAGCAGTTGCAACTGAAATGGAAGAAAGATTGTTAGAGTTGCAAGATTTAGTGAATGCCAAAGATGCTAATGGTGATTATCTTTTCTCTGGTTATAAATCTAAAGTACAAACTGTCATTAAAGCAGCCGATGGCCAATATGTTTTTCAAGGTGATGAAGGTAACCGCAATGTCGCTTTAAGCAATACCACCTCTTTAACCATATTAGATTCTGGAAAAGGGGTTTTCTTTAACATTCCAACCGATACCGTGATAGGCACAGTCACCTCGGGAGTGGCAACATTAACCAATACGCCATCGGGGTTAGTGAATGCAGGAACATTAACACCACTTGCTTCAACTGATTTACGGATTAACGATGTTCTCATTCCAGCAAGTGAACTTGATGGAATTTCAACAACCGATGCCGCAAGCAGTGCCATTGCGATTGCTAGAGCAATTAATAGTAAAATTGCTGATCATGGGGTTCATGCCATTGTGAATCCTAATTCCGTTGATTTAGGTGCTTATACGCCAGCGTCTCTGGTTGGCTCACAATTTAGCATTAATGGCATTGCGGTTTTAGATAACATAGGCACGGAAGATTCATTATTATCGGCCATTAATTTGCTCACTTCGCAAACAGGTGTTATTGCCACACAGCCAGGTGGTGCAGGAACCGCTGTCATTCTAACGGCACAAGATGGGCGTAATATTCAATTACAGACCAGCGGTGGCGCAACCGCATCTTTTGCCAATTTTAATTTAACAGGTGCTGCATTAGATGAAGTTGCCCGTTCAACTGTCACACTACGTAGTCATGAAGCTTTTAATATTCAAGGTGCTTTTCCCAGTCATGCTGGTTTTACAGCGGGAACCTATTCACCATCAACCAATGCGGGCTCTGGGCTCATAACCAAACCAGCTATTATCGATAACATTACCAATCTTAATGAAACCTATTCGATTGTTTTTAACAATCCCCCCAGTACTTTCAGTATTGTGGCCGATTCTGATCCTGGTACCCCTTTAGAGGGCTTTAGTAATGTTACCTATGTTCCAGGACAAAATATTGATTTTTTAGGGATCCGAGTGGTGATTACCGGAACGCCAAGTGCCGGGGATATTTTTGGGCTCGAGGTCGAAGCCAAAGCAACGCAAGATGTTTTTACGACTATCAATACGCTGATTACCAGTATTAGAAACTTTGGTTTTGAACCGATACGTTATTCTTATGAAATAGGGCAAGCGTTGAACAATATTAGCTACGCTGAGTCTCGTTTAATTGAGACCCGAGCAGAAGTCGGTGTTAGAATTAATATTGCCGATAGCCAAAAAGATTTTAATGACAAATTAAATGTTTTAACGCAAAGTATTTTAAGCGAAGTAGAAGATCTAGACTACACAGAAGCGATTACGAAATTAACACAAAACTCTTTTATTCTCCAAGCAGCTCAGCAAAGCTTTGTTAAGGTACAAGGTTTAAGCATCTTTAACTATTTGCGTTAGCGTGCCCGGCGTAGCCTTTTAGGCGAAGCGGGGGAGCTGCTTTTTTTTTCAGAATCTTTATCTAATTTCAAGTTATTTCTAAACCTCTAATTCACCTTGACGATAACGAACCTGGGAGCGGTAAATATATCCTTGTGATGTATATCCGCTAATTATTATGCAGTGATTGTTTTGACGATCACTTTTTCCAGGAGCATTATTCTATGCCACAAGTAATTAATACGAATATTGCGTCTATTAATGCGCAACGTAACTTAACGAAATCCGGTGAAATGTTAGCGACTTCATTGCAACGACTCTCATCAGGTCTTCGCATTAATAGTGCGAAAGACGATGCTGCTGGTCTTGCAATTAGTACTCGTTTTACTTCACAAATCCAAGGTTTATCCCAAGCTTCTCGTAACGCGAATGACGCTATTTCGCTTTCTCAGGTAGCGGAAGGTGCGTTACAAGAAGTAACCAATATTTTACAACGTTCACGCGAACTGTCGATTCAGTCAGCAAACGGTACGAATAGCTCTTCTGACCGCGCAGCGATTCAGGATGAGGTAAACCAACTTAAACAAGAATTAACGCGTATTGCAACAACAACGACGTTCAACGGTTTAAATATTTTAAACGGTGAATTACGTAATGCGCTATTCCAAGTAGGTGCTGAAGCCAACCAAACTATTGGTGTAACCATTCGTGATACACGTGCAACAGCGATTGGTAGTAACCAAATGAAAACGGATAACGCCGATGGTCTTGAAGGTGCTACCCGTAAACAATTATATATTGGTACAGTAGGTGGTACAGGTGGTGCAGCATTAGGTGCTGAAGTTGCGGTCGCTCAAGCAAACGCGGCAACGAACGGTTACAGTGCTTCCAATTTTACCGTCTCTAGCGTTAGCTCATCCGGCGTAACAACAACGCAAACCGCTGCAGTTGCTGCCGATGATCAAGCCAATACCATTGCGACTAACTTATCCGCTTTAACGGGTGTGAAAGCGCGTGGTTTTAACGAAGTGACCGTTAGCAACTTGGCAACCATGGACGCTGCCACCAACATTACGTTAAATGGTCAAGTTATTTCTAGTGGTGCAACCACCACGGCAGATAGCATTGCAACCGCTATTAACGCGAATGCAACGTTACAAGGTCAAGGGATATATGCAGTAGGTAATGGTACAAGCATTGACATCATTGGTCTTGATGGTCGTGACATGGTATTCGCAAGCACGGCAGGTACCGGTGTATTTGATATGGTTGGTTTACGCGGCGGTGCAGCAACGACCCTCGTTGCAACACAATCAACCACATTTGGTGGCCGTGTTGATATCGAATTGAGTGAACGTTACACCATTTCATCCGATGTTGACTCCATTATTATTAATGGTCAAGCAACAACGGTTGCAGTGGGTGATGGTACGATTACCGATAGAATCAACAATACCACGATTTCTGCTAATAACCTCAATAACAACATTGGTGCGCAAAACCTCAACTTAGTAGGTAGTGCAGGGGCGGCAACCGTTGCTGTGACAGCTGGTCAATCAGCAGATAGTATTGTAACCGCTATCAATGCTGTTTCAGGTTCAACCGGTGTGACAGCTGAAGCACGAACGACCGCAACTTTATCGAATTTAACCGCCAATGGTACGGTTAGTTTCGCTATTTATGGTGATAACGCGATTGGTGCCAACGTATCTGCAACGGTTACCAGCTCAGATTTAACTGCATTAATGAGCGCTATCAATAACGTTGCCGGTACAACGGGTATTACTGCTGCATTAGGTAGTGATAACTCTTCTGTAGTGTTGACTCACCAAACCGGTAAAAATATTGTGTTACAAAACTTTACGCATAGTGCAGCGGTTGATTTTGCCGCGCCTTCTGTAACACCAGTTTCTGGTACAGGTAGCAATATTGTTGCCCCTGTTGAGCAATCGATTACCGTAACCGGTAATGCAGATACCAACACCGGCACTTCTGTTAAATTGTATGATGGTGGTGCTCGCACCAACTTCGACACAACTGTGATTGGTGGTGAAATTACCTTCTTATCAGCAGATGCATTTAACGTAGCTTCTGATATTTCAGGTTTAGCTTCCACCGGTACCTCATTATTTGCAGGTGGCGCTAATACCGCTAACTCTTCAACCTTGTTAGACGTAGGTCAGATTGACGTTAGTACGCAAGCTGGTGCTAATGCTGCCATTTCTATCATCGACGGCGCATTAGACCAAATCAGCCAAGTCCGCGCTGAGTTGGGTGCTGTGCAAAACCGATTTGGTAGCACTATTTCAAACTTGGCAAACGGTGTTGAAAACTTGCAAGCTGCACGTTCGCGAATTCAAGATGCTGACTTTGCACAAGAAACCGCGAATATGACTAAAGCGCAGATCTTGCAACAAGCAGGTATTGCTATTTTGGCACAAGCTAACTCGTTACCACAAAACGTTTTAGCATTGCTAAATGGCTAATAAAAAGAGTAGTCATGATTTGGTGGGTGTTAAAGCAGTTATTAACACCCACTGATCATATCCGGCGGAAAGGTTTTTCCTTCATGTTTCTCAAAAACAGATTTTAATTGCCGCTTTATTCAAAATAAAAATAGGTGCATGTTCAAATTAAAATCTAACAATATGAAATTTAAAGAGTATTTTAGTTGTATTTTATTAAGAGAATTGGCGCATATTTTGCCTTGTCTCTTTATAATAAAAAAGCGGGTTCAAGGAGAGATTTAATGCCCATTACGACCTCAGGTGTCGGTTCTGGAATCAATATCAGAGAATTGGTCGATGAGCTAATGGCTGCAGAAAGTAAAGATAAAAAATTACGTTTTGATCGAAATGAAGCAGAAGCTCTTACCAAAATCACCGCTTATGGCACACTCAAAGGTGCATTATCTGATTTAAAAGATAAAGTTAATTCATTAAAAGAGTCGAACCCCTTTGCAAGCCGCTTAGTGAATAGTGGGTTAACAACCGATAAAAGAACGGTTCTAGAAGCGAAGGCAACCAACACGGCACAAACTGGCGATTTCCAAATTGAAATTATCGCTTTAGCCAAAGCGCATAAATTATCATCAGCCAATTTTGCAAATTCGACTACCATCGTTGGTACAGGAATGATTGAGTTTCAAGTAGGGGCAACCACTTATTCAGTTGAAATCACCGATCAAGATAAAACCCTGCAGGGAATTAAAAACAAAATTAACGAAGTAAGTAAAACAACAGGTATTACCGCAAGCTTAATTACGTCTGATTCGGGTGCCGTTCTGACTTTTCAAGCAGATAAGACCGGATTAGACAATGCCTTTATCGTGACAGTCGTTGATAATGATAGCAACGACACCGATAACAACGGATTATCAAAACTTGCATCGAATCATTTAACCATTGCACAAGCTGCACAAAATGCGACTGTGAAAATAGATGGCGTTACCGTCACAAGTGAAACAAATACCCTTACCGATGCTATTGAAGGAGTAACACTCGACTTATTGGGCACTAATACCTTAGATCCCATTACCATGAAAGTGTCTCTTGATAAAGATGCGGCGGGAAAAGCAATTGAAGATTTTGTCAATGCTTATAATAACACATTAGATGCCATAAAAAAGTTGACGGCTTTTAATAAAGAAGATCCTAAAAATGCGGGGATTTTAATCGGCGATGCATTAACCCGTAATGCACAAACACAATTACGCAGAATATTAAATACCGCCAATTATGATCTGCCTTTGGCTGTTTCTTCATTGACCCAAATGGGCATATCTACAGATAGAATCACCGGTAAACTTGAAATTGATCCTTATAAATTAAACAGCGTCATTACCAAAAATTATGATGAAATAGGTCAGTTCTTCATTGATAACGAAAATGGCCTATTTAATAATCTAGAATCAACCATAGATACTTATATTAAGAATGATGGTGTCATAAAATCCAAAACCAATGGCTTGAATAAAAGTATTGATCTCATTACAGAACAACGCGTTAACCTAGAAAGACACTTAATACATTTTGAAGAGCGCTTATTGTCACAGTTTATTGCTATGGATTCTATCGTGGCAAACTTGCGTTCAACCAGTGATTTCTTAAAAACACAACTTGATAGCTTAGCTGAACCTTTATCTTTTAGGAAATAATTATGAATCCAAACTACGCTTTGAAGCAGTATCAACATGTTTCGATAGAGACAGGGATCTTAAATGCCGATCCTTATAGACTCATTCAAATTTTGTTAGAGAGTGCCTTAGAAAAGCTAAATATCGCTAAAGGATTTATTGAGCGAAACAATATTCATGATAAAGGAATATCAATCAGTTTAGCCATTTCAATTGTTGAAACATTACAAGCCAGCCTAAATGAACAAGAAGGTGGTGAAATCGCTAAGAATTTATCCGATCTTTATACTTACATTTTACAATCATTGATTGAAGTTAATTTACATGACGATCTCAAAAAATTAGATGAAGTTATCGAGTTAATCGCAACCATTAAATCCGGTTGGGATAATATGCCACGAGAGAATGTTGACAATGAATAAAAATTATTTGGCAGCATTGTCACAGATTGTGCAAGATTTAAATGCATCAATCGATGAGAATGATCACAATCGATTTGTTAATCTGTGTGCTGCATTACAAGATTTTCGCAACGCGTATCCAGAGCAGAACCTTGATGAACTTCAAGATAAACAACAAATTATCGATATGATACCGGTAATTGATACCTTGATTGAAAAAATGGAAAGCAATAAGCAAAAACTAGCAAAAGAAATATTAGTGGTTAGAAAATCAATTAAAATATCAAAAAATCAGGATGATTTATGAAAGAGTTAAGTCACGAAAGTGGTACCGTAAAACCATGGCCTAATACAGGACAAATGTTTTGGCAAAAACATAAAACCGATGCTTGGTATACGGGTATATCAAACCGCTTTCAAGAACCTAAAAAAAATATTATCGATATTTCAACGTTAACCAGACCGTTAAATATTAAAAAAGGAAGATAGTAGCCTGCGCTTAGCAGGTAGCTTGGCGAATTGAGTATCTGCGCTTTCAATCAGTAAAGACGAAAGTCCTATTTCCTATGACAAGAATTTGACATGTCATAAACCTAGCGACTATTAGTTAACAATGATTACAAAAACATTGTGAAAAAATGCGTGACTCAACTGTAGAGATTAGTGGTAGTAGCCACACCATTACCCAAATCAAAAAAATGTTAAGTCAGGCAGCGCTGACCGAAGTCAGTGTCATGATTACGGGTGAATCAGGCACAGGTAAAGAAATTGCTGCCCGCTTTTTGCATTTACATTCCAAACGTAAAGATAAACCCTTTATTCCGGTTAATTGCGGTGCAATACCTAACGATTTACTCGAAAGCGAGCTTTTTGGGCATGAGAAGGGCGCTTTTACGGGTGCCATTAGCTCTCGTATAGGCCGTTTTGAATTGGCCAATGGCGGGACCATTTTCTTAGACGAAATTGGTGACATGCCCCTTGCCATGCAAGTTAAGATACTTAGAGTTATTCAAGAAAAAGTATTAGAGCGAGTTGGTAGCAATAAGTCGATTAAAACGGATGTGAGAATTATTGCTGCAACGCATCGTAACCTCGAAGAAGAGATTAAAAATGGACGCTTTCGGGAAGATCTGTATTATAGATTGAATGTCTTTCCCATCGAAATGCCCCATTTAAGAGAACGCAGTGAAGATATTCCAGACATTATTGCCGATTTAACCCAAAAGCTTCAGCAAGAAATTGGTAGTAGTATTGAATTGACCCAAGCTGCCATACGTTCTTTAATGAAATGCGAATGGCAGGGCAATATCCGTGAATTAGCCAATTTAATTGAGCGCCTCATCGTTCTTTATCCCGATCAAAAAGTGGATTACCACCAATTGCCCGCAAAATATCAACAAATGTCAGAGCAAAATAAAGTGGACGTAATCCCCAAATACCTAGAAATGACTGAGACAGTCATGATTAATCCGCAGGCCACCGTATCAGAAAATGTGAATTTGAAAGATATTTTGTATCAAATTGAATTAAATTATATTCAAGATGCATTGAATAAAACCAATGGCGTGGTATCGCATGCCGCCGAAAAATTAGGAATGAGACGCACCACATTGGTAGAGAAAATGAAAAAATTTCAAATCGCTAAATAAACCGGCATTTTTACATGAAAATGCCGGATACTACTCTATTAACAGTAAAAAAATTTATTTCGTTAGCTTAGAGGTATTGGGAGATGCTGCATCACTTATATTGGCAGCAGGAGCATTGCGAATCACCACGCCTTTGCGAGCAGTATTTGCGGCATTATTCGCCGGTGTATAAGTCCGAGTGAAATTAACCGGTAGCACTGATTGTGGCATACATTCATCATATTTATATTTAGCTTCTTGTTGTTTGTTATACATTGTGCGCTCATCATCTGTCAGTTGTTCTATCAGATTTCGTTTTTCAGCATAACTTTGTGCGCGATTAATTCGTTCAAATTTAAGTTCCATTTGACTTTTAGGACCATGTTGCATGATTTTAATGTTCTTATAACTGTGTAAGGGGCGCCAATCATAATGAATATAAGATCAGTTATCAAGTTCAGCATCTAAACCAAATGCCAATTTCTTGGCAACCTAACATACTTAATTCCTTATCTATTTGATAAATATGATAATAATAGTTGGCATAACAATTGCTATTCTAAAGTATCACTTAAAATATGACGGTTGAATGTTATGCAAACCATGATTACGTCACCAAAAACAAATAGGGAGCCACTCTATGATTGGCTAGAAAGTATCCCTGCTGGCGTGATTATGATTACTGCAGAAGGCATGATTGATCTTTATAACAAGCAAGCACAAGAGATGCTTGGTTTAGAGAAAATGAGCAAGGATTGGTCAGAAGTACTACGTCAAAATGTTAAAGAAATTGTTAACGAAGGAAATTATATTTGTCTTAAGAGCGGACATACGGTTTTATTCAAAACGCAGTCTTTACCGAACGCTAAAGGCCAATTGGTATTGCTAGTTGATGAAACAGAGATCCATCAAAGTAATCTTTGTACAATGCAATTACAAAAACTGGATTCGATTGAAAAACTTTCCGCATCATTAGCTCATCAATTAAGAACACCTTTGTCAACCGCCATTTTATATGCATCAAGTCTACCGCTTGATTCAAGCTATCAAGCCAAAATCATGAAGCCACTGTTACTCATTAAACAGCAAATCGATGATGTGTTGATGGTCTGTAAAGGCCAAGAAAAGATGATCGAAAACATGTTTATTTATGATGAATTGCAGAAAATGTTGATGGATTACCAACAATTGCATCCTGGTGTCAACATTGAATTAAATAGCGAAAAAAACTGTGATAAAGCCATTATTATTGGTCATAAAGCATCGCTGATGGGTGCTTTAATGAATATTATTGATAACGCCATTCAAGCCGGCAAGCAACAAACTTTTATTGAAATCAACCTGCAATTAATTGGTGGCGAATTAAGCATTGCAGTGAAAGATTATGGCAAAGGGATAACGCAAGACGAGCTAATACGGATTGAGAAACCCTTTTACACCACTAAAGAAAATGGCACAGGCTTAGGGTTAAGTATTGCCAAATCAATTCTAGAAGCGCATCAAGGACGATTGGCGATCGAATCGGTTGAAAATAATTACACTATCGTCTCATTGTATTTGCCATATTCGATATGGAATGGATAGCGGAGTCACCATGACACAAAGTTCTGTATTATTGGTTGAAGATGATAAAGACTTATTAGAAGCATTAACAATGACATTACAAAATGCTTCTTTTGAGGTTGATGCAGTTGAATCTTCAACAATGGCACTACAGATGCTCAGAACTAAACATTATCATATTGTATTAAGTGATATTCAATTAGATAAAATGAGTGGTATCGATTTACTCAAATTTATTAAAAAGCAAGATTATCAAACTTCGGTGGTACTAATGACAGCTTATGGTAAAATTGATGATGCTGTTTTTGCCATTAAAAATGGAGCGATTGATTACATCACCAAACCGTTTGTAGCCAATGAATTGATTACTAAATTAAACAAGATTAGCCAATATCATCACCATCCACAAAACAATCTTATTTGCCATGATGAAGTGATGAAAAAGTTATTTGAGGTTGCTGCACAAGTCGCCAAAACTGATGCCTCTGTGCTGATAAGTGGTGAAAGTGGCACCGGTAAAGAAATATTAGCACGTTTCATTCATGACAATTCACTACGCAAAAACGAGCCTTTTATTGCCATTAACTGTGCAGCGATCCCTGATAATATGCTAGAAGCAATGCTTTTTGGTTATGAGAAGGGAGCATTTACGGGGGCACATCAGTCAACCCCAGGAAAGCTTGAGCAAGGCAATGGCGGCACTATTTTACTCGATGAAATCTCAGAGATGCCATTGGCGTTACAAGCCAAGATTTTAAGAGTCATTCAAGAGAAAGAAGTAGAAAGATTAGGTGGAAATAAAATCATCAAGTTAGATGCAAGATTCATTTCAACAACGAATCGCGCATTAGCTAAAGAAGTAGAACTCGGACATTTCCGTAAAGATCTTTATTTCCGCTTGAATGTTTTCCCGATGTATATTGCAGCACTTCGCGATAGAAAAGCAGACATTATACCATTATCAAATTATTTTATAAAAAAGTACGCATCCCAGCCTGATATGATGTTATCAGAACAAGCAATAGAGAAATTATTAAATTATGCGTGGCACGGTAATATTCGTGAGCTGCAAAATGTGATGCAAAGAAGTGTTATTTTAGCAAAAAATAATCTAATTGAGCCTGATATCATTTTATTTGAAGTCTCACACACTCAACCAGCGGTTCATGCATTTGCCGATGACACTTTAGAAAACAAAATGGTCGATAAAGAAAATGCACTGATTCTGCAAGTATTAAAAGAATGTGATGGCCATCGTGAACAAAGTGCTCACAAATTAGGCATTAGCACCAGAACACTTCGCTATAAAATTTCTCGCATGAAAAAAATGGGTATACAAGTATGAATGAAATTGATGCAAATCAGCTATTGCTGCAAATGAAAATTATTGCTGCTAAAGCAAGAAATACTGAAATGTCGGCGGGTGCAAATCCGGTAGGGCAGAGTGAATTTGGTCAATTATTAAAAAATGCTATCAATGATGCCAATCAAATGCAAAATAATGCAAGTGATTTAGCTAAGCGTTTTGAAGAGGGCGATAAAAACATCCATTTAACAGATGTGATGATAGCAACACAAAAGGCCCACTTATCGTTGCAAGCCGTTTCTCAAGTAAGAAATCATGTAGTTAGTGCTTATCAAGATATCATGAACATGCCAATTTGATAGAGTAATGTGATGACAGAAAATAGTCAATCTAAGGGAACTTTGGCAGATGGTTACTTTGAACTGCCAATCGTAAAACAACTAGGGTTGTTTATTGGCTTTGCGGCAAGCATTGCTTTAGCTATCTATGTGGTGATGTGGTCAAAAACACCTGACTATATTCCACTTTATTCTCAACTCAATAGTAAAGATTCAGGCGATGTCGTGGAAGCATTACAACGACAAAATATTCCATTTAAAGTCGATGAAAAAACAGGTTTGGTGTTGGTTGATGCCAACAAAGTTCATGAAGCACGCATCCGTTTAGCAGGAGAAGGAGTTCCAAGTCACAGTGGCAATGGCTTTGCGGGGTTATTAGATAAAGATTCCGTGTTTGGAACTAGCCAATTTATTGAAAGAGCTCGCTATATTCATGCCTTAGAAGGCGAACTTGAAAAGACCATCGCTTCGATTGAAAATATTAAATCGGCTCGGGTACATTTAGCGGTACCCAAGCAAACAGCCTTTATTAAAGACAAAAAAGAACCCAGCGCTTCTGTTTTTGTTGATATTTATGGTGGACGACGTTTAGAGCCTGAACAGGTTTCATCCATTACCCATTTAGTGGCTTCTAGCATTCAAGGTTTATCAGCTCAGCATGTTACGGTTATCGATCAAAACGGAAAACTGCTTTCTTCATCTGGCAGCGATGAAATGAGTGTGGCAGCAAAACAATTAGATTATACCCATAAGCTTGAGCGAGTTTATGCACAACGGATTCAGGATTTATTGTCACCTATCTTAGGGTACGATCGCATTAAAGCCGAGGTTACTGCTACGATGGATTTTACCTCATCAGAGCTAACGAGTGAAAATTACGATCCTACCAAAACAGCATTACGCTCTGAACGCATTTCAGATGTACATAAAGAGGGTACCCAATCAAGAGAAGGCGGAGTACCTGGCACTTTATCAAATCAAGCACCAGGAACACCCCATCAACCAGCGCCCAACCAAAAGCCAGGGCAACCAGGGCAAGAAGCAGCTAAAAAACCTAGAGAAATGGCACCAGGCGTTATTAGTTTGCAAGAAACCAAGAATTTTGAAATTGATCGACAAATTAAGCATCAAGTTAATTTGCCGGGCAAGTTACAACGTTTATCAGTTGGTGTCGTGGTTGACGATAAAACCGTTTATGACAGCAATGGTACAGCAACCAAAGTGCCATTAAAACCAGAAGAAATACAGAAGATTGAAACGTTAGTCAAAGATGCGATAGGTTTTGAAACAGAACGCGGCGATAGAGTGACGGTGATTAATTCCTCATTTGCCCAAGTTGAGCCTATTCAAGAATTGCCCAAGCAATCTATCATGGAAAAACCTTGGTTTTGGATGATTGTGAAACAATCGCTTGCAGGCGTTGCTATCTTAACGCTCATTTTGGTTGTGTTGCGACCTTTATTGAAAAATCTGACCAGCATCTCAGACTATAAACAAAAAATGCTCATGCAAACATCGACTGACAACGTGGGTGGCATCTTAGATAAAAAAGGCAAGAAAATAGATGAATCAGATTACCATGTGAGAGTCAAAGAACTAATTAATGAAGATCCTAAAAAAGCAGCGCAAGTCATCAAGCAATGGGTAGGAATTGAGCATGAGAAAAGCAGCTAGTGATGAAGGCGCGCATAAAGCCGCCATTTTTCTAATGAGTGTCAGCTCAGAAGATGCAGCAAAATTGCTTAAATTTTTGGGCCCCAAAGAAGTACATAAACTTGGGGTTTCAATGGCTGCGCTTGAAAATGTGGATAATAAAACCGTCACCCAAATTTATTCGGAATTTATTGTTGAAGCAGAAAGTAAAACCAGTATTGGTTTAAATAAAGATGAACAGATACGAAAAGTATTTGTGACCGCTTTAGGTGAAGACAAGGCCAACAACGTGATTGATAAAATTTTGATTGGTGGCAATACTAAAGGCCTTGACTCATTAAAATGGATGGATGCCAAAGCGATTGCCGATATTATTCGCGATGAACATCCGCAAATTCAAGCGATTATCTTAAGTTATCTTGATCCTGATCATGCGGCAGAAGTATTAAACTCCCTTGATGAGAAAGTGCGGATTGACTTAGTGATGCGAATCTCGATGCAAGATTCGATTCAGCCAGCGGCGATTGACGAGTTAAATTCTGTGATGGAAAAACAAGTTTCCAATATTATTATGAATCAAACTAAAACCATTGGTGGTATTAAACGTGCTGCCGATATCTTGAACTTTGTGAGTGGTGATGTTGAAACAACCATTTTAGGTGCAGTGAAAGAAAGAGATGAAGAACTCGCCAATCAAATTCAAGATTTAATGTTTATTTTCGACAATATCAAATCTATTGATGATAGAGGCATTCAGATGTTGTTGCGTGAAGTAAAAACGGACACATTAGTTATTGCACTAAAAGCAGCTGATAATGAAATTAAAGATAAAATCTTTAAAAACATGTCAAAACGAGCGGGTGAATTATTAAAAGACGATCTTGAAGTCAAAGGTCCAGTTCGCATAAGCGAAGTTGAAGCAGCGCAAAAAGAAATTTTAATGATTGCTAAATCATTAGCAGATCAAGGTAAGATCATGATGGGCAATAAGAGCGAGGAAATGGTTTAATGCCAGAGAGTCATAGCAAATGGGCATTGCCTGAATTTGGTTTAGTGGTGAATGCGCATCATACGACCAATAAAAGTTTAAAAGTTAACCCCAATGCATCAACCGCCAATGCGGTTCAAGCTGAGCTTAATCAAAAAGGGTATGATGCAGGCTTTGCTAAAGGCTATGCTGAAGGTCTGCAAAAAGTTGAGCAAGAAATGCAATTGCAAAAAAGGCAATTAGAATCATTAATTAAACAACTTCATGAAGATAATCAAGCCATTTCGCAAGAAAAAGA